>JAFRRE010000005.1 GCA_017428285.1 Bacteroidales bacterium | reverse complement strand
TATGCGAGGGTTAAAACCGCTCGCATAATGTCGGGTCGCCCTTTCAGGGCTCGGACAAGTCAGAAGACCTGCCAAACCGTGAGTTCAATTGCAAGCCTTCGGGAACAAGGGCGACGCTAAGCGCGGCAATTAGCATGGCTTCTTGCGATGGTCTTGCAGTATTTGTTTCATGCGTAATAATCTTGGTTCTTATGCACAAGTGTTTATTATTGTTCTTATCTCTATTTTTGGCAACAGTTGCAAATGCCCAACTTTCTGGCGTCTATACCATCAATGCCGATGCTTCGCAAAACCCTGATTTCACTTCATTCGGTGCGGCAGTATCAGCCTTGTCAGCGGGTATTGCAGGCGAAGTGATTTTTGAAGTTGCCCCAGGCACATACGAGGAATATGTTACCCTTAACGCCATCTCTGGAGCAGGCGCCTCCAACCGCGTTATCTTCCGTGGCACGGGAGCCGACAACCAACAAGTCGTGTTGACCAGCAATGCAGGTTATACCCAAAACAGCACTCTCACACTCGATGGCGCCGACTATGTGACCTTCGAAAACATGACTTTGTCTTCCACTTCGGAAGAAAATGCCATTGTGGTGACCTTGCGTGGTGGACTTTCAAACGACCGTTTTGAGAAGGTGCGCTTTGTGGGTTGCTATTCCGAAGCCTCCAATACCGACAACGACAAAAACTTGGTCTATAGGGTTTCGGGTGGCTGGATGGATACCGATAATGCTTTTGTCGGCTGTGAGTTTGTCAATGGTTTCATCGGCCTCTATTACCAAGGTACCGACATGACCCAATTCAACGACGGTCTCTTGGTTCAGAGCTGCTCGTTCACCAACCAGTGCAGCAAGGCCATCTATACTACCTTCACCGACCATGTGACCCTCAGCGGAAATACGATTGACAATACCAACGACTCACACACCGACTTCAATGCCATCGATATGTTCCGTTGCCGTTATGGTTGCCTTGTCGAAAACAATGTGATGACCGTGAACCATCCCTCTAAATATGCTACAGTGATGAAACTCCGTCCATGCACGGGCACGGCAGCAGAGCCGGTGATTGTCCGCAACAACATCGTTGATTTTCAAGGCGCTGCCTCAAGTTGGTGCTATTCTTTTGACAATGCCGACAGCGATTATATCTATTTTGTCCACAACACGGGCTTATGTAGTGGCACGGGCGCATCGGGCAATCTGATGGTGCAAAAGGATTGGTCGAATCTCTATGTTTATAACAACCTGTTTGTCAACGAGACGGATGGCTATGTGTTCCGCTTCAATAATGAGAGCGAGGCTCGCTATTGCGACTACAATCGCGTTTCGTTCACGGGCAGTTATGTTGGCATTTTCGCTGGTACAGATTGTGCGACATTGGCTGAATGGACTTCCACTTCGGGTTTTGATGCCCAAACTGCCACTTGCTCACCTCATTTTGCAGGCAACGGTGATTACCACTTGACCAGCCCCGAAGGCCTCACCGTGGCGCATCCTTTGGAGTATGCGGCTACCGACATCGATGGCGAAACACGTTCCAACACGCCTTGCGCAGGTGCCGATGAGTATAATGAAATCTACGCCGTTGGTGAGCAGGAAACGGTTGGAAACCTGTCCGTATATCCCAACCCAACTCAAGGAGTGGTCACAATCGCCATTGGCGAGGATTCAGCCTTTGAGTATCAGGTGCTTGACCTCGCAGGAAGAACGATTATAAAAGGCAAATGCCTAAGCCCTGTAATGACACTTGATTTGAGTGGCGTTGTCAAGGGAGTCTATTTCATTTCAGTGAAGTGTGATGCCAAGTGTTTGACGCAGAAAGTGATCGTTCAATAAGAATTGGAACATATAGATTTTTGAGTGTGAGGAAGCGGCTCCGTTTGGGGTCGCTTCTTCTTTGAGTGTCACAAAAAATGCCGGTGACAGACACAACTATCACCGGCGCAACAATATGAAAGAAAAAAAGTATCTCTACGGTTATCTTGGGACCTGCGAGATAATGACGGTAATGTTGTTCACAAACATGTTCACCGCGATGGCCAACAAAATAACCCCGAAGAATTTGCGCAAAATGAAGATCAGGTTCTCACCCAAGAGTTTCTGGATTCTGTCGAGTTGGCTGATAACGATGTAGTCCAACAAGATGTTGAGCAACAGTGCAATGATGATGTTGACCACGGCGTAATCGGCGCGCAGCGAGAGCAAAGCCGTCAATGCCCCTGGACCCGCAATCAGCGGGAAGGCAATGGGGACGATGCTGGCACCGCCTTTGCCGCCCTCGTTTTTGATGATTTCTCTTCCGAGGATCATCTCGACGGCGAGGATGAATAGCACGAAAGCACCTGCCACGGCAAAGGAGGCTGCATCGATGCCGAACAGTTTCAGCAGCGCGTCACCGGCGAAGAAGAAGGCAAGAAACAAGCCCAAAGCCGTCAGGCAAGCCTGTCCCGCCTTGATGGTCTTGTTTTGCTCTTTCATGCTCATGAAGATGGGGATAGAGCCGAAAATGTCGATGATGGCGGCCATCACAATGAAGGCGCCAAAGATTTCTACGAAGTTGATTTGGGTGAACATGGTTGTTGTTTTTTGACACGAGACACGGGACTGCGTGACACGGGACCAACCCCATCCCGCGTCTCGCGTCCCGAAGTCTCGCGTCTTTAGACGATAGTATTCCACAAGTAATGGAAATGCGGCCCGAAACGCTTGAAAGCGGCCTCGTCGAGCATCTCTTGGAACTGCGGATGAGCCACTGAGATGATGAGTTTGGCCCTTTCTTGCAATGAGCGTCCGTAAAGGTTCACAGCACCGTATTCGGTGACGAACCAATGGATGTGGTTGCGCGTGGTGACAGCACCCGAGCCTAAGTCCAAGGTAGGCACAATTTTGTTGATACCCTTGCGTGTGGTGGAAGGCATGGCGATGATGGCCTTGCCACCTTTGGAACGCGATGCGCCATACACATAGTCAATTTGTCCGCCTACACCCGAATAGATACGCTCACCCAAAGAGTCGGCACACACCTGTCCCGATAGGTCAATCTGGATGCCCGAGTTGATGGAAGTCATCTTGGGTTGCTGTGCGATGATGAAAGGATCGTTGGTGTATTCCACATCCATCAGCAGCACCTCATGGTTGCCGTCGATGAAATTGTAGATTTTCTGCGAGCCCATCACGAAGGTGGAGACAATCTTGCCCTTGTTGAGCTTCTTATTGTTGCCCGTGATGACCCCTTCCTTCACCAAAGGCAAGATGCCGTCGCTGAACATCTCGGTGTGGATGCCGATGTCTTTGTGATTGTGGAGGCACGAAAGAATGGCATTCGGTATGGAGCCAATGCCCATCTGTAGGCAGGCGCCGTCTTCAATGAGTTCGGCGCAGTAGCGTCCGATGGTTTTCTCCACTTCATTGGGTTCGGGCATATCTACAGTGAGTAAAGGGGTGTCATCTTCGACAAAGATATTAATCCTGCTGATGTGGACCAATGCATCGCCAAAAGTGCGCGGCACATGCTTGTTGACCACAGCGATGACGAACTCGGCGCTCTCCATGGCGGCCAAAGTGGCATCCACCGATGAGCCTAGCGACACATAGCCGAACTTGTCGGGTGGACACACTTGAATCATTGCTACATTGCACTTGATGTAGCGTTCACGATAGAGTTTCGAGGTCTCACCGAGGAAAACGGGGATGTAATCGGCCAATCCTTTTTGGACGCTTTCGCGCACATTGGCACCCACGAAGAAGGCGTTGTGCTGGAAGATACCCTCAAACTCTGGGTTGACATATGGCGCGGCACCCTCGGTGTGCAGGTGATGGATATAAACATTCTTGAGCTCGCCGGCGCGACCTCTATCACACAAGGCTTTCACCAGACATTGAGGAACGTTCGATACCGAACTGATGTGGACGTGGTCGCCCGACTTGATGACTTTGACGGCTTCTTCGGCCGTGACTGCTTGATACTGTTTCTTCATGTTTCTGACCTACAGTTATTATCGGTAGTTTAAAAGGTCGGTGGCAGTGGAGCCTGCCACCGACCAACAACATGGAAATAAAAAAGGGAATTTAGTTAATGATTTTGGGTAGATTATTTTGCGTTTGTGGGGAAGGTGAATGTCTTGGCGCTTGTCGCTTCCGAGTGGTATAGGTAGCCCTGGCCAGGTTCGAGGGTTCCCACCGTCCCTATCCAAATGCCGTTATTGTAGACAGAGCTGCCTGTCTGCGACTTCACGACATCGCCATTCTCTGGATTGAGGCCAGCGAAGGCTTCGGTCACCGTCATGCTCGTGCTGGAGGGGAATCCGATCCAGTTGTTGCCCGGGTTGATGGTGAGCACTTTCTCGGACGGATTGACTAGAATGCCTGTTAGCGTGATCTCGCAGGCTTCACTGACTTGGATCTTGTACATCTCTTGGATGTCGAAAGGCAGGCTTTCGGGTATCCACATGCCGTTGCTGTAGATGATGGATGTGCTCTGAGACTTGATTATCGCGGTGCCATTGGCTCCCAAGGCGGCAACAATGGCCGACTTCAGGTCGTCAAGCGTGATGTCGAGGTTGGTCGACCACCAGTTCAGGCCATTGGCAAGTTCAACGGTCTGGTTGACAGGTACGGCAACTTTGACATTGTCAATGTACCAAGTACAGCCACTTGTACCAGAGCCTTTGAATTTGAATGCGACATAAATATCTTCACCGTTGAATGAAGCCAATGAAACGGTTGCGTTTGCATTGCCAGAATTGCTTCCAGTGGCTTCCCAGATGGTGTGGTCGAAGTCGTTGTAAGTCATTTCTCCCGTGGAGACCACAACGGAGCAACTCTCTTCATAATCGCCCGAACCGATGAGATAGTCAAATGACAAGATGGCATCACCATCGATGTGCATCTTTGGCATGACAAGGAAGGCGTAGCCTTGATTCCAAGAGCTATATGCAGCACTTGAGCCTAATCCGTTGTTCGAATTCAAATACCAATAGGAGCATCCTGACATCTCATGGCTGAATTTCTCCCAACATGTGGGCGGGAAGTCGGAGGAACCAACATTTTCAAAGTCTTCAAATAGGCTGTTTTGTGCATTGATGGGCCAAATTCCACATTCGGTAGTGAAACTCACTTCTATCCAGTCGCTTTGATCATCGGTAGCGCAATTGGCCTGTACTCTCGCCTCGTAGGCAGTGGCACGTTGTAGTCCGGTCAGTGTATAGGAAGTCTCATTCACGGCAATCGGTTCGCTCCAATCGCTTTCAGAAGCCATCTTATACTGCACATTCCAAGCAGTTTCAACACCTCCGGCCGTCCAACTCAGCGTTGCCTCGTTGGCACCGTTAATGGTTGCTTCAAGACCCATGGGGACAAGGCAGGAGGGAATTTCCTCTACGGTGATGTCGTCAATGCTGAAATAGGTGTAGGAGTATGAGCTATAAGCAGGGTTCAATTTGAAGGCGATATAATTGCCATTCCCTGTGTAGGTGCTAAAATCAACAATGTATTCCTGATAATCAGCCGTGCTGACGGAAACGCTTTTTACTTGTGTAAAAGAGCTGGCATTGGAGGGATCGGTCATGACGCCGACAAGCACTTCTGGGTAGGCGCTGCTGCCGTTGCCGTTCCTTCCCCAGAATTTTAATTGCACATTCTTGATATTGGCGTCGATTTCGGGTAATACGGCAATCTCGTTGGTGAGGTTTTGTGTTTTGTACAAAAGAAGGAATTTTCCACCAGTACGTGGGCCGTAGTTGCTATTGTTGGTTGTGCTGCATACGTATGGGTAATAGGTGTAAGGTGGATAGCTTCCATATTGATACCTAATAGCATTCCAGCACTTGGGCATGGGGTAGGAAGAGCTATACGGTGCGGCTGTATTTAGATTTTCCTCGAATCCGTATGAGTAAGGCAATGCTATGGCAGCACATTCTGTGCTGACAGATAAGTCAGAGTTTTGGTTGGTACTGTAACCCCATTTGCTTTGGTCTTCATCACTACAATAAGCACGCACGTTCACACTATAAGTGGTGACAGGAGTGAGGTTAGTGATGGTGTAGTTGGTTGTAGTTTGACCATCAAGATGGACATATGTATAATCATCGGATCCGGTCTTGTAGCGAATATCCCACGCATCTTGGCCTGTTGCTCCAGCCGTCCAGCTTAAGGTGATGGTGGTGGCCGTTGCCGTAGCAGCTAAACCAGAGGGTGCTACACAGGTGGCTGTTGTGGTGAAATTCACTTGGTTGCTCCAGGCGCTGTAGCCGTCGTCCTCGCCACAGTTGGCTCGCACTTTGATACGGTACGTTGTTTCTGGATCCAAATCCTGCAAAGTGTAGGTGTTTACACTTCCGAGGTTGATTTGAGTAACACCTTCATCACCAGGTTCAAAGGTATAGGCTGTGGAGTATATCAGTTCGTAACCGTCGGCATCTCCAGTCCAACTTACCGAACCAGTATGCGCTGTGTTGGAGTTAGCCACATAACTCAAAGTGGGTTTTTCGCAGGTGGCCGTGGTGGTGAAATTGATCACATCGCTCCACGAACTATCACAATTGGATTTCACGCGGACGTAATATTTCGTTTCGCCATTAAGACCAGTTAAGCCATAGCCGACATTGTTCCCGCTTACGATGAACCCATCGCTGATTTCAACGAGGTTTGCGCTGAAACTGGCATCGGTGGCATATTGAAGCGTCCAATTGTCAGCGGTACCGTTTTCCTTCCAAGTCAGTACGGCTGTACGGCCTGTTACATTGCTGGCGGTCAAGTTGGTAGGCCTCGGGCAAGTCATGTAACTGATGCTGATGTTGTCGATGGCCGCAGGGGGTTGGTTGCCTCCGCTATTGTCGTTACGCCAAAGGAAGACCATGGTATAGGTACCCGAAAGGGCGGCTTCAGTCACTTTGGTTTGCCAATTGTCGCTTAGATTGAGTTTGCTTCCACCGTCGAGGGCAATCCATGTGTCGGGTAATGCGCTTGCACTTACTCCTGGCAGTAGTGATCCTCCAGCGGTAAAGGTTCTGTCTCCAGGAACCAAAGCCACACGGAGAAAATCATAGGAACCCTCGCCGTTTGCATTCCAATCGAAAGAGAAGGTGTAGGTGCCTTGTGCAAAACTGAATAACTTTGAGGCATAAACGACAAGTGTGTTATGGGCATATTCGTATGTCGTTCCACCGTCTTTCGAGATGTACATGGCCTTTTCGCCACCATTGTTGGTCGCACTGCCCCAGCACCATTGATTGGTGAAGGTGCCATTGGCAAAACTCCAGTCGTTATTGGTCTCAAAGTCTTGTGAGTATGGATTTTCTGCATCAATGGTTAAAGCTTCGCGTGTGGTAGTGAAAGAAGTACTGGCCCATTTGCTGTTCCCGTCATCGCCACCGCAAGCGGAACGGACATACGCGTAATAGGTAGTCTGTGTAGTTAGACCGCTTAGGGACTTGGTGCATTCTGTGACTAGATAGGTGGGCAAGGTGTTCTCATCCGGAACGTCTGTGGCCGTGGTGGTTACATACACATCCCAGTTGCTTTGTCCTTCCGCACCAGCGGTCCAAGTCAATGTAGCTGTATGTGCGGCAATGTTGGATGCTGTGAAGTTCTTAGGCTTGGCGCAAGTGACAGAAGCCATTTCGATGTCCAAAATGATTTGATTCTTGTAGGTTACAGTACCAGATGCGTTCCCGGGATTGGACAAATCATAATTGTTACTGTCTTTTGAAGCATATAGCGATACGACTCCTTGGTCGCCAGAAGGTGTGAAAACGCGGCATTCCATCCCTTGGGAATAACTGCCTGTTTTGTCGTTTACAACAACGGCCAAGTTATCGCCTACATAATCAAATGTGGAAGTAAAACTGATTGTAGTCCACCCGTTGGCTGTCATAGTCACGCTCCCGCTGAAGACCAAATCGTTGGAAGAGATCGAAACCCAATCGGAAGAACCAGAAAACGAGCTTTTTTCGGTATTGACAAGGTAAACGTCGTAAGTGCGTGTTTTCTCTGTACCACCATTGTAGAAAGCAATGCTGTTGATGGTGCCTGCTCCACCAATCTCTTCAGCAGTATAGATTTGCTGTGTTAGAGAGTACTTGTAGTAGGAATGGCTTGGGAGCCAGGCATTTGTCGTCGTTCCTGAACCAATCGTTACTTCTTCGGCTCTCAAAGGAACCGAAAACATTCCAATTATTCCTATCAAAAGGAACAATCGCGTAAAGAATTTTGAATACATAATACAAAAGTTTATAGGTTTGACATTCAATTCATTACCCAAAAACTTCTGGAAAAATGTTGGAATACCTAAAATGAAGATAACACCCTCGGCAGGGCATACCTTGTTAAATATAGAATCCCAGCTCCAATTCCCGGAAGCCTTGTTTCGCGACTTGAGGCAGGTCTTCTGACTGAGGTCTTTTCTTGCCGCCTTCCCGAAAGACAAGGCTTTCAGTGACGTTCATGGCAAGCGTTGTAACCAACACAGCAGCGGGAACTGTACGGGATTCTCACCCGATTCCCTATTGAGTCCTTAGGGGACACCACAAATCGGCGGCAAAAGTAGTGCTTTTTTCATTAGCTCTGTCAAAAGAGCACAGAAATAATGTATCGGAAAAGTTGATAAGAAATAGTGTTTACTTAGTCTTTGTTATTTGAAGTTTAGTATTTTTGCCGACAAATCTTTTTACCTATGAAGCACATTTTTACAAAAACTCTACTGGCCCTCATCCTTGGCATTTCGCCTGTTATGATGAAGGCTCAAATCGTGGACAGAGACCTTACCAATCTGGTCATCTTCATGCGTTTTGCCGATGATGATGAGATTACGCATTCATTCAATTCCATTGACACCATGTTTAATGGAAAGACTCCGGGCTATCTGAGTGTTGCCAATTTCTACAACACGATGACTTACGGTCACATCAATTATAACACGGTGTACACCAATAACATCCAGAACGGACAAATCGTTTCGTATCAGGATAGCATGCCTCGTGGCTATTTTGAACCATATAGCCCTTCCAATCCTATCGGTTATCAGGATGAATTGCCGTTTATGGGCATCTGTAGGAGGGAAGCAGAACTGCTGGCGCGTGCTTTCCATTACGTGGATTCCCTGCATCTGGTTGATGATGATGTGGTCCTTGATGGCGACAATGATGGCTATATCGACAATGTGAGTTTTGTCGTCAAGGGTGGCACAGGAGCATGGGCTTCCATTTTGTGGCCCCACATGGAGTATTTCCCTCATGACTCCATTGACTATCCCGTCGAAATCAATGGAATAAAACCCAACGCGTTCAATCTCGAGTTTGAAGGTGCCCCGACATATTTCACAGCCCATGTGTTCAGGCATGAGATGGGGCACTCACTGAATTTGCCCGACCTTTACCATTACATCAATTACACGGATGTCTCTCCCGCAGGTTCGTGGGATATGATGTGCTACAACTATGGCCCCAACCAAATGGCGGCCATCTATAAGAACAAGATTCTTCACGTGGCGGATGACCCGATTCAGATAACCCATGACGGCGACTACACCCTGTTGAGCGTCGGGTCAAGTCAGTCGAAGAACTGCTATTACATCAAGTCGGCCATCGACAGTACGCAATGGTATGTGTTTGAATATCGCAACAAACAAGACCTCTTTGATGAGGGCATTCCTGGCACGGGTCTTATCGTGGCGCGTTGGAACGACACCGTCCCGCTCGATTATTCCGGCATGTTCGCCAACGCCTTCTTCGACAATGTCAACATTGCCAACCAGTATTGGATTTTCCGTCCCGGTAGCAGCAGCGATATCCAGAACGGCAACCTCAACAATGCCCATTTCAGCCATGCCACGGGTCGCACCAAGTTTGGCCCCAACACCAATCCGCATCCCTATCTAACCGATGGCACACCCGAAAACAGTTTCGAGATTTCCAACATCAAAGAGGATGGAAACGAGTTGACTTTCCATGTCCATTTCTTCAACGATGGCATTGAAGACTATCAAGCAGATGGCTCGCATTCGGATGACCGCCTTGCCGTGCATCCCAATCCGACTACCGACAAACTGTTTGTTGAAGGTTGCGATGTGCAGCGGATGGAACTGTTCAATACCATGGGACAGCGCGTGCTGACACAAGTTGCCGAAAATGATAGCTTCGCTGAAATCTCGCTCGCCGAGTTGCCTTCGGGAGTCTATTTGCTTCGTGTTGTGATGAAGGGCGGCTCCGTCAGCGTTCAAAAGGTGGTGAAAGCGGCGAGATAAACAAGACGTTAGTGCGGGTTATGGGAATATAACAGTCCTTTCTGTTCCCAAACAGGCATTTCCTTTGCTACAATAATGCTATAGAACTGCTCATAGTCGGAGGTGAAGTCAGATTCTGTAGGCCAGTCGGGAAAGGCATTCCAGCCACGTTCGGCTGTGCCCAGGACTTTGGGCAGCATTTGATAGGTGGCGTCGTTAAAACTACGGAGTTGCGCTGACCAGAGCTGCGCCTGCACACCAATGATGTCGCCTTTGTAGTTATTGGGTTGCAAAGAAAAGGTCTTGCGTTCATCCACATAACCTGCCCAGGAAAGACCGATTTCGTCGGGGGCATCGCTATAGGCGAGGTCGAGGTAGGTGTAGGGAGCAGGCGAAAGCACCACGGGGAAGCTTTCTATACCGTCGGTGTTCCAGACATTGAGGAAATAGAGTGAACGTTTCAGGCGCTCCTCCGTCTCGGGTTCCAAGTTTCTGGCAATGTCCTCCCAACCAGTGAGTCGGATGCCCCGTGTCTCGGCAAGGTCGAGCATGTTATTGGTAAAGGTTTCCTTCATCTCGTGGCGGTCACGACCCGACCAGGCACCCTCTGGCACCTCATCGCCGCCGATGTGGATGGCAGGTAACGGAACACCTGCTTCTTGGTGCAGACGGATTACCTCATCGAAGACCGCCCCATAGAACTTGTAAACGCTGGGCAAATCCACACTCAGCACATTGTCGGTGAAATCCTGCGCCGACCAGTAACGCGAAGTGTCAGCCGGGTCTTGCAAGCGGAAGCTGCTGTTGTCGGTGCGTCGTTCATAGGCCTGCATCGCTTTGATGGAGGCTCGTGAATGTCCTGGTGTATCAAACTCTGGAATCACAGCGATGCGGCGTTCCCATGCATAGCGAAGGATTTGTTGGTACTCTTTGGCAGTGTAATAGGTCACATTTCCGATGCGACCATTGGCCGTTGGCTTCAGGGCGGTGGTTTCCTGTAGGTTCCAGTCGGGAAGGATGTGATGTCCTCCGTATTCCGTGAGCTCAGGGAACGCCTTGATTTCCAAGCACCATGATTCATCATCAGCAAGGTGGAAATGCAAAGTGTTCAGCTTCCAAGAGGCCATAAGGTCGAGGATTTGGAGCACCTCATCTACGGTTCGGAAATCGCGCACCACATCGAGCATGAAGCCTCTGTAAGGCATATCGGGCCAGTCTTCGATGGTCAACGGTTGTAAAGGAAGCGGCAACTTGGCGAGCGTGGACTGGGCGTAGAAAGCCCCGTCCTCGTCATCAAACTCTACTTTTGGCTCACCGTCTTCACCTATCGTGATGCGATACCATCCAACTGGATGTGTATCGGTTGCCTCCATTGGCTCAGTGCCGTACCGAATACGCTTGACTTGTGGGATGATGTCGCCAGGCTTGACCTCGTAATTGGAGGTAAAAGCATTTTTGGTGTTGTTTTCAGGCTGTTCCAAAAAGTGATAAGTCACTTCCATAGGCCTATCAGGTTTTCCTTTTTGCTGGAGTATAAAGCCCTCGGGAGCCCATGAGTGCCTTGGAAGCGGGCGACCGTAGTACTTTAGCGTGACGGTGCCGCTTGTTGGAATGTCAATATACCACGAAGTCCCTTGATAATGGTTCATTGCCGGGCCTTCCACGATGGTTTTGCCATCGAAAAGTTCTTGAAACCATACCCGCGAGCCTTTTGGCATACTCCTTAATATTAAGGTATGCATTGCGCGTCCGTCATCTTGCTTGGCGCCTTCGGTCCATTCTCCCGTTGGCACTTGATTGCAGGCTGCCACTAAAAGAAGGATAAGTATGAATAGTGAGCTTTTGCGCATAATAACCCGTATTTTGTCGCAAAATTAGTAAATTCTGTTTGCAGATGAATCTTTGCAACCCAGTTGCAAAACTTTTGCCGCATTTTTGCAGCCGAAACACATGAGAAAGTAATAAAACTATAAAAATATGGCACACGAACATCATCATCACGAACATGAGCATCATCATGAGCACGATCATTATCACAACGAACACGAATGTTGTGGGCATGAACACCATCATGACCATGAGCATCATCATGAAGGTAGCCTGAAAGGCTCAATTGTCAAGATCGCAGTCACAGTTGTACTGCTTGTTGCGGCGGTCATCATAGAGAAAAAATGTGACTTGCCTACATGGCAGCTACTGCTTGTCTATTTGGTTCCTTATCTGATCATTGGTTTTGACACGCTCAAGGAAGCCGCCGAGGGACTGGCGCACGGCGAGGCGTTCAACGAACATTTCCTTATGTCCATCGCCACTATAGGGGCACTCTGCATCGGTTTTTTGCCAGGTGCCGAGACCCAGTTTCCTGAGGCGGTCTTTGTAATGTTGTTTTTCCAAGTCGGTGAGCTTTTCGAAGGCTATGCCGAGGGCAAAAGCCGTGAAAGCATCGCCCACTTGATGGACATCCGTCCCGATGTGGCGCATGTGGAACGTAATGGCAAGTTGGAAAGTGTCAGCCCTGAGAATGTGGCAGTTGGCGAGACCATTGTCATCCGTCCTGGAGAAAAGGTACCGCTGGACGGCATTATCATTGAGGGCAACACTGCTTTAAATACGGTAGCCTTGACAGGCGAGAGCCTCCCACGTGACATTGCCGAGGGCGATGAGGTCGTTTCGGGTTGCGTCAACCTTTCGGGTGTGGTCAAGGTGCGCACGACCAAAAGTTTTGGTGAGAGCACCGTTTCCAAGATTATTGATTTGGTGGAGAATGCCACTGAAAGCAAGTCGAAAAGCGAGACCTTCATCACCCGATTTGCCCGTATCTATACGCCTGTCGTAGTTTTTGCCGCCATTGCCTTAGCCTTGTTACCACCTTTGTTTTCGGGCGACTTCACTGGCACCTTTGCCACTTGGCTCTATCGCGCCTTGATGTTCCTAGTGGTATCGTGCCCATGCGCTTTGGTCATCAGCGTGCCGCTGACTTTCTTTGGTGGTATCGGTGGGGCTTCACGAAAGGGCATCCTCATCAAAGGAGCCAATTATATGGATGTGCTGGCCAAGGTCGGTACGGTGGTTTTCGACAAGACAGGCACCTTGACCCATGGTCAGTTTGCCGTCACTGCGGTGCATCCTGAGAAATGTGATGAGCGTCATTTGTTGCATTTGGCTGCCCATGTGGAGCATTATTCTACGCATCCTATTGGTGCGGCATTGCGCGATGCTTTCCCAGACGAGGCTACCGATGGCTGCAAGTTGAGCGATGTGGAAGAGATTGCGGGTCAAGGGATTAAAGCCAAGGTGGAAAACTGGACGGTCTGTGTGGGCAATACGAAAATGATGGATGCCATTGGTGCCCAATGGCGAGACTGCGAGCATATTGGTACGATTATCCATGTCGCCATTGATGGAGAATATGCGGGTCATATCGTCATCAACGACAAATTGAAGGAAGACAGTGTCGAGGCCATTCAAGCCTTAAAATCTTTGGGCGTGAATCGTACGGTGATGCTCACCGGTGACCGCAAAGAAGTAGGGGAGGATGTGGCCGAAAAACTTGGGCTGAGCGAATACCACGCTGAGTTGTTGCCCGCCGACAAAGTGGCTTATTTGGATGAATTACTGAACTCTAAACTCTCAACGGCTTCTGAGCATGTCGAAGGACTAAACTCTCAACTAGCCTTTGTCGGTGATGGTATCAACGACGCGCCTGTGTTGGCTCGTGCTGATGTGGGAATAGCCATGGGTGGTCTTGGCAGCGATGCAGCCATCGAAGCCGCCGATGTGGTATTGATGGACGACAAGCCATCGAAGATTGCCCTTGCCATCCGCATTGCGCGTCGAACGCTATGTATAGCCAAGCAAAATGTCTGGTTTGCCATTGGCGTGAAGGTCGCGGTACTCGTTTTGGCTGCCTTTGGCATCGCCACGATGTGGATGGCCGTCTTCGCCGATGTGGGTGTCACGGTGTTGGCCGTGCTGAATGCCATGAGGGCTCTGAAGGTGAAGTGATAGGAATAAGCGTAGTTTTTGTTTTCCCAAATTCAGCAAACAAATAAAATAAGTGCGATAAAATTGTTACATTTGCAGCCTGATAACCTTTTAAACTATTTGCTATGAAAAAAGCTATTAATACCTTTAGAGTGCTCATTTTGACACTCTTGGCAGCCATTGTAATGACGGGCTGCAATTGCAACAATGAGGTGCAACCGACCAACACTACAGACAATGGCAAAATCTCAATGGAAACCATCATGACACGTACCAGCATCCGTTCGTTTACCGATAGGGCGGTCTCTGCCGACACCATCGAGATGCTGCTTCGTGCGGGTATGGCTGCGCCAACCGCTGTCAACAAGCAACCTTGGCATTTTGTGGTGATTAACGATCGCGCCCTTATGGATTCATTGGGAGGCAACGGCCGCCAAAGCCAAATGTGGAAGGAATCGCCTTTAGCCATTGTTGTCTGCGGCGACATGAACAAGGCTTTGGAAGGCCCAGCACAGGCTTTCTGGGTTCAGGACTGCTCAGCTGCTACTGAGAACATCCTATTGGCTGCCCATGCCCTTGGTCTCGGTGCCGTTTGGACGGGCTGTTATCCTATGGAGGAACGTATGGCCAATGTCAGTCGGGTGCTGAACCTGCCGGAAACGGTCATTCCGCTTTGTGTCATCGTGATGGGCTATCCCAGCGAGCAACCCGAACCGAAAGACAAGTGGAAACCCGAAAATGTGACCTATAATATGTTTGAGTAAATGAAAAACTGCCGCATTCCTGATGCGGCAGTTTTTTTGTCTTTTGATTTTACTTTTCACTTTTTGTCGGGTATTAAGGTTGTAAGAGCGATTAAAAAATGCCAACAGACCAAGAGATTATAGCAGTTATGAAGAAGGATCCCCAGAAGGGATTTAGTCTTCTTATGGCTTCCTATATGAAGCCGGTCTATTGGCATATCCGTCGTATGGTTGTGGCTCATATCGATGCCCAGGATGTGATGCAGGAAACTTTTGTGCGCGTCTTTCGTTCGTATAGTCATTTTGATGAAAGCCAACCACTTAATGTGTGGGTTTTTAGCATTGCCACCAACGAAGCCTTGAGGTTTCTGGGCAAGCACAAGGGCAAGGAGATGCTTTCGTTAGAGGATACTTTGGAAGACCTTTTCAGTTTGAAGGCTGACGACTATGTGGACTATAGCGATGTCGAGGCCGTAAAACTGCAAAAAGCCATTCTTTCATTGCCTGCCAAACAGCAGATTGCTTTCAACCTGCGCTATTACGATGAGCTTTCCTATGATGACATCGCTATGGTCACGGGGTCGACCTCGGCCAATGTGAAAGCCAATTACCACAATGCGAAAGAAAAGATTGTAAATTACTTGAAATCAAACGATTAAGATATGGAAAACGATTTGGAGAATATGAAAAAGACAATGCCCTACACTGTTCCAGACGGGTTCTTCGATATGATGGAAGAGCGTCTGAAGCAAGAAACGGTGGAAAAAAAGGAGAAATCCAATCTGCGGAAAGCCGCTCTTTGGACAGGTTTTGCCGTGGCTGCTTCGTTGGCGCTGCTGCTCGTGGTGCGTCAGATGATCCCCAAAAGCGATGAAAACTCGTTTGAGCAAGTGGAAACGGCGTTCAACCAACTCAGCGAAACTGATCAAGAGCTTATATTTGACTATTATGATGAAATCGAATATTTTGGCAATTATTAAAACCGACAAACTATGAAAAGCTTAATGAAAATCAACATGGTGGCTTTGATGGTGATAGCGTTTTGCACCATCGGCATGGCCCAAAACGAAAAACAACGTATGAGTCGCGAACAATTGGCGGAAAAACAAGCCAAGCACATTGCGCAAGAACTCTCATTCGATGAGGCGACCACACAACGTTTTATTGAAACTTATTGTGCTTGCCAGCAGGAAGTGTGGGCACTTGGTCCAAGGCAGAAACCCGAGACCGTGACAGAAGAGGAGGCCGAGCAGGTTATCAAGGAACGCCTTGAACGTAGCCGAGCCATCCTTGATTTGCGTGAAAAATACTATGAGGAGTATAGCAAATTCCTTACGCAGAGACAGATATTGCGAGTCTTTGAATTGGAACACCAATCTATGGATCGCCTGCACAAGCATCGTGAACATAATCAAAAAGGTCACGAAAGGCACTAGAAAGAATGAGAAATATTCTTATTTTTGCAACCTAATTTTTCTATACAATGAAGAAAGCATTTTCATTGAGAGCCGTGTTCTCTCTGCTATTGGTTTTTATGACGATTTTATGCGTAGCCCAACCTCCAGGCGGTGGAGGTCCTCCAGGAGGTCGCCCCCCAGGTGGACGTCCGCCTTTCGGTGGTGACCGTCAGTGGGGTCAGAACGAGGGTAATATGCCGACCGTCAAGCAAAAGAAGAGAGTGCGCGAGGGCGACACCTTTCAAGTGGTTGGTGTGTTGCGTGATGCCAAGACGGGAGAGTTTATGCCCTATGTCAATGTGGCTGTACTCGACTCCATCGATTCGGAGTTGGTCAAAGGTGGCATCAGCAATATGGACGGCGTTTTCGAGCTTAATGGCGTGCCACAAGGGTCTTTCGTGCTGCGCGTTTCGGCCATTGGTTATGAGAGCTTTATGCATCCGTTCAAGGTGACTAACAACACCAATCTTGGAACCTTACGAATCAATCCTGGTGTGACCTCGTTAGGTGAGGTCACGGTGGCCGCCGAAAGGCCGCTCTATGCCATGGAGGGCGAAAAACTCATCTACAATGTGAGTGAAGACCCGTCCATCCAAACGGGAACCACCGAGGATGCCTTGCAGAATGCGCCCGGCGTTGAGGTCGACGTGGAAGGCAACATCACTTTGAGAGGCGTTTCGAGCGTGGAGATTTGGGTCAACGACAAGCCCTCGAAACTCACCGAGGAAAACCTCAAGACCTATCTCCAGACCTTGCCTGCCAATGCCATCGCCCGCATCGAGACCATCACCAACCCGTCGGCAAAATACGCCACCGATGCCGAGGCGGTCATTAATATCGTGACTTCGGCCCACATCAAGAGCAACCAGTTCATCAGTTTTGGCGTCAATGGCTCCAACCAGCCTTTCGTCTCGCCATGGGTGAGCTATATGTGGAAGAAGGAGAAACTGAGCGTCAACCTGTTTGCCTCTGGCCGTTACAGCAAACGCGACAACGAAACCGACAGCTGGGCGCAACGCCGCCGTGACGGGGCAACAGAAGGCGAATATGAAACAACATGGACCGACACCGTTTCGCAAACCGACAAAAGCCGTTCCTACAGCGGCAACCTGTTCATGAACATCGACTATGAAATTGACTCGATGAGCGACCTCTCGGTGAATGCTGGTGGTTTCTATAACGCTAACATAAACAAGATGTTACGCTCTGAGCAGCAAAACTTCTACTATTTGGATCTCATGCCTATCGACTCCGTGTTGAGCGACAACACGACCAACAGCAACGATATGAGGTCGGTATTCGGCAATTTGGGTGCGGATTACACCAAAAAGTTTGACAATGAAGGACATAACTTGCGCATTGGACTGAACGGACGTATCAGTACCAACCACGGCGAAGAGTTCTATAACAGGATGTATGATGTTTACACTGACTTGGACGAACATCGTTACATGCTCTCAAGAACCTACGATTACGGTGGCAGCCTCGATGTGCGCTACAACCGTCCTTACAGCAAGGACGGCGAACTCAGCTATGGCCTTCGCGCCGACCATTCGCAAATGGACAATACCTACGACCGTTTCAACGACACCATTGGCATTTTGGTTGATACGCTTCGTACTTATCGTTTGAAAGGCAGCAACAGCTCGATTAGCCCCGACGTCAACTGGACGCACCGCTGGGGAGGCTTCACGCTGAGCACGGGTCTCGGATTGGGTGGCGAGCGTATTAATTACAACTATATCAGTGACATGCCTTTCGCCGACGACAGCACCTTATATTATTTGACCGTCCGCCCGTCCATCCACCTGACCTACCGCACCGAAGACATGCACAACCTGAAACTCAACTACTCGATGCGCATGTCGAATCCGAGATACAACCAAATCTCCAAGTTCCGCACATACGGCGAGAACAGTTATTCGGTGGGCAATCCCAACGGCTTGAAAAGCAGCTATACCCACAACGTGGAAGCGGGCTGGCAGAAGTTCTTCGAGCGTTTCGGCAACATCGGTATCGAAGGCTACGGTCGCCTGAGCACCAACGAAATCAGTTCGCTCACCGATGCCGAATATGATGACTATCTCGACCGCATCGTCAGTTTTTCGGTGCCTTACAACATGGGCACATCGTGGCGTTACGGTGCCTCGCTCAACATGACCTACCGCCCGACGGGCTTCTTCAACGTGCGCCTCTTTGCCAATGTTTACAATTATGGCTACCGCATGGAATACGACCGCGTCGATGAGTTTGGCAACATCGAGCACAAACTGACCGAGAACGAAAAACTCTCGTGGAGCGTGCGCGTCAACGCTTGGGCGAAACTCTTCAATCAGCTGCAAGTCACGGCTTCGGCCAACTACAACTCACCGACTATCAGCCTGATGAGCGAACGCAAGGCGCGCTATTTCCTCAACATGGGCCTCCGCAGCGACTTCTTCAACCGCCGCCTGTCGGTGTTCGTCAACGTGCAGGACATCTTCAACTGGGGTGCCAAGATTGGTTCGGGTTCAAGCAATACCAATCCTTATTATCTCAGCGACAGCACCCGCAAGATGTTGAACAGTCGCTATATCTCGGCAGGCTTCACGCTACGTTTCGGTAAGTTGGAACTTGAACAAAAGGCCAAGGAAGGCGACGGCGAGGCGGGTGATAGCTTGGAGTGATAGTTTGACTATGGCTTATGGCCTATGACAATGGCCGCCCCCACATTATGTGAGAGCGGCCATTATTTTCATGACATTGGCCATATAAGCCATAGTCGGATTAATACCCGAAGATCTCTTCAGTGCTCAAGCGGCGGATGGGGCCGATCTCCTTGAGGGCCTTCATGTCGAGTTCCTTCTCATCGCCGAGGATGACATAACGGTAAGGCTTGTTGGCCATTTGTTCTTGCTCGAAGCTCACGATGTCTTGAAGGGTGATGTTCGGCAAGGCATTGTAGATGCGCTCGTTGATGTCATAGTCGATGCCGCGCATTTGGGCACTCAGCCAAGCGTTGATGAGACCGAACTTGGTGGTGCGTTGGCTGGCCAAACGCTTGGTGAGAGCGTCTTTGGCAATGCCAAAGGCTTGTTCGCTCTCAGGCATTTCATTGAGGATCTCGAGGAAGTGCGTCACGCAGTCAACCATCTTGTCGTTTTGCGTGATGATATGGGTGAAGAAATACTCCTTCTGGTCTTTGTAGCTGGGCTCCATGTATGCGGCAAAAGCGTTGTAAGCCAGTCCGCGTGCCTCACGCATTTCCTGGAACACGATGGTGTTCATGCCGCCGCCATAGTATTCGTTGAACAGTGCCTTCACAGCAGCCTCGTCAGGGTTCCAGTCGCGTTGCTCGTTGTGGACCATACGCATGTAGATGTTCTTGGCATCGTAAGGGGCAATGAGGATTTCGTTCTCAGGTGTAGGCTGCATCTCATAGTGCTTGCCTTCGGGGACGTCTTGCAACTCGGCCACGGTCTTGTGGTTCTCGGTGACGGCATGGGCTACCTCCTCAGCAGTCATCGGACCGTAATACAGCACGGTGTGTTTGTAGTTCTTGAGGTTCTTCAGGAGGTCGAGAAGCTCTTGCGGGTCGATTTGTCGAAGTTGATCGATGGAAAGCTGGTTGCGGCTCGGGTTGTATTGGCCATAGATACCGTAATCCACCAAGGCACTAAAGTTGCTGCGCTGGTTCAATTTGGCATCCATGCGAGCCTTCTCCAATTGTTGGATACACATCTCGGCCACCATCGGGTCAGCTTGGGCATTCTGCATCACGTTTTCAAGCAGTGCCAAAGCTTCAGGCATGTTCTCGCCAAGACCATGCAAGGTGACAGTGATATTGCGTGCCCCTACGCTGATGTAATACTCGCAAGCCAATTTATAGAACTGTTGCTTGATTTGCTCATTGGTGAGTTGGTCGGTGCCGAGGTATTCGAGATACTGAGTCGCCATGTCATAACGCAGGTCTGACTCTTGACCAAAATCATAGCGGAACGACAAGGTGAAACGACCGTTTTCCTTATTCTGAACATAAATGTAAGGCAGGCCAGCTTCGGTGTTGCCGAAGGTAAGGTCTTTCTTGAAGTCGACGAAACGAGGTTGGATAGGTGTCACTTCAGCATTCTGCACTTCCGTCACGAAGTCGCTCACGAGGTCGCGGTTGGTCGGGATGGGGGTGATGGCGGGCTTGTCGATCTTCTTCTGGTTTTCATCTACACCTTGGCGCTTGTAAACCACCACATAGTTGTCATTGAAATGACGGTTGGCAAAAGCCACGATTTGATCCTTGGTGATGTTGGAGATACGGTCGAGGCGGCCAACGCTCTGTTCCCAAGGCACTTCATTAATATAGGTGTCGACAAACATGTTGGCGCGAGCCATATTGCTCTCCATAGAGTTATAATAATCGAGTTTGGCATTATTGATGACCGAAGGAAGGAGGTCATCGGAGAAATCGCCTCTCTTCAGCTTCTCGATCTCGGCAAGCATTAAGGCTTGGGCTTCTTCGAGGGTCTGGCCCGGACGGGGTGAGCCGCCCATGATGAAGCTGGTGTAGTCGCGTAGGGTTTGAGATCCCGCATAGGCATAAAGCATCTGCATCTGTTGGTTGATGTCCAAATCGATGAGACCTGCAGTGCCGTTGCTCAACATTGAGCCGATGACTTCAAGCGTGTCTGCTTGCAGCGAGTTGCCACGGTCGAAACGCCAGCCAAGCATAATGGTTTCTGCTTCAAGACCATAGACGGTGGTGTCGTGAGGAGCAGTGATGGGTGCCAAAGCAGGGAACTCGGGCTGCTTCACATCCTCGCCAGGTTGCCAGCCGCCAAAATACTTGTCGATGATAGCGATGACCTCATCAGGATTGAAATCGCCAGCCATGCAGATGGCCACGTTGTTGGGGCGATACCACTTGTTGAAGTAGTTCTTGATGTTGGTGATGCTGGGATTCTTCAGGTGCTCCTGAGTGCCAATAGTGGTCTGCGTACCGTAAGGGTGCGTCGGGAAGAGCAGGGCGCTCAAGGCTTCCCACACTTTGCGGCTGTCTTGGGCGATGCCGATGTTGTATTCCTCGTAAACAGCTTCCAATTCAGTATGGAAGCCACGTATGACCATGTTCTGGAAGCGGTCGGCCTGGATTTTGGCCCAGTTATCCACTTCGTTGGAGGGGATGTCCTCGGTGTAGCAGGTCACGTCGTTCGAGGTGTAGGCATTGGTGCCTTCCGCTCCGATGGCCGACATGAGCTTGTCATACTCGTTGGGGATGAAATACTGTGCAGCCAGTTGGCTCACCGAGTCGATTTCATGGTATGCGATGCGGCGTTCCTCTGGGTCGGTGAGAGTGCGGTACTTCTCGTAGCGGGCCTCAATCTCGTCAAGGAGAGGCTTTTCGGCTTCTGCATCAGTGGTGCCGAAACTTGTCGTTCCCTTAAACATCAAGTGTTCCAGATAGTGGGCTAGACCGGTGGTCTCGGCCGGGTCATTCTTCGAACCCGTGCGTACTGCGATGTAGGTCTGGATACGGGGCTCTTCCTTGTTGACGCTCAGATAGACCTTCAGGCCGTTGTCGAGCGTGTAGATGCGGGCTTCGCTGAGATCGCCCTTCACGGTTTCATACTTGTACCTGCTCTCTTCCTTTGGTGTGCAAGAGGCAAGCAACATGAGTGCAGCTGCACCAAACAACAACACTCCTTTGGAAAAGAATTTGTTTATTTTTCTCATCTTAAATGTATTAAATTGATATTGATTTAGTTATCTTGAAAGTCCTTTGGAAAATGTTTCCACATGTCGTAGGAGTGTCCCATCTGATTGACAAAGTACTGCCACATCTTTTCTGGCGGAGTATTGAGGTATTGCTCAGCTGTAATGTCGCCAATGAGCCATGTGTTGCGTACCAATTCAGTGACCAATTGACCTGAATCCCAGCCTGAATAGCCCAAATAGAAACGCACATTGTCCTCATTAGCGATGCCCGTGTTGATCAAGGTGGCCAAGGTTTCGTGGTCGCCGCCCCAATACAGTCCGTCGACAATGGGGTAGGACTCTGGAATCATCTCGCCTAAGGTGTGGATGAAGAAAAGCTGGTCATCGGCCACGGGGCCGCCCAGATACACAGGAGCCTCAAAGTCGGGGAACTCGTCAACGATATGATTGACCAGTACCTCCAGCTTCTTGTTGATGATGATGCCAAAACTACCTTCCGATTCCACATGGTCGATGAGCAGAATCACTGCTCTACCGAAGTGGAAATCGTTCATTAAAGGCTCGGAAATCAGGATTTTACCTTGTTTCGGCTCCAACGAATTGCTCCTTATGACAAACTTTTCTCCTAAATCCATCCTGCAAAAATATGGTTTTTAGGTGATATTCACGTGATAATTCGTAATTTTGTGGCATAAAATCGAGCTTATCTTGAAACGAACCGACAATCAATCCAAATTCGACACCCTGCGAAGGGAGTTTTCGACTTTCACTTTCGAAAGACAGACGGTGAAGTGTGAGAACGGTGCCTTGTCCTTGGCTTTCGACTTCAACTTGGACGAGCGCTACCATTTCCGCCCGACCATGGAAATCCCTGCAAGATCATTTTTCGACTGGGACAACATCCCCGAAGCGCAATTGCAGACTTTGGCTTTCCAAATCGGCATGACCGAGTTGGTGAGTTATTGGAAAATCGCTTGCCCGAAACGGGTGGTGGTGAAGCCTTTTGCCTTGACCGAGTCGCAGAAAGCGTTTTGGAAGAAATTGTATTACAATGGATTGGGTGAGTTTTTGTATCTAAATAGTATTTCGATTTCGGAAGCGGATTTGATGGAAATTGTGACGCTGCCCATAGATTCCATGCCCTCGCACGGCCTCCGTTGGAATGACATGGGCAGCTGCGTGCAATTTGAAGAACGCACTTTAGTTCCAGTAGGTGGTGGCAAGGACTCTGTGGTCACCTTGGAATGTCTGCGCAACGAAATGCCAGTCATTCCGCTCATTGTGAATCCTCGTGGCGCGACTTTGAACTGTGTGAAGACGGCGGGTTACAATGAAAACGAGTTTATTGTCATCAATCGCACCCTTGACCCGACCATGCTGCAACTCAATGCAGAAGGCTATCTGAACGGACATACGCCTTTTTCAGCTTTGCTGGCTTTTATCAGCATTTTGGTGGCGTTTGGCAGTCGTTCAAAGTACATTGCTTTGTCGAATGAGAACAGCGCAAACGAAAGCACTGTTCCTGGGACAAATATCAACCATCAGTACAGCAAATCCATCGAGTTTGAGAGCGATTTCCGTCAGTATGTGGCTGAGAACATAAATGATGAAGTGCAGTATTTCAGCTTCTTACGGCCTTTAAGTGAGTTGCAGATTGCCAAACTATTCTCGCAATGCGAGGCCTATCATTCCGTGTTCCGCAGTTGCAATGCGGGCAGCAAGACCGACTCGTGGTGCGGCAAATGTCCCAAGTGTCTGTTCACATGGATTATCTTGTCGCCATTCCTTTCTAGGGAAAAGTTGACGGCCATCTTTGGCAAGGACTTGATGGCAGATGAGAGCCTGCGACCCATCTTGGAAGAGTTGAACGGCACCGCCGCCGTGAAACCTTTCGAGTGTGTTGGCACCGTGGAAGAGGTAAGGGCATGTTTGAAGGACGCGGGCATTTCGACAGGCTCAATGACCGCTGCTGCTAAGGTCCCTGAGCCTGTCGAAGGGCCGACCATAGTAGAGATTCTTTCCCGATTCAACACCCACCATTTTTTGCCCACAAAGTTTGAAAGAATACTAAAATCCCGCCTCTATGTTTGATATAATCCTAAACCGATTACGCGGCAAGCGCATCCTCATTCTTGGTTTTGGACGCGAGGGAAAGTCGACATTGCGCTTTCTGAACAAATACCTTCCGGATGCAGTCGTTGCAGTGGCCGACAAGAACCAAATGGAGGCTGTGCAATATTTTGGCACAGGCTATCTTGAGGCCATGTACGATTTCGACATTGTCATCAAGACACCAGGCATCTCACTTAAGGATTTCGACACGAAAGGGGTGGAGATTACCTCACAGACAGATCTGTTTCTCAGTCAGTTCCATGACCAGACTATCGGCATTACAGGCACAAAAGGTAAAAGCACGACCACGAGTTTGATTTACCATCTGTTGAAATCCTCTGGTCGCGATGCTATTCTCACTGGCAACATTGGCATACCTTGTTTCGATGTGATGGAAGACATTAAGCCCGAAAGCATCGTGGTCTATGAGCTTTCGGCGCACCAGTTGGAATATGTGCATAACAGTCCTCGTGTGGGCGTGTTGCTCAACATCTTTGAGGAACATCTCGACCATTTTGGTACGATGCAACGCTATGCAGGGGCCAAACTCAACATCATGCGCTATATGGGCGAGGACGATACGGCCGTCATCCATGAGACTTTGATGGAGGAGGCGTGGAGGCTTTTTGTCAACAACATCGTGTTCTCCTTGTTTGACATTGATGATTTGGTCGACCGCACGGCCTTGCCGCTGCTTGGGGAGCATAACCTATTGAATGTCAAAGCGGCTCTGTTGGCGTGTTATGCCTATGGCGTGGATATCCGTGAGCTTGTGCCTTATCTCTATACTTTCAAGCCTTTGGAACATCGTTTGGAACCCGTTGGCACTTTCGGTGGCGTGACTTTCGTCAACGACAGCATCTCCACCATCCCACAGGCGGCCATCTCGGCATGTCAGGCTTTAGGTCGCGTCGACTTTCTGCTCCTTGGTGGCTTCGATCGCGGCATCGACTACCAGCCCTTGGTGGACTATTTGAAAGAACATCCCGTGCGTCATCTGTTATTCACTGGAAAGGCAGGGGAGAGGATGATGCAATTAATAAGAGAGTACGGCGTTTCGACCTTTCGAGGGGCCTCAGGAACCGCAGGCTCAACAGCTTGCAATACAGAGGCCCCTGAGCCCGTCGAAGGACCGACTCAAAAAGCTAAGGTCCCTGAGCCTGTCGAAGGGCCGACCAATATGGATTGCTTCGTTCCTCGCAATGACGCAAAGCGGCTGTCAGAAGCTAAGGTCCCTGAGGCCCCTCGAAGGGTCGAAGGGCCGACCCTATATTATCATGCTTCAATGGAAGAAGCCTTCGCATACCTCGCTACCCACGCCAAGCCTGGCGATGTCTGCCTGCTTTCGCCCGCCGCCTCCAGCTATGACCAATACAAGAATTTTGAGGAGCGTGGGCGTAAGTTCAAGGCCTTGGCTGAAGGCTTCAAAACTGCATAAAAAAAGCCGAGCTCGCTCGGCTTTTCAATTAATTCTTTTTGATAGTTGGTTTCTTGCCCGCTCCCGTTGAGCCATTGTCATTGTTGCCACTGTTGTTGGTCTTCTTGTTGGCTTTTGGCTTCGTGGTGTTGCCCTTTGGATTCGAGGAATTATTGTTGCTTTTTGTGCTCATCTTGTAACCCGCTGATTCGCACATGTCCTTGATATGGGCGGCACGCTTGGAGGTGTTGGGGTGGGTGGAAAGCAATTCAGCCAGTTTGCCCTGCTGTCCGCTCTCTCCGCTGAGTTGGGTCAGCACATTCAGAGCGTGATACATGGCGTATGGATCCACACCATTTTGGACGCAGAACTGGAAAGCGGTCTCGTCGGCTTGGGTCTCTTGGCGGCGCGAGTAGGCGTTTTGGGCCAGCTGTTGACCGAGGTCACCGAGGAAACCCGTCGAGAGGGCACCAGCCGTGGTGTTGACGGCAGCGATACCGTAACGGGCGGCTACCACGAGATAGGCGGCACGATAAGCGTCGCGCACATCCTTATTAATAAGATGCCCCAATTCATGTCCGATGACGGCAAACACCTCATCATCATTCATAACATCCATCAAGCCAGTATAGACACGCACACTACCGTCGCCACTGGCGAAGGCGTTGACTGTGTTGGATTGATACACTTTGTAGTTCAAGTCCAAATTGCTGATGTTGTGGAAACGAGCCATAATGCGGTCTAAGCGCTGCGTGTAGCTGTTGTTGGCAGGCAAGATGGTGTTCTGGCCATCGGATTCCACCATGTATTGGCTGCACAGTTGCTTGACTTGTGCGTCACTGATGGTCAAGGCTTGCACGGCGGCAGTCCCCGCGTTGATGGCGGAGTTTTGGTCTACGATTTTCAAGGTTGAGCAACTGGTCATCATCATGACAGCCAAAGCTCCAAGTAATGCTAATTTCTTCATATTGAATAAGTTTTTGATCATATTCCGTTTTGTCACTGCAAAAATAATGCATAAAAAGGAAAAATTTTCAAAAAAAGTTCAATTTTTTCTTGCATGTTCCAAAATTAATGTATTTTTGACACATCAAAATAATATCAAAATAATATCACCTATGGAAACAAAAGAATTTGAATTTAAAGGTTTTGCGATGAACGGTTTCATCGCATTATTCATCGAATTCGCTATCATCGCCCTGAGCATTTGGGGGATTGTCGCATTTGCATTGGGCATTTTTTCAACGCCTTTCCTTTCGGTCATTGGCTTTTTGCTTGCCTGCATTTGGCCCATCGGCTTCCGTAAGTTGGAGCCTAACGAGGCTATGGTGATGCTGTTCTTCGGCAAATACAAAGGCACCTTTACCAAGACGGGCTTTCACTGGGTCAATCCCTTCATGACTTCCAAGAAGGTCTCGTTGCGTGCCCGTAACCTAAACCCTGACAACATCAAGGTGAACGACAAGACGGGTAACCCGATTATGATTGGCCAAATCTTGGTGTGGAAATTGAAGGACACCTACAAGGCCATGTTCGAGATTGACTCGCAGACCATGGCGGGCGGCGCTGCTGGTAGCACCGCTACGGTATCGGTCTCCAACCGCATGAAGGCCTTTGAGAGCTTCATCAAGGTGCAGAGTGATGCCGCCTTGCGTGAGGTGGCGGGCATGTACGCCTACGATGAAAACGAGGCCGAAAAGGATGAACTGACCCTTCGTGCCGGCGGCAAGGAAATCAACGATGTGTTGCTGGCAAAGTTGAATGAGCGTCTGGCCATGTCGGGTCTGGAAGTGCTTGAGGCGAGAATCAACTATCTGGCTTATTCGCCTGAGATTGCCGCCGTGATGCTGCGTCGTCAACAGGCGGCCGCCATTATCTCGGCTCGTGAGAAGATCGTGGAAGGTGCCGTGTCGATGGTCAAGATGGCTTTGGTCAAGTTGAAGGACGAAGGTGTCGTCGAACTCGATGAGGAACGCAAGGCCGCCATGGTGAGCAACCTCATGGTGGTGCTCTGCGCCGACGAGTCGGCCCAACCGGTGGTGAATACTGGTAGCCTATATTAATACGGACTGCCGCTTTGCGTCATTGCGAGCGAAGCGAAGCAATCCAGAAAAAGCCAATGCCCTAGATTGCTTCGTCGTTTCTCCTCGCAATGACGCAAATCGCGTCAAAAAAGAATAGTTGTGGAAATCATCGATATTACCAATTTAGGAATAGGCTTGCTTCTTATCGTGTCAGGCTTGCTGTGCTACCGTAATCCGAATCTGATTAATCCATACGGTGGCATGTCGCCTGAACGGAAAGCCTTGGTCGACATCGAAAGCCTGAAAAAAGTGGTGGCCATCACTTTTGGCGTAACGGGTTTCCTGTTGATTGTCACAGCTACGCTCTCCATGACCAAAGTCATTGGCGAGATGACAAGCTTGTATGTGATGATAGCACTGGTGACAGCCATGATGGTGCCCCTGTTTATCGCCATGTGGAAATACAACGGCTTTGGTCGTGATAAAGAAAAATGTCTTTCCAATGATGTCAAACAGAGGGAGAAAAAGAAAAACAAGATAACCATCTGGTCTGTGGTTGTCATCACTTTATTATCCTTGGCTTTGATTCCGATTCTTTTCTTTTGGGGCAACAAAGGGCCCAAGTATGAGATTTCAAGCGAATGCATCAAGGTGAAGGGCGGGGGATACCACGCGACGATTCCTGTTGCCGACATCACTGAAGCCAACATGTTGGAACATTGGCCAGGTATCGCTCTCCGCACCAATGGCCTTAGTACCAATAAGGTTAATATGGGGCATTTCCGCCTGAAGAATGGTGAAAACTGCATATTGTTCATACATAAAGACGGTGGTCCCTTGCTCGAACTGCGAACGGCTGACGGTGGATTGTATTATCTCAACTGCGCTACGGAAGAGAAAACGCTGGAGATGATTGAACAAGTGAAAAAAGTAATCAAACTATGAAAAAAGCAATCAGATACTCAATAGCCGTCTGCCTCTTCAGTTGGGCAATATTTGCTGTGGTCCACTGGGGTTTCGGCATAGGAGCGGACACCCCTACGGGACTCATGGTCTTCTCCGCAGTGTATATGTTTTTCCCGCTTATCACAGCCCTTGTGCTGCAAGCCATCGACAAGGAAAAATTCAACCATACGGGTTTGGTCAACTTCAAAGTGTCTTGGACTTGGGTAGTAGCATGGCTCTTGCCTGTGGTGATGACATTTCTCTGTATTCTCATCAATGGTTGGATGCCAGGTGTGGAACTGCAATACAACTCCGAGCAACTCATCAACCAGTATCATGTTCCCGAGGAGCAACAGGAGATGGTGCGTGAGCAGTTGGGTAACATGCCCAGCTATTTGATGTTGATTTCCGTTGTTTTCAGTGGGTTGCTGGCAGGCATCACCGTCAACGCCATCGCCGCCTTCGGCGAGGAATATGGCTGGCGCAACTACCTTGTTGGTGCTTTACGCGAGCTGAAGCTCTGGAAAGCCGCCTTGTTCATCGGCATTGTCTGGGGCATTTGGCATTTCCCGCTCATCCTCATGGGCCACAACTATCCTAACGAGCCGCGTTGGGGCGTGCTGCTGATGGTGGTGATGTGTATTCTATTGGGCGTCATAGAATTGTATTTCGTGCTGAAATCCAAATCCATGGTAGTGGCGGCCATCCTGCATGGCACTATCAATGCGGTTAGTGGCACGGTCATCTATTTCACATTAGGTGGCAACGATTTTGTGAACGGCATGACAGGCCTGTCGGGTTTCATCGTCATGATGGTGACCATTTTGTGCATCTGGTTTTACGACAAACGCATTTCCAAGGAGAACCTCTGTGGGATGACCTTGGGCGAAGCATTGGAGAGATAAGTTATGGCAAAGGAAAAAGAAAATAGTGCAAATAACAAGACCTTCCTGCTCCGCGTCGATGCCGAGACGATGGAGGCGGTGGAGAAGTGGGCTGCCGACGAGTTCCGATCCGTCAACGGGCAGCTGCAATGGATTATCGCCGAGGCGTTGAAGAAGAGTGGGAGGAAGAAGAAGTAAATGATGTTTTTTAGAAGCAAATCTAACACAAATCTATCGTAAATAGGGTTCTCCTTGCGGAGAACTATGGATAAACCTTGATAATAACGCGTTATGGACAAAGAGACTTGGTATATTATTCTATCGGTATTCATTTACGTACTACAAGCTGTAGCGGGTGGCCTAGTTGCACGCAGCCGTGGCAAATCTTTATGGATTTGGTTCGGCGTGTGTTTCATAATGTTTTTCCCGATAGGTTTCATCGCCATGCTGCTTTACACGAGCGACGACAATCCTATGACCCCGTGATCATTAGTAAGTAGTTGGCAATTCGTGTAATCCGCTGCGAGCAGCAAAACTCATCCGTATAGTTCGTTAAATTTGTAGTTATAATTAATCCGTAAAATCCGTGTAATCCGTAGTTTATGAAAAACAAAATCTTATTCTTACTGCTATTTGCCGTCCTGCAATCCCAAGCCCAAATCGAGGGCTATTGGAAAGGTGAGATTGACCTAGGTGTACAAAAGTTGGAGACGGCTTTCGACATCAAAGCCATTGAAAGCGGTTATTCTACCACTTTTGATGTGCCAGCCCAAGGCGCGTATGATATTCCCGTGGACGAAACAACTTTCCAAGACGGACATTTGGAATTGAAAATGAACGCCATGTGTACCGCTTATTTAGGTGTGTTGAAAGACTCGACCATAGAAGGGGAGTTCACTCAACACGGCATGACCTTCCCGCTCAACCTTGCCAAGGCAGAGAAAAAAGAACAGAAAAAGGCTAGACCTCAAGATCCACAGCCTCCGTTCAATTATCATATAGAGGAAGTGACCTTTGTCAATGAAAAAGAAGGCAACAAGTTAGTTGGCACTTTGACCATCCCCAAAGGCGAAGGCCCGTTTTCAGCCATGGTGCTCGTTTCGGGTAGTGGGCAGCAGGACCGCGATGAGGAACTGATGAACCACCGTCCCTTCTGGGTCATCGCGGATTATTGTGCTCTCCATGGCATTGCCGTGTTGCGCTACGACGACCGTGGCATTGGTGACTCTGAAGGTGAAGTGAAAAATGCCACCTCCATGGACTTCTCCTATGATGCCGAGGCCGCTTTCGACTATCTCCATAACCGCAAGGAAATCAATGCTTCAAAGGTCGGCATTTTAGGCCATAGTGAAGGTGGCATCATCAACTTTATGGTGTCGGCGCGTAGGCCTGAAGTAGCTTTTCTGATTTCTTTGGCAGGGCCCTCGGTGAATGGCATAGAGGTACTCAAAGAGCAACAAAAGGCTATACTTAGGGCTTCGGGTATGCTGGAAGAAGCTGTTCAATTCAACAGTAATACTAACGCTCAGATGTTCGACATTATTGAAGCCTCAAGTAGTAGGGAAGAGGCCGATAGTCTGCTGCGCCAACTGTTGAAAGGCTGGGGTTACAACGAAGAATTGACCGAGCAGACGGTAGGGCAAATGGCATCGCCTTGGATGTATTATTTCCTAAAGTACGACCCCACGGAGGCCATCATCAAGACGAGTTGTCCGGCTTTGTTGCTCAATGGCTCAAAGGACTTGCAAGTGATAGCCTCACAGAATCTTCCTGCATACGAGAAAATCATCGCCGAACATGGCAAGACCAATCTTACCCTTCATGAGCTGCCCAATTTGAACCACCTTTTCCAACATTGTGAGTCAGGCTCGCCCAACGAATATTTCGAGATTGAGGAGACCATTTCGCCCGAGGTGTTGGAGCGCATCGTTGATTTTTTGAAAGAAGTTGAAAAATAATCCAATAAGTTTTATAATTTCTTTATTTTTGCCGTCGTAAAATCCACAATCTATCGACTTTGAGGAAGCGGCTTCGGAAATTTGACAGCTTATCGGACCGACAATTGGTTGACCTCCTTCTTGCCAACGACGAGGAGGCTGTGGAGTATGTCTTTTTCCACCGTTGCGACAGGATGTTTGCCCATATTGCCAAGGGCTTGTTCCATTCCAATGTCAAGAAGGAAGAGCTCATTACGGAATTCTATCTTTATCTTAGGGCTGACGATTGGCGCCGACTGCGTCAATTTGAGTTCAAGTCGGAATTGGCTACTTGGCTCACTGTGGTGGCCATTAGGTTCTTCAATGAGAAAAAACCGTTTCAACCCACCGAACTTGAGGAGTCGGACACCGAGTTGATTGACGAACTCACTTCAGTCACCAGCGAGCCCGACATCCTCAACGAGATCTCGAAGCTTGAGCTTTACAAGGCGGTCGAGAAGCTCCCAAAGGCTCGCGAACGTCAGGCCTTGATTGGTTTTTTGGTGGGCAAACAGGTTGAGACAATCGCGGACGAAATGGGTTGCTCGGAATCGGCGGTCTATAAAATGATCAAAAGAGCCAAGAGTGCCGTCAGCAAAATAATGAAAGGGGTCGAGTTATGAAAAACGACACAATGCAAATCACGGATGAGATGTTGGCTTGTTACTTGGAAGGTAAACTGACGGGTGAGGAGAAAGAGGCCGTGGAAGCTTATCTCTCCTCAAACAAAAAAGCCATGGACGCTCTGATGATGGCTCGTTATGAGCTTGGATTCCGACATGTCAAACGACGCTTTTATGTCATTGGCATCATCGGGTTTGTGTTGCTGGCGTGCCTCAGCTTGTTGGTGTGGCGCTTACTTACTCCCATACAGATGAAAGTCAACATCATGGAAGACAAGGCTTTTGTCATTCCCAACCTGCCTTTCGAAAAAGGCACGCTCGAATGTCATTATGCCGACAATTCCTTGCAATGTTTTTCCATCAGTACTGAAAGCAGGACGGTGTTCCTCAACGACATACCCTACCGACTGAAAGGCAATCCAGTCCACCTTGTGTTCGAGGCCGAGGGCTACCAAACCATCGACACCATCCTGAAAGCACAACATTGCGTCAAGCTTCGCATCAGGCGCAACAACGATTTGGGCGTGGTGTTTGGGCGGGTGTGCGACTTCGAGAACGGTCGGCCCATCGCAGGAGCTATGGTGACCCTGCTTGACCTTATGGCCACCACCGATGCCTCGGGGCAGTTCCGCATTGTTATTCCATTGGAGAAGCAGAACGAGACGCAACGGGTGATGGTCAGCAAGGCTGGATATCATACTTGGGATGAGATCTACAGGCCTTCGGCCACGGAGCCCTGGCTCATCAGTTTGGAAAAGGAGGTGCAGCCATGAGAAAGCTATTGTTTGTCATCATGATGCTTGCCTCCACGAGTTACGGCCAGATGGTACAACACGGCAAGGTGCTTGAGATTGACGAGCAAGGCAACCTGATGGCCGGGGTGACGCTCACCGTGCCTTCAGTGCACGACTGCCAACCTACACAAAGCGACTCAAAAGGCTGTTTTCGCCTATGTTTCGGCAAACATCAAGTGGGCGATGTGGTGCGCAACATCACAGCGAGGAAAAGCGGCTACGAGGTGGTCAACTTGCATGTCACCCGCAGTTGGACACTGACTTCCGTCGACACGCTCCGTATTGTCATGGCACCCAAAAACAAGGTCAAGGAAGCAAGGAGGCAGTATTACGAAATGAGTGGATTTATTCCCGATGGATTTTTGATTGACGGTATGTCGCTTTACGAAGTGGAGTCACAACTCTTCACCTTCCACATCAGTCGGTATAGCCATGGCGTGACACCTTCGGATGTCGACATCGACATCCCTGTTGCCGATGTGGTGAACGACAAGACCTTTGCAGTCATTATCGTCAACGAGGATTACCAACGGGAACAAAATGTGCCTTTCGCCATCCACGACGGTGAGGTGTTCAAGGAGTATTGCACCACATTGTTAGGCATCCCTGAAACCAATGTCCATATGGTGACCGATGCGACGCTCAACGACATCCGCTACGAGGTGGACTGGCTCCAAGCCACTTTGGAAGCCTTCCACGGCGAGGCCAAGGGCATCTTTTATTATTCGGGTCACGGCATCCCCGATGAAGTGAGCCGCAGCGCCTACCTGTTGCCTGTTGACGGTTACGGCTCCAACATGGAGTCGAGCTATGGTTTGGACGAGCTCTATGCTCAGTTGGGATCTGCCGATGCCGAATCGATGATGTATTTCATTGACGCATGTTTCAGCGGTGCCACCCGTGAGGGCGACATGATGTCCGAGAGTCGTAGCGTGGCAGTCAACTCGAAGGCGGGCGTCTTGTACGGCAATGCTATCGCCTTTTCGGCGGCACGGGGCAACGAGACGGCTTTCGCCTACCAAGAGAAGTCGCACGGCTTATTCACATACTATCTGTTGAAGAAGCTGAAAGAGACCTATGGCGAGGTCACGGCGGGCGAGTTGGCTGAATATATCAACGAGAATGTAGCTCGCACGTCGGCCTTACAAAGGATGAAGACACAGCGACCATCGGCGAATGGCGCTTTTGAGGATTGGAGGTCAATGAAGTTGAAATAACGTAAGGAAATGAAAAGAATATTGGTAATAATGGTCTTACTTGGCGCCATGATGCTGCAAAGAGCGTTGGGTCAAGAGGCAGCGAACATCGTAAGAGCCTATCCGCGAGGCAAAGCCATCGTGGTGGAATACGACCTCGGCGCCGATGCCGACTTGGTGCGATTGTCTGTTTCGTTGGACGGCGGCAACACTTATCGTGGTCCCTTGCAGCAAGTGAGTGGCGACGTTGCCGACGTGAAGGCCGGTTTCGGCCACACCATGGTGTGGGACGTGCTGAAAGAGCTGGCTGTAGACGAGTTCGATAACGACAACGTACGTTTCAAACTCGGCGTGAAGCTGAAGGAACGTTGGCCCAAAGAGACCTTTGTTACCCTCAATGCCGCCTACAGTTTCAGTCCGCAAGAGTCGTTCGGAGTGAGTGTGGGACAGGTGAAGCGTTTCGGCTGGTTCGTGAGCCTGATGACTAACGGCAGCTTTGGTGGTTTCCGCTATGACGGTGATTGCGACCGCGAAGGTTTTGTCGACGGCAACTATTATCCATATTATACTGGCGAGTCCTCCAAGATGCGCCTATCCGTCATGGCTGGTGGTCTGATGCGGGTGACGGGACCTTTGTTGCTCCGTGTCGGGTTGGGTTATGGCAATCGAACCCTGCGCTGGCAGACTACCGAAGGCCATTGGTACCGCAACACAGCTTTCAGTTGTCAGGGACTCGACCTCTCGGCCGGCCTTCAGCTGCATTGGTATGGCTTTGTGGGCTCGTTGGAGGCCGTCACCACACAATTCAACTATTTGGAAACTAAAATAGGTCTTGGTTATGCGTTCTAAAATCCTCTTATTTGCACTATTATGTTCCGTTGCGTTGCTTTCGTCATGCGAAAAAGATGTGCTGCCAGAATCACAAACCATCCAGATTCTGAAAGAAAAGGAAAAAATCGAGATTGGCGTCGATAGTGTCAGCATCCGAGGCGAATACGCCTATCCAGGCCATATCAACAGCCTGAAGCTGAGGGTGAGCGAGGAAGAGCATCTGCATGGAGCTGACGACTATCAGGCCTCGCTCAACGGCAAGTCCTACACCGTGAGTATCACTGGGCTTGAGGCCGGTACCTTGTATTACTATTGCTACATCGCCGACTTTGGCGCCATGACAGATTGGCACAGCGAGGTGTATACGTTAACTACCGCTTCGGAACTGCCTATAGTGCAAACCCTTGAAGTGCTGATGATCGACAGCCTGATGGCCAGGGTGAAAGGCGCGGTGAGCTACGAAGGTGGCGCCACGGTGACGGAGCGAGGTGTGTGCTGGAACGACTACGGCGACCCTACCACTGACGACAATCGGCTTGTCCATGCCGAAAGTGGGTTGGGCGAATATACCTGCAAGCTGACCGACTTGGAGCCGTTTACGAAATATTACGTACGTGCCTATGCCAAAAACACTTGTGGCACAAGCTATGGTGCGGTACTGGACTTGATCACTGGTGCGGAAGTAAATCTCCCGACAGTGGTCACCGTCGGGATGAATGACGTTTCCGTCACGACGGCATCCTGCTTGTGCAACGTGGTTGACGATGGTGGTGCACCTGTTTATGAGCGTGGTGCCTGTTGGGGCATTGACCCTAACCCCAACATTGCCAGTTACGTGTATGCTGATGGTGGAGGGTTGGGCGACTACGTCATTGGTTTAAATGAACTTGATGCTAATACCACCTATTACGTGCGTGCCTATGCAAAAAACAGTAAGGGCATCAATTACGGGGAAACAATTTGTTTCAGCACGTTGGAGTATATCGTAGCTCCTTTGGGCGCTCTTGATGGACGGTTTTCCGTGGCAGAAAATCGTCAGGTGTGGTTCTCGCAAGGCAATCTTCAGTACAATCCATCTTTGAATGAATGGCGCTTCTCTGAAAACCAGTTTGACTATATTGGTGAAAGCAATGCAAATGCGTCAGAGGATTATCCCGGCTGGCTCGACCTTTTCGCGTGGGGGACCAGTGGATATAACCATGGTGCGATAAGCTATCAGCCTTGGAGTACGATTAATATTACGGGAAACTATTTGGCTTACGGAAACGAGAACAGCCATTTGTATGATCAGACGGGTATGGCAGATTGGGGCTACAATGCCATCTCGAACGGAGGAAACACTGAAAGCCAATGGCGTACCCTCACGGATGAGGAATGGGATTTCATCTTACATTATCGCAGCACGCCTTCAGGCATCCGTTTTGCCAAGGCACAGGTGGAAGGGGTGAATGGTTTGATTCTACTTCCCGACGATTGGAGCAGTTCGATGTATTATCTGAACAATGTCAATCAGATAAATGCAAGTTTCGGCGGCAATGTCATGCAACAAGGCATTTGGGAATCCTATTTGCAGCATTATGGGGCTATATTCCTGCCGGCAGCTGGCCGAAGGTCAGACCTGTATGTCGAACAAGCAGGATCGATAGGCAGTTATCAAACTTCAGTGTGTAGGAGCTTGAAATATGTTTATAATGTCATGTTCAGCCATGATGATATAGAGATATATACTGTATTTCGCAATTTTGCGTGTTCTGTCCGCTTAGTTCAGGATGTTGGCAGGCGTTGATTCCGACAATTTTGCCAGAATCCGTTGATGGACGACACTTTTTTTTGCCAAGAATGGATCTATTTGTTATCTTTGCCGCAAAATAATTGATTATGTCAGCATTAGGAGTTAATGGACGTCGCTACCCCGTGGGAATACAGACCTTTTCGGAAATCCGTAAAGGCAATTATGTTTACATCGACAAGACCGACCTCGTTTGGGAGATGACGAGAATGAAATATGTCTTCCTCAGCCGCCCGCGAAGGTTCGGCAAGTCGCTGCTTACCACTACGTTGGATTCCTATTTCAAGGGACAGAAGGAATATTTCGAAGGTTTGAAAATCATGGCGTTGGAAAAGGATTGGGAAACGTGTCCCGTCATCCATTTGGATGTGAGTTGGGCCAAGAACCAACAGACCACCGAAGATTTGAAGCGTTGTCTGCTCTTTATGATGAAGCCTTTGGCCGAACAGTATGGCAGGGAAGAAGATGAGTTGATGCCAGGTCAGCTTCTTGGCGGTATGATTCGCCGTGCCTATGAACGCACGGGCAAACAAGTGGCTGTCATCATTGATGAATACGATGCCCCTTTGCTCGATGTGTTGCACGAGGACGAGAGCCTGCCTGAGTTCCGCCGCGTGATGCAGGAGTTCTACCAGCCCTTGAAGGTGAGTGAGGCTATGATTCGCTTCTGCTTCATCACGGGCATCACCAAGTTCTCGCAATTGAGCATTTTCTCGACCATCAACAACCTGACCAACATCTCCTTGGACTCGAAATTCGCAGCCATCTGTGGCATCACGGAGGATGAGCTAATGCACGACATGGCTCCCGACATCGCCATGCTGGCCAAGGAATACGAATGCTCGCCTGAAGAAATGCAAGCCAAACTTAAACAGCTGTACGACGGCTATCGATTCGCCAAGTCATCGCCCGACATCTACAACCCGTTCAGCCTCTTGAAGTGCTTCAACCAGCGTGACATGAACAACTACTGGTTCGACAGCGGCACACCGACCTTCCTCATCCGCCAGATGCAACACTTCCGCACCGACATCACTATGATGGACCGCATGGAAGTGCCTTCAACGGCTTTCGACAAGCCTACCGAGGCCATGGAAGATGCCTTACCTTTACTTTATCAGAGTGGCTATTTGACCATAAAAGACTATGACAAGGAGACTTTCATGTATACCCTAAGTATACCTAACTTGGAAGTGCGGTTGGGTTTTACTGAAGGTCTACTGCCCACTTATGTGGGTTTGAAAGGAAGCGATATCCAGACAGGTTTCGCTATGAAATTCTGGCGTGCATTGAAGCGCAACAACCTCGACATGGCCATGCAGGAGCTGAAGGCGTTTCTTGCGGGCATTCCTTACGTCGAAGGCTTCCAGAAGAAACTTGCTGATGTGAAGAACTACGAGGGTTTCTATGAGTACACCTTTTGGCTCATCTTTAACATGCTCAACGTGTATGCCGCAACCCAGGTGAAGTGTGCCAACGGCCGCATCGACTTTGTGGTGCAGATGCCCGACACAACATGGGTCTTTGAGCTGAAGGTGAACGGCACGGCGCAGGAAGCCCTCGACCAAATCAACGGCAAAGGCTATTTCCTGCCCTATGTGACCGAAGGCCGTCAGGTGGTGAAAGTGGGCGTCCAGTTCGACCGTGACACAATGACACTTGGGGCGTATCTGGTGGCGTGAATAGCCATGTCGCTATTTTATTTTCTTCCTATAAACCAGAGAAATAATCAATTTTTTGAATATTTCATGAAACTTTTGTTCCAATAATTTAACTCTCAACCCCTCTATTGTTTTGAATGATGGTTTAATCATAATTCAACGCAATATGGAAAAAACATATCCTAACGAAGAATTCCACTTGGGCTCGCGCATCAAGGCGGAGTTGGAACGGCAGGGCCGCTCGGCTGCTTGGCTCTCGCGTCAGGTGCATTGCACGCCTGAAAACATCTATAAGACATTACGCCAGCAATGGGTCACCTTGCCAAGGCTGTTCATGATCAGTGAGGCACTCGACCACGACTTCTTCAAGGACTGCTCGGATTATCTCCTTGCTGAAAAAGCTAAAAAACAGTAATAGATTTCTGGTAAAATAATTCCGTATTATTGGTAAAACAAGTTGGTGTAAAAATGTGAAATGGGTTTTGAAATGACCTAATTTTGGGCATCTGTTTTGGGTATGAAGAGCGCATCGGAGATAAATAGCGACTTCCACATGGGCAAGCTCATTAAAGCGGAGCTGGCAAGGCAGGGACGCTCGGCAGCCTGGCTCGCCCGACAAGTGCATTGCACGCCTGAGAACATTTACAAGGTGTGCCGGCAGCGGTGGGTTACTATGCACCTGCTCTTCGAAATCAGCAAGGTTTTGGATCACAACTTCTTCGAGGACTGCTCTAGCTATCTTACCTTCAAAACAGATACGATGAACATGTCTGACAAAAAAGGATTATCAGATGTGAAACAATGAGATAGAATGAATTATGTTGCTTCAATTTAATAATGAATATGGAAAAAATAACGATTAAAGTTCAGGCATTGCGAGGATTTGCCTTAGTACTATGTGCTGCAGTTTCGATGGCACTTTTGAGTTGTAACTCGAACACAAAACGGAAAGAACCTCCCGTACCCAGCAGAGACTGCCAACAGGAATACATGCAATTGTCCATTAAAGAATTCCACTCGCTGAACGAAGCGAAAAAGGCAGTCCGCGACTTTTTGAATGAGTTTGAAGACAATGCCCAATGTTCAGAGTGCATAACAAATGTAAAACAGATGGAAACAGCGTTCTTCGGTATGGATAACCTGTTCTCCAATATTGACAACAGTTTGCCCAAAGATCGCTATTGTGCTTTCAAATCCATGGTCAATTCGAATGGTTTTTCGGGTACTCCTTATGAAACGGTGAGGCTTACTTGGAACTATCTGGTGGAGGATAAAAAAGAGACTTACATAAAGGATCGGTTGGAAGCGATAGACGAAAATGATTTCAAACCTCGTTTGATGAAATATGCAAGAGAAATAGCTGAACAAGCATGGGGTAACCGTTTCGATGTAATGGATTGTGAGGTCTATGGTGAAGTAGAAGTTAGTATTGTTGATGGAAAAATGGCAAAATGTGGTACTTGTAATAAGGTTGGTGTTTATATGGAAGGTAACTTTTTACCGAAAGGGCGTGGTAAAAGATTTAGAGAAAGATTTAGAAAAAGAGCTACTGTTTATTTCAAAGTTGGGGGTACATTAAAGTTATCGGAATCCAATTGTGAGATGGTTTTTGATAGGGGCGATTTCGATTATTTGGGATATATTGGCGATGATCCAGGGAGGCCTGTTAGACCCATTAACGTAAATGTACATGTTGGCCGTCGATGATATGCGGTTTTATTTGTTTTTAAGTAGATGAGCATAATTAGTTTACATATTGGACGCGAGACTATGGGACTGCGAGACTACGAGGCATTTGCTTGTCCCGAAGTCTCGAAGTCCCGTGTCCCGAAGTCAAAAGATATTGCAGTTTGATTTTGAACAGTTACATAGGTGTATTGAATTACAAGATAGGATATGTATGGAATTGTAAAATATTACTTTGTCATTCTGATAACCCTCGTGATGGCTATGGCTTCTTGCGGAAGGCACAACTTTGACTTGAGTGTCTTGAAGGAAGGAGCGTATTATGTGGCTCAATACAACAACCGCGATGCTGTTCTTTATGTTGATGAAGTTACGGAAAAGACGTTCAAAGGCAAATGGTATGTCGAAGGAGATTATTTTGCCAAACCACATCATTTTGAGGCAACATCAGGATTGTTGAGGTGGAGAGGAATGCGGTCTGACTCGTTAATCGTAAAGACCAATGCCATGGCAGAAGGCAATGCCTTGGCATTGGATATATTGCTTGACGGATCGTGGCGAACATTGCGTTTTCTGCCCTGGCGACAATCCACTGTCATGAATATCTTTCGTGGATACCCCTATCACGACAACTTGTTTGAAGTGACGGTTGATTCGAATATCATCTATGCCTATGCTAAGGGTTATTGGGCCAGCTATCCTGAACCCGAGTACGACTGCGACAACTATCTGCCTATCTTGATGGAAAAGTGGACGGATGCAGAGGAGATGACCCTCAAGGATGTTAGGTTGACAATGGACATCTATAGTCCTGTAGCCACCGACTCGACACGACGGCCTCTGCTGATGCTCATCCATGGAGGAGCTTTCTTTAATGGTGACAAGAAGGCTACTGGTTATGTGGAATGGGCTAACTATTTCGCTTCGCGAGGTTATGTGGTCGCTAGTATCAACTACCGTCTCGGCTTCCAGCCTTACGGTTCAAAACATATCGACAGGGCAGGCTATCGGGCGGTGCAGGATGCACATGCCGCCATGAGTTACCTGTTGCGCAATTCCAAACAGTATTGCATCAACCCCAACTACCTTTTTGTGGCTGGCACAAGTGCTGGCGCCATCACTGCACTGAATCTCGCTTTCATGACCGATTACGACCGACCGGATTGCACCTATGCCGGCCCAATTAATTACGCCTATGATAATATGACAGGCGTATTCCCTATTTTTAGGAATGAAATGCGCAGGAATGTTGGCTTGGAGGACCTTGGTGGTATTAACACCGTTGCGGATGAATGGGGTGGTAGTGTTGGTTTCAAAATCAACACGGTGGTGAATATGTGGGGTGCCGTACACAAAATCGAGATGATTGACACGACTTCACCCGGCACAGCAATTCTTTCGTTCCATGGCGACGCCGACCATGTTGTGGCCTACGACTATGACTTTCCGTTCACGAACACGGAACCATTCAATCAGTTCTTGTGCAACAAGATGTATGGCTCGAAAAGTATCCATGAACGGGCACTTGCGAATGGAAGAAAGAGTGAGTTGCACACTAAGATAGGAGGGGGACACAGCCTACATTCCGACTGTAGCGAACTCACCGATTATTTCACACTAATCACTGACACTACAATGCGTTTTCTTTATTCCAGGATGTTCCCTCGACCCACTTTGAATTCAAGCTTTTCGGGAAGGCAACAATGGTTTGAGATTGACAATGCAGGCGAAGTGATGACCTGCCGTTGGGAAGCCAAGGGCGGCTTGGTTTTGGAAACGATGCCTGATAAGGCGCGTGTCATTTTCTTTGACGACGCTCCCGAACACAAAATACGAATCATCGGCCGAAAAAAGAATGAAGAAAGCTACGATGAATCATACAATATTTAAAATTGGAATTATTAAAATAACTAAACTTGATAAACTATGAATAGATTTGGAAAAACAATGGTTATCAGCCTGGTTGCTCTTGTAATTTTGGTTCTGCTTACAGGATGTAATTCTCGCAACGAACCGAAAGACGATGCCTTGTTTCCTGTTTGGGAAAACGGCAAGACAGGCTTTATGGACAAAACCGGTAAAACAGTGATTGAGCCGCAATTTGACTACAGCAGGAGCTTTACTGATGGCTTGGCTTCGGTTAGAATAGACGAAGCAGAATGGCCGGGTTTTTATGGTTATATCGATAAAACAGGTAACATGGTGATTGAACCTCAATTTCAGGATGAAGGCTATTTCAAAGAAGGTCTAGCAGCAGTTAGAAAAGAATTGGTTTTTGGTTACATTGACAAAACTGGGAAAGTGGTAATCGATTTTCAATTTGACCATGCAAATCCCTTTGAAGACGGTTTGGCTACGGTAGCACAAAACTGGAGGTGGGGCTGTATTGACAAAACAGGGAATCTTGTGATAGATTTTCAATTCGTTGAGGCGTATATTGATGACGGTATGGTGATGGTTTGTGAACGAAAAACAGGCTATATCGACAAGCAGGGCAAGATGGTGATCGAACCTAAGTATTTTGCACCATACTCCTTTAATGAAGGTTTGGCACCGATAGAAAAAGACGGAAAATGGGGGTTTATTGACAAAACGGGTAAGCTGGTGATCGAACCGCGGTTTGATGGTGTAGGTGACTTTTCTGAAGGCCTTGCTGTTGTTCAGGTAGATGAAAAATGCGGCTTTATCGACAAAACGGGTAAGCTGGTGATTGAACCAAAGTTTGATAATGTAGGTGGCTTTTCGGAAGGCCTAGCCGTTGTTCAGATAGATGAAAAATACGGTTATATTGACAAAACGGGTAAGCTGGTGATTGAGCCAAGATTTGATGATGCAAGTGCTTTTTCAGAAGGTTTGGCAGGAGTTGTGATAGACCATCTCTGTGGCTATATTGACAAGACAGGCAAGATGGTGATAGAACCCCTGTATAGTATTATGGGTCTTTTCAGTGGCCCCGAGATATTCAGAGAAGGCTTGGTTGCAGTTTCACAAGACGGTGGAAAAGGTTATATTGACAAAACGGGAAAAATGGTAATCAAGCCAGAGTTTGATGATACTTGGGGAGGATTCTCTGAAGGATTGGCTGTTGTTGGACAATGGATTGAGAAACACTTGTTGTATGGTTATATTGACAAGACTGGCAAGATAGTGATAGAACCACAATACGATGATGTAGGAGTCTTTAGTGATGGTTTGGCTGCAGTTCTTAAAGATAAGAAATGGGGTTATATCGACAAAACCGGGAAGATGGTGATTGAGCCGCAGTTTGCTTTTGCAGGGGAATTCGGTGAAGGTTTAGCTCGGGTTAAGAAAGACGGGAAATCGGGCTATATCGACAAAACGGGTAAGCTGGTGATTGAACTACAGTTGTATGATGTGGATGATTTCAGTGAAGGTCTGGCAGCAGTAACCATTTATAAATGGGGCTGGTTAGACAAAACTGGTAAAGTGCTGATTCAACCTCAGTTTGACGATACAAAGGGTTTTTTTGGCGGAGATTTGGCTCCTGTTATGAAAGATGGTAAATGGGGCTATATCGACAAGGCAGGAAAAATGGTAATCCAGCCACAATACGAGGATGCGTATTGTTTCTCTGAAGGTCTTGCCAGGATTGAAAAAAAAGGAAAATATGGTTGGATTGACAAAACCGGGAAGATTGTAATTGAACCTCAATACGATGATGCAATGGGACTCATTGAAGGTCTGGCTCCGATTAAACAAGACGGTAAATGGGGTTATATCGACAAGACTGGAAAGATGGTAATTAATCCGCAATTTGACAAAGCTAATATCTTTGAGAATGGTTTGGCGCTTGTCGTTCTAGACCATAAACGGGCATACATCGACAAAACAGGCCAATTTGTTTGGAGAGAGAAATAATACCTAATATTAAAAATTCCCCGAACCATAATGGTTTCGGGGAATTTCTTACCATAATCCCCCCCCCATTTCGTACATTCCACGTCTCACATTTAATAGTTCTGCCCTGCACAAAATCAAGGTAAAAAACAATGAAAACAACAATTAGAATAATTTGTTTGGCTTCCATGGTATGGTTGGCTATAGCAAACGCCTTCGGGCAAGTGTCGTTCGTCGAGAACGATGGTAAAGTATCTATGATCAATAACAGCGGTAAAACCGTTGTTGAGTTTCAGAAGAATGAGGATTCCTGGGTGATTGACGATTTCAAGGATGGCTGGGGACGCATCCGTGTGAACGGAAAAGTTGGTTTGGCTGACGAAAACGGTTGGATAGTGAAGCCCCAGAAAAAAGCAGAGTTGTTTTTGCACGACGGCTTTTATGTCTTGAGGTACATCGACAAGGTGGGTGTCAAGACTCGGGACGGGAAATGGTTGCTTGAGCCAACGAAACGCGTCTATGATTGGTATGGTTGCGACAAAGTTTTGCCAATAAAATACGATGGGAAATTCGGGATAATGGACAAAACAGGCTGGATTGTCGAACCGACATACGACGAAATGGAATGGTACTCTGAGGACATGCTTCCAGTCCGTAAAGGGAGACTGTGGGGCTTCTTTGATGAGGAGGGTCGTCTGGTCATAAAGCCGCAGTTCAAATCGGTGCGCCGCTTCAACGAAGGCATGGCCGGCGTTGTTGTTGACCGCAAATGGGGTTTCATTGACAAGACAGGGGAGATTGTGATTGCGCCTGCTTACGACAACATCGACTGTTTCTTTGAAGGCTTGGCCGCAGTGGAGGTTGACGGCCTTTGGGGCTTCATCGACAAGAACGGCGAGATGGTCATCGAGCCACGTTTCCGTGCAGTCGGCATATTCTCGGAAGGTCTGGCAGCCTTCGTAATCGATGCATCCGGGTGGGGCTATATGGATACTTCCGGCAATGTAGTGATCAAACCTCAGTTTGACGGAGCCAATCCTTTTGATGAAACGGGCAAGGCAGTAGTGAGAATCGGCGACGATGATACCGGAGTGATGGGCTATGTGGACAGAAATGGGGTGTTTACGACTGATGAAACAGAAAACAACACAATTGATGCAGAAGTTGACGAATAGAGCTGCCCGGTTTGAACCACCTTTTCTAGCATTGTGAGACAGGCTCGCCCAACGAATATTTCGAGATTGAGGAGACCATCTCGCCCGAGGTGCTGGAGCTGATTGCGGAGTTTGTGAAGGACACCCATATCTCAACGCCGTGAAACCCATATCTGCCGTGTGTGAGATATGGGTCTGCCGTATGGCAGATATGGGTGTCCTGACACGCAAGGGTAGGGTGTGGATATTGTGAAAAAATATGCGTAATTTGTGTCCAGCAAGGGATATCTTATCATGTACACTCGTTTATTCATCTATAATTAAATTGTCTTGTTTAGACTATTTTTTATTTTTGCAGCTTGTTATTGAGGATTTTGCCTCATTGACATTGCCGTGAGAAGAATTAAACTTTCAAATGTGTTAGCTATGAAAAAGATACTGCTATTCTTTACGATCTACCTCTTAGGTTTTTCTGTCTTTGGACAAACGAAGATTAGTTTACGTTCGGTTGACAAGGTCGAATGCGTTAAAAGTGACATGACGAGTCTGAAGGCCACGTTTTCGTTTTCGGGTATTGAGGCTAATGAAGTGAGTACTGAGCGTGGCGTTTTCTCCATGCTCAGCATGCCCAATACGGTCATTGGCGGCAACGAGGGCGACCCTCAGATTCCTGTCGTGAACCAACTTATTGCTGTTCCTTTTGGCGCTACTCCTAACATTCGCGTGACCCATTATTCCACGATGGATTACGACCTTGAGGAATATGGCATCCACCAACTGTCACCACGTCAACCAGAAGCCTGGAAAGACCAAGAGACTCCATTCGTCATCAACGAAGCCGCCTATCAAACGCGTGGCCTCCGCTCGGAACCTTTTGCTGCGGTAAGTATCGACGGCACTATGCGAGGCATTCAGGTAGGCAGAATGTGCATCGAGCCGGTCAGCTATGACCCTGTCAACAACAAAATCCGTGTGTTTAATGACATTGAGGTTGAGGTCAGCTTCGACGGTGCCGATACCCGCGCTACGGAGGATATGTTGGTAAAGACTTACAGCCCTTATTTCACAGGTGTTTATGACCTGCTATTCAATGGCAGAGCCGTCAGAGGAGTTTACGAAGACCACCCCGACCTGTGGTCCGCTCCCGTGAAGATGCTGGTCATTGCCGACCGCATGTTTGAGAACTGCATCCGGAATTGGGTGGCTTGGAAGACCTTGAAAGGCATTTATATGGATGTGAACTATACCGACGTTATCGGCACTACAGCTGAGGAAATTAAGAATTTCATCCAAGCTAAGTATGCTGAGGATGCACCTACATTCCTAATGATTATGGGCGACCAAGCCCAAGTGGTGAACTCGGGCATTGGAACCAAGACAGGCTTCGTTACCGACCTTTACTACTCCAGCGTTGACGGAGACCAGTTCCCGGATATGTTCCACAGCCGTCTTTCTGCTGAGACCGTTGATGAGATGACGGCTATGCTCAACAAAGGTATGGAATACGAGCAATACACCATGCCCGACCCGAGCTATTTGAATAACGTGCTTTTTGTGGCTGGCTATGACAATACGGGTTGGGACATTATCGTCGGTCGCCCTACGGTTTGGTATGCCACCAACTATTATTACAATGCCGAGCATGGCTTCACCAATGTCAATGAGTTCAGCCATGGCATCTTTGATGGCTGTTACGATTATCTGAACTCTGGTGTGGGCTTCGCCAACTACACGGCCCACGGTAGTGAGACAGCCTGGTTAGACCCGCTATTTTCCGTTGACGATGTCAACAATCTGACCAACGAGCACAAGTATTTCTTAGCCATGGGCAACTGCTGCAGAACTGGAAACTGGGGCTATAACGAATCCCCATGTTACGGTGAAGTGTTGACTCGTGCCGAGAACAAAGGTGCTTACGCTTATATCGGTTCCTGCCCTCCCACGACTTGGTATAACGACTATTATTTTGGCGTGGGTGCCACGACCGTCAACACAAACCTCTCGACGGGTCAACTTGGCGTCATGCCGACCTTTGAACAGACCACTATGGGCAGTTATGATGCCATTTGGAGAAATGATGCCTACAACACCGTTTGCTCCATTCTTTTCGCTGGCAATCTTGCAGGTAATGCTGCTCGAGCGCTTGGATACAGTGTCCATTGCAACCCGCTTTATTACTGGGAAGGCTATCATGTGTTGGGCGATGGCTCCATCATGCCTTATCGTGTACAACCTACGGTCAATAATGTTAGCCACATGAACGTCTTTCCTATAGGTTGGGAATCCTTTGAGGTGAATGCCGTCGCAGGGTCATACGTGGCTATCAGCGTGGATGGCGAGCTTATTGGTACTGCGCTTGTGGACAATTCGGGTAGGGCCTACGTCCCCGTTACTCCCGTCCATACAAGCTGCAATGTCACCATTTGTGTGACCGCTCCCCAGCGCATTCCTTACATTACCACGATTCTGTCCTCTATCGTTGAAGGACCTTATCTTTCGGTTGATAGCTTTACCCCAACCATCGCCCATGTTGGTGATGCCATTGATTTGAGCATCAATTTCAAGAATACGGGCACCGAGTCCACTACAGGCATCACTACTGTCACCTTGACTTCGGCGAATGCTGATGTTGTCATTGATGAGGAAATCGGTAGCTTTGACGCTTTGGCTCCTGAAACCATGACGACCGTGAGTGGTTTCCAGTTCCACATTGCTCAAGGTGTGGCCGATGGCACGGATGTGACCATTCACTATGCTGCAGTCAATGGCGACGATAGATGGGAAGGCAATATCGTTGTCACTGCCAACGAGGCCGTGTTGGCCTATCAGAGCATGAAGTGGGATGGCAGTTTTGTTCCTGGCGAAACGATTACCGTGACCGCCAAGTTCAAGAACAGGGGACATTACCAAGCTTCCAATGCAGTGGTTACGATGAGTTCGCCCAACGGCTATATCAACATCACCAATCCGTCGATTAATGTAGGTACTATTGCTGTTGATGAAGAGGTGTCATGCCAATTTACCGCCACCATTGCAGCCGATTGTCCCGAGGACGAACAAATCCCTGTCAACTTCACCATGACGGCCGATGGCGGACTTGAGGTGCAAGCCAATGAGACGTTGAAGAACGCCTGTAAAGTCATTTTCGAACTTAGCGACTCCTACGGTGACGGATGGAACGGTAACAAGTTGATTGTTTCTTTTGATGATGGAAGTGAGCCCCAAGAGCTTACCATCGAAAGAGGCGGTGGCGCGCTTTATGAGTTGGAAATAGGTCACGGCGTTCATGTGACGTTGACCTGGCACTCGGCGAGTATGGCCAGTGAATGTTCGTTCGTCGTGAAATACGAAGGCGAGATGTTGATTTATCAATCGAGCGGTACTCCCACTGCCGGTGTGCTTTATGAATTCGATTGCGACTGCGCCATGGTCTACCAGACCTTCTTTGTCACGGCTGTTCCCGATGACGACACGCACGGCACGGTCGTTGGCAGCGGAGAGTTCCATTATGGTGCGAGCTGTACAGTTACTGCCACGCCTGCCGCTGGTTATCTCTTCACCAACTGGACTCAAAATGGCGAAGTGGTTTCCTACAGTGTTTCCTATTCCTTCGATGTGGTGAGCGATGTGGACTTGGTGGCCAATTTCGTTGAGGGCGTCGAGATTGGCGACGGAGGCGATGCGACGAATGAATACCTTCCGAGTATTAGCTTATACAAGAACACACTTTCCGAACAGATTTACACCGTTGAGGAGTTGGGCAGTGCCGGTGTCATCACAAGTATTGCTTTCTATAATGGGGGTACTGCAAAGACACGTTACTACGACTTCTATCTGAAAGCTACCTCGAAAAGCACCTTCACCGGAAACAGGGATTGGGAAACCATTTCTGCTTCCGACAAAGTGTTTAGTGGAGAAGTCACCATGGTGGCCAATGATTGGACGACCATCACACTTAATCCTGCATTCCTCTATGACGGCACGTCCAATGTGGTGCTTGTTGCCGACGACCACACGACTTCAACCAGTGGCGGTATGAAATGCCGCGTGTTTGATGCCCCAAGTCAGGCTATCCGCGTCTTTAGCGAAAGCACAAACTACGACCCGACGAATACTTCGAATTATTATGGGACAATCCTCAATGTGAAGAACCAAATCCGTATCACCAAATCGGCTCCATCAACGGATCCCATCAACATCATGGTGAGCGCTAACCCTGCCCAAGGTGGCACGATGACGGGTGGCGGCATGTACAATTTCGGTGAAACTTGCACGGTCACGGCTATGGCCAATACGGGCTATTATTTCGTTGGCTGGAGCGAAAATGATGAGATAATCTCCAATGATTCGGAAATCAGCTTTGTGGTGCTCAACGATAGGGAATTTGTGGCTATGTTCGTTCAAGCCATCGAGATTGGTGAAAGCACCACAACCAATTACTTTTTGCCAAGTTACAGCTATTACAATTATACTTTGTCCCAGCAGATTTATACTGCCGAGGAGATTGGCACAGCGGGAACTATCAATAGCATCGCCTTCTACAACGAAGGAGGGGAGCGGACCCGCACGTATGATTTGTACTTGGCAATGACAGAGAAATCGTCATTCAGCGACAATATCGATTGGATTACAATGGCTGAATCCGACAAGGTGTTCAGCGGGAGCGTCATCATGACCGCCAATGCATGGACATTCCTTGTATTTGACACTCCGTTCGAATATGATGGCACTTCCAACCTCGTCGTTGTGATCGATGACAATTCGGGTCGATATGATGGTACGCCTTACATGGCTTGCTCAGTTTTCAACACAAATTCAGGTCAAGCCCTATATGCATACAACACCATCACCAATTTCAACCCGATGTCTCCTCCAACTGCTCCAGTAACAGGATATGGAGGTAATTTCAATGCTGTCTTGTCGGTGAAGAACCACATTCTTCTTGGCATATCGACGCAGCAAGCCGCCACCAAGGCTATCAATGCCTTTACCGCCGATGGAGGTTATTATCTCATTGCCGTGCCTTTCGAGGAAATCAATCCCGAAGAGGTGGAGGATATGTTGGCCAACGTTTATGACCTTTATCGATATGGTGAGGCTGAGAAGGAATGGCTCAACTATAAAGTTGAAACCTTCAATCTCGAAGCAGGGAAGGGATACCTTTATGCAAATAGCGATACGCTAATGCTCAACTTCACTGGCACGCCGTACAACGGTGATGGAAGTGTCGTTTTGCACAAAACCGGCGATGGCGAAACGGCGGGTTGGAACCTTGTGGGCAATCCCTTCAATGAAAGAGCCTACATCGATCGTGAGTTCTATGTGATGAGTGCCGATGGTAGCAGGATAGAATTAGCCCAGCGCAATTACGTCTTGCCTTTGGAGGGCATATTTGTCATTGCCAATGAGGAGGGCGAGGTTTTGACTTTTAGCACGACGCCTCTAGCCAAAAACAAGAAGAAAACGATAACAATAAAAAATAAATCATTGAATTTGCTTAATTTAAGAAAATAATTCCTATCTTTGCAGCCCAATTCAAACCGTGCTCCAGATTGGTTGTATAATCAGCGGTTTGAGTTGTAAATCAAAAGTTAAACCTCCTCGCGGCGGGGTTCTGGAACGCTTGCGGGTACAATTTTTATCAATTTATTTACATGGAAGAAAACGAAAACATCATCAACGAGGCTATGCCAGCAGAAGAAAAGCCAGTTGAAAAGAAAGTCAGAACTCCAAGACCGAAACCGGTTCCCGCCGCAGATTTCGATTGGACTTCATCACACAAAAAGTTCGACAACTACTCAGCTGACGAACGCGCCAAGCTTGAAGAGCGTTATGCAGGCACAATGAGCCAAGTGGCTGACCACGAGGTTATTGAAGGCACAGTTGTTGCTATCACCGAGCGTGAAGTCGTGGTTAACATCGGCTTTAAGTCGGATGGTGTTATTCCTGTTGCTGAATTCCGCACTAACCCCAACCTGAAGGTGGGCGACAAGGTGGAAGTCTATGTTGAGAACCAAGAAGGTCCCAACGGCCAACTCATCCTGTCACACAGGAAAGCCGAACTTCTCAAGTCGTGGGATCGCGTCAACGAAGCTTACGAAAGCGGCGAAATCGTCAACGGTTATGTCAAGAGCCGCACCAAGGGTGGTCTCATCGTCGAAGTGTTCGGCCTCGAAGCCTTCCTGCCTGGTTCGCAAATCGACGTCAAGCCCATTCGTGACTACGACGTTTTTGTTGACAGCGTGATGGAATTCAAAGTCGTGAAGATCAACCAAGAGTTCAAGAACGTGGTTGTGTCTCACAAAGCCCTCATCGAGGACGAACTCGAAGCCCAGAAGGCCGAGATCATCAGCAAGCTCGAGAAGGGTCAGATCCTCGAAGGCGTGGTCAAGAACATCACCAGCTACGGTGTGTTCATCGACCTCGGTGGCGTCGACGGTCTCATCCACATCACCGACCTCAGCTGGGGCCGCATCACGCACCCC
>JAFRRE010000044.1 GCA_017428285.1 Bacteroidales bacterium | reverse complement strand
GGTCTCTGCATGCCCGAAATCGCCATCATGGGCGCTTTCGAAGGCCTCGATGTCATGCTGAACGACGCCCTCTACGGCATCCTGTTCCGCGACATCAACATGCAACGCACCCTGATCGACCAATACATGAGCCGTGTCATCAATGGCTTCGCGGGCGTCATCATCAACACGGGTGAGGACAACTATCTGACCACCGCCGACGCTGTGGAAGCCGCGCATACGGTTTTGGCCTCCGACCTCATCAACGAGCAGTTGGCCAAGATCGCCGGTCTGCCCGAAGAGCAGATGGGCTTGGGCCACGCCTTCGAGATGGACCCGATGCTCGAGAACGGCTTCCTCATGGAACTCGCCCAGGCACAGATGACCCGCGAGATCTTCCCCAACGCGCCACTGAAATACATGCCGCCCACCAAGTTCATGACGGGCAACATCTTCCGTGGCCACATCCAAGACGCGCTGTTCAACATCATCGGCATCTGGACACACCAAGGCCTGCAACTGTTGGGTATGCCCACCGAGGCCATCCATACGCCGTTCATGAGCGACCGTTACCTCTCCATCGAGAACGCCCGCTACATCTTCAACAATATGAAGGACATCGGCGAGGAGATGGAGTTCAAGGAGGGTGGCATCTGCCGTAAACGCGCCCACGAAGTGCTCGATAACACCATTAAGCTGCTTGAGGAACTCGTCAAGGAAGGCCTGTTCACCGCCTTGGAGAAAGGTATCTTCGGCGACGTGAAACGCCCGAAGAACGGCGGCAAGGGCTTGGCTGGCGTGACGCTGAAGAGCGAGAATTATCTGAATCCGTTTGTTGAACTAATGAAAGGGAAGAAATGAATGCGGAGTGGCTGTTAGCATTTAGCCATTAGCTGTTAGCTAGTTAAAGCTGCTAAAAGCTAACGGCTAATAGCTAAAAGCCAAAAAGCCCGCATTCAGTGAAAGAGAGAAGTTAAACAATTAAACAGAGAAAAAAATGAGCGAAGGATTATATTCAATGGAGGCCAAGGATTACGACAAAACCTTAGACCTCACCAAGATAAAGCCCTACGGCGACACCATGAACGACGGCAAGATGCAGTTGAGCTTCACCTTGCCCGTGCCTTGCGGCGCAGAAGCCATCGAAGCGGCCAAAATGCTGCTAAAGAAGATGGGATTGGAAAACCCCAGCGTGGTGTATTACAGGGAACTGACGCCTGGTTTCACCTTCGTCAACTGCTATGGTAGTTGCACACACACCGTCGATTATTCGACTATCTATGTGCCGAAGGTGGAATCCACGACGATGGACATGTACGAGACCGACAAGTACATCAAGGAGAACATCGGCCGCAAGATCGTCATCGTCGGCGCCTCGACGGGTACCGACGCCCACACCGTGGGTATCGATGCCATCATGAACATGAAGGGCTATGCCGGCCACTACGGTTTGGAGCGCTACGAGATGATCGAGGCCTACAACCTCGGCTCGCAGGTGCCCAATGAGGAGTTCATCGCCAAGGGCATCGAACTCCACGCCGACGCGCTGCTCGTCTCGCAGACCGTGACGCAGAAGGATGTCCACATCCACAACATGACCAACTTCATCGAGTTGATGGAGGCCGAGGGCCTGCGCGACAAGATGATTTGCTGCTGTGGCGGTGCCCGTATCACGCACGAATTAGCCAAGGAACTCGGCTTCGACGCCGGCTTCGGCATGAACACTTACGCCGACGATGTGGCTTCGTTTGTGGTCCAAGAGATGGTGAAACGTGGAATGAAATGATTGTGTAAAATGTGTTGTTTTATAAAGTTGTACTTTACAAATCAACGCGAAATGTAAAGTTGTACTTTCGAAATCAACACAAAAACTGTGGATTAAAACGCATCGAGAAAATGAAGTATTGTAGATTAACCATAATAATCGTTATCCTCACAATCTGCGCATTTGGTATGTCTTCTTGTGCAATTGTAAGAGGCTTAAGGACTGATGGCAAATATGGTCCCAATATTTTCAGTTTCGAGCATCGTGAACACGACACTATTGCCAATGGCAAGGTGGCATTTCGGTTTCCTGTTGCCAAAATGAGAGCTGATTGGATTGATACGATGCGTTTTACACAGCCGCCTCATTGTGACAGTATGACCTTTTGGGAAGCGATGAACGCGGCAAGCAACACGCAGGGATGGCTCATCATTCATAACGATAGCATCGTTTATGAGAGGTACTGTGGCGATTTCTCGTCCGACCGCATGGCCAACATCTTTTCCGTTACCAAATCTATCACATCACTACTATGCGGCATCGCGGTTGACGATGGTTACATTCACAGCATTGATGACCCTGTTACCGACTATCTGCCGGAACTGAAAAAGAAAGACCCGATGTGGCAAAAACTGACCATCCGTCATTTGCTGGATATGAAGAGCGGACTTGATTTCGACGACACCTACGAGTTCACCTCATTAAAGGATCTGAAGATGCTTAATGCTATGGCCAAATTGAATTATGGACACAATCTGATGAAGCAAATCAAAAGTCTGAAATTCCGTTGTGAGCCAGGCACATCGCGTCGTTATGAAAGCATGACGGCAGCAATTCTCGGTGTTGTCATTGAGCGCGCATCAGGCAAGCGTTTTGCCGACTATCTCAGCGAAAAGGTATGGAAGCCGCTCGGTATGGAGACGTTTGCGCTAATCAACATTGACAGCCGCAAACATGATAATGCACACACTTTTGGCGGCCTCTCGACCACTATAAAAGATCTTGCCAAGATAGGCTGTCTCTATCTCCACAACGGAATGTGGAATGGAAAACGCATTGTGAGTGAGGAATGGATAAATCAGACTAAGGAATTTGATTCCAATACTGTTGGCTACCATTTCAATTGGTATAACGTGAATTACGAAGGTTATATTAGACCTGAACATTCCGGCTACTATGCGCTGGGAATCTGCAATCAAGTGCTTTACGTTAACCCCGACAAAAACCTTGTCATGGTGAGAATCGGGCTACACAACAACACCTGCGCAATTATTCCAGTGCTGTTTGAACAGTTGAGCATTTCGTGGCCGACAGAATAAAACCGCAAAAGTATAAATTAAGTAGAAAACCAAACAATTCAACAATTAAACAAACAACAATTAAACATCAAGTTATGGACAAAAATGAAATGAGAGAAGTGATCGCCAAGCGTGCTGCAAAAGAATTGCACGACGGCGATGTTGTCAATCTGGGTATTGGCATTCCGACTTTGATCCCCAACTACCTTCCTGAAGGTGTCACCGTGACCCTCCAAACCGAGAACGGCGCCATGGGCATGGGCCCGACCCCCGAAGAAGGCAAGGAAGACAAGAACCTCATCAACGCTGGCGGTGGTGCCATCACGCTGCTGCCCGGTGCATGCACCTTCGACTCGGCCACTTCGTTTGCCATCATCCGTGGCGGCCATGTGAACGTGTCGTTCCTCGGCGCCCTGCAAGTGGATGAGAAGGGCAACCTCGCCAACTGGATCATCCCTGGCAAGATGGCTCCCGGTATGGGCGGCGCCATGGACCTCGTCGTGGGTGCCAAGCGTGTGATTCTCACCATGGAACACACCCAGAAGGGTGCTCCCAAGATCCTGAAGGAGTGTACGTTACCCCTGACCGCCGCCGGACAGGTGAACATGATCATCACCGAGATGGGTGTCATGGACATCACGCCCGAAGGCATCGTGGTGCGCGAAATCCACCCCGAGTTCACCTTCGAGCAGATGCAAGCAGCCACCGAGGCCAAGCTCATCCTTGACCCCAACTGGAAACCCATGGACATCTAATCCCTCCCGTCATGGAATATGGTTTCTTGAAGATTGAGCAACTCGACCAGATCACCGTCATGAAAGTGTCGGCGCCCAAGTCGTTGAACGCGCTCAACTCCACCATCCTGAAGGAGATCGACCACTTCGTCAGCAACCTCGACACGACGCAGACGCGCGTCCTCATTGTCACGGGCGATGGCGAGAAGGCCTTCGTGGCGGGTGCCGACATCTCGGAGATGGTGCACCTCTACGAGAAGGAAGGCTACGAGTTCAGCAAACTCGGCGCCATCGCTTTCCGTAAGATTGAGACGCTGCCGATTCCCGTCATCGCGGCCGTCAACGGCTTCTGCCTTGGCGGTGGCTGCGAGTTGGCCATGGCTTGCGATTTCCGTTATGCCTCGTCGAAGGCCAAGTTCGGTCAGCCCGAAGTGGGACTGGGCATCACGCCTGGTTTCAGCGGCACCTACCGTCTGGCCAAACTCGTCGGACAAGGCTACGCCAAGGAGATGATCTTCACGGGCAAGGCCATCCGTGCCGACGAAGCCCTGCGCATCGGTTTGGTGAACGCCGTCTGCGAACCCGAGGAACTGATGGACAAGGTGATGGAGACCGCCCAAAAGATGGTCGCCAACGCGCCTTTGGCCATCGCCCACGTCAAGCGTTGCATCAACGAGAGCTACGACCTCATCGCTGACGACGCCATCGAGTTGGAGAACGTTGCCTTCGGCAAGTGCTTCGCCACCGACGACCAGAAAGAGGGGATGGGGGCGTTCCTTGAGAAGCGGCCTGCGAAGTTTGTGGGGAAATGAACCTTGTGTGTAGAGACGGTGTGCACACCGTCTCTACACCAAATTATCAAATGATAGACGAATATGACCAAAGAAGAATTATTATTGAAATTGGCCGACATTGAGTGGGATGACTTTGAATGTAAGTCTTCCCAAGACAAGCTGTCAGAGAATGTATGGTCAACAGTTTCGGCCTTCTCGAATACCTCGGGAGGATGGGTCGTATTCGGCATCAAACAAGATGGGAAAAAGTTCGAAATTCAAGGCGTGAATAACGGTGAAAAGACGGAATCTGACTTCCTAAACACACTTCGTGGTGAGAAGTTCAACATGAGGCTTTCGGCAAAAGGGATAAAATACAACTTTGACGGAAAGCTGGTGTTGGCATTCTTCGTGCCGTCCTCTTTGGTGAAGCCCATTTATTACGGTAATACTATCAACACATTCATTCGCACGGGCAGCGGCGACCGTCGCGCCACTGAAACGGAAATCATGGCCATGATGCGCGATCAGGCTTTCGGTAGCAAGAGCGAACAGGTGGTGGAGGGAACAAGCATTGACGACCTCAACAAGGGTTCATTGGAAACTTATAGGAACCAGATTCGTTTCGACAACCCATCGTTCCCATACAAGAACCTACCAGACGAGCAATTCTGTGAAAAGGTGGGCATTTCGAAAGATGGAAAGTTGACAATAGGCGGTATCCTGATGCTCGGTCAACGCGATGTGGTTCAGCGACATGTGAGCAATTTCTGGATCGACTACCTTGAAATACCAGGAAAAACTCTTGCCGAAGCCCGAGTGCGCTACACTTATCGTATGCAGGAGCAGGACAACATCTGGGAATCGTACCAGATTATCCTCCAGCGTCTGCGCAACTTTGTGAATGCACCCTACGAGGCTCGTCCCGATGGCATCGGCACGGAAGACGAGTCGCAATTGTATGCTTTGAGAGAAGGACTTACGAATTGTTGTGCCCACGCCGACTACTTCAGCCCCATGCATCCCACCATACGGGTGTTTTCCGACCGCATTGAATTGCAGAATCCCGGAAGGTTCATGTTTCCGCTGTCGGAACTGCGCACACAGATACATTCGATTCCGCGCAACCCGAATATTATCAAGTTCTTCCGCTATGCTAAATTAGGTGAGAACGCAGGCTACGGCATCGACAAGATGTTGGCCTGGGAACAACTTACCAAAGGCAAGGTGGAGTTTGAAAGTGATTTGGTCAGCTCAACTATTACTTATTGGATAGGTGAACATGTTAGTGGTCAAGTAGGTGACCAAGTTAGTGGTCAAGTAGGTGACCAAGTTAGTGAACATGCTAGTGACCAAGTTAGTGACCAAGTTAGTGACCAAGTTCAGAGGCTAATAAACATAATACGAGATCGAGTCTTTACGATGGAAGTATTAATGAAAAAACTAAAAATGACAAGTAGAAGATATGTCAGAGTCAACATACTTAATCCGGCCATTAAAGATGGTTATGTTCTTCGCGCTTACCCAGACCAACCAAATCATCCTAAACAGCGCTACTATCTTTCCGAAAAAGGATTAAAATTAGTAAAATAATGACACTCAAAGGAAATAGACAACACCATATCACTATGAAAACCACCATAAAAAAGACCTTTTCGTTTGCATTGGCTTTGGCGGCAATTAGCGTCATGCTGTCGTGCGATAGGTCGGATAACTATATCATTCCTGTGGATTACGAGAAGTTTTACGAGGGTGTCACAAGTCTTACTGAAAAGGAGAGCCAAGAACTCAGCCAAAAGATTTCCATGGCTTGGTACAACAACACGGTTGGAAGAGAAATTCCTGATATTCAATTAAAAAACCTTGAAGAAAAAACAGTGGGACTCAAGAAATGGCTCAACAAGGAAACAATTTTAATTTTCACTGACACACACTGTGGTTTTGGCAAGGAGGAGGTTGAAAAAGAATTTCCCAATGCAATAAACAACTTGAAAGCTGAATTGGAAGGCATTGACATTCTTTGCCTTGTCGAATTGTCGGAAGATTCAAACCTACAAGAAACCATTGAATATGCCAAGAGCCTTCAAGACAAATACAACAACCTATTCATCATCGAACAAAAGGATGCCTTGTGTATGAATCTCACGGGCAGTCCGACCATGTTTTTCATCGACAAAAACCAAATTGTCAAACATGTACAAATGGGCTTTGCTATGGAGAATGGAAGACGTGAAGATATCATCCGACAAGGAGTTTCTTTAATGAGAAATGAAAAACTATAACGAAAATAATCTTTGAAATCTTAAATATCAAATCATCAAATCAATTAATTCATTAAATTCCAAACATCATGAAAATCTGTGTTATTGGAACCGGCACCATGGCCAAAGGCATCGTGAAGGCATTCGCCGCCAAGATGCCCGTCGTCATGAAGAGCCGTACGCAAGCCAGCCTCGACAAGGCTATGGCTTCCATCTCGAAGGGCTACGGTAAGCTCGTCGAGAAGGGCAAGATGACCCAAGAGGCCGTCGACGCCCTGCTGAGCAACATCAGCACCACAACGGATTACGCCACCTTCGCC
>JAFRRE010000004.1 GCA_017428285.1 Bacteroidales bacterium | reverse complement strand
TCGCCGTGCCCGTGAGCATCGTCATCATGCGGCGTTATTTGGAAGGCTTTGCCTATCAGGTGCCGCTGCATGTTTGGGTGTTTGTCTTGGCGCTGTTGGCGGTTTTGGCGGTTACAATTGCGGTGGTCACCTTGCGCAGTTTGCGGGCCGCTACGGTGAATCCAGTGAAATCCTTACGTAATGAATGATCTTGTAGGAACGCATAATGCGTCCCTACAATTAAACAATTCAACAATCAACAATTCAACAACACATGGCTCGAATCTATAAAAAAGGCAAGACCATTCTCGTTTCCTCTATCCTGAACATCTTGGGCTTGACGGCAGCCTTCGCCGCGCTCTACATCATCCTCGTGCAGGTGCACCACGACCTCACTTACAACAAGGCGCTCAAGGACAGCGACAGGATTTATGTTCTTACCATGCCAGACCGGTTTTCAAACAATGTTTATTCGACATACGTCAATCGTCAGATGTCGGAAGCGGTCATTGCTGCTGTCCCCAGCGTAGAGGCGGGCTGCTGCGCTGCCAATTTAGGGAGCCTGGAAGTTTCCGTACGCTTGGGCGAAGGACAGTCGTCAATCGAATTGAGAGTCACCAGTTTCTCCAAACCCGCCATCGACGTGTTTGGATTTGAACTTGTTGCCGGCAATTTGGACAATTGGATTAGTAACACGGATGCGGTTATGTCCGAGTCAGCGGCCAAACGCTTGGGCTTGCAGGTGGGCGACCATTTCCAATATGGCTCCTGGAATTGGACAGATGTCACGGTAGCGGCCATCTACAAGGATATGCCTGTCAACAGCGACCTTTCCTCCATCGACTTTATTCTGAATCTGGGCGAAGCGGGTATGAGCGATTGGACCCAATGGGGCTGGAATTATTTCATAAAACTCGCTGAAGGCGCTGACCCAAAAGAGTTCGATGAAATTGCACACCAAGTCGCCTTTGACCTTTTTAAGACAAAATTCGACATTGACGAAAGCGATATGACCGAAGAAAAAGCAGCGGATATTGAGGAATATAAAAAAATGATGTCACCTCGTCTTATGAAGTTGACGGACAATTATTTTGCCGATAATGTCGGGCATCCGGGTAAGTCGGGCAATCGCACCACGACCATCACCTTGCTTGTCATCGCCATTTTCGTGATGCTCATCGCCTTCATCAACTACATCAACTTCTTCTTCGCGATGGTGCCGTTGCGTCTGCGGAGTATCAACACACGCAAGATATTGGGCAGCAGCCGCTTCCAGTTGGTGATGTCGTCGGTGGGCGAGTCGGTGCTGATGGTCGTTATCGCTCTTGGACTGGCGGTGGCCGTGGTTACGCTGTTCAGACAATCCACCTTGGCTGCACTGATTGACACACCGTTGAACTTCGGCCAAAACTTGGGTATTGCGGCTTTGACCATCGGTATCGCCTTGCTCATTTCGGTGTTGGCCAGCCTCTATCCGGCCTTGTTCTCCACCTCGTTCAATCCCGCTTTTGCCTTGAAAGGCACACTCGGCACCACGCAGAAAGGCAAGGCTTTCCGCATCGGCTTGATAGGCTTGCAGTTCACCGTGAGCATCGTGCTGATTATCTGTGCGATTTTTGTTCATCAGCAACGCGATTTCATGATGAATCACGACATGGGTTTCAACCAGGAATACCTACTTCAGTCGCATGTGACATGGGAACTCGCCAACAACCGTGAAACTGTCGAGAATCGGTTGAAAACCGATGCTGCCGTCAAGGACATTGCTTGGGGCGACGGCCCGTTTGTGGCCAACAGCCGTATGGCCTGGAGCCGTCCGTTCAATGACAACGATGTGCAATGGCAGGTTTATCCAGTTTCTTGGAACTTCCTGCGTTTTATGGGCATCGATATTGTGGAAGGCCGCGACTTTACTCCCGCCGACGAGCAATCGGAAAACGGAGTCTATATCATCAACGAGACGGCGCAGAAAATGTACAGCATTACCACTGAAGACAGAATCAGGGGCCATAAAGAGGTTCCTGCCGAGATTGCAGGTGTTTGTAGGGACTTCAATTTCTCTCCTTTGCGCGAAAAGATTGGGCCGTTTGCTTTTTATGTGTATGGCAAGGAGCCGTGGAGCCCGTGCATGAGGCTGTTCATCCGCACTGAAGTTGGCGTTGATACCCAAGCTTTGATGGAACGCACAATAAAAACCCTCAACGACCTTGATCCGACATTAGGCGATGGTTTCTCGGTATGGATGAGACCATTTAAACAAGCCATTGAAAACCAATACAAAAAGGAGCAAAACCTCTCGAAGTTGGTCACTCTGTTCACGATTTTGGCCATCGTCATCTCGCTGATGGGTGTGTTCGGCTTGGTGATGTTCGAGACGGAGCACCGCCGCAAGGAAATCGGCATCCGTCGTGTGCATGGTGCCACGGTGCAGCAGATTTTGGCCATGTTCAACTCGCGTTTCGTGAAAATCGTCCTAGTGTGCTTCGTCATCGCCGTGCCCGTGAGCATCGTCATCATGCGGCGCTATTTGGAAGGCTTCGCCTATCAGGTGCCGCTGCATATTTGGGTGTTTGCCCTCGCGCTGTTGGCCGTCTTGGCGGTCACGATAGCGGTGGTCACCTTGCGCAGTCTGCGGGCGGCCACGGTGAATCCGGTGAAGTCGTTGCGGACAGAATAGTAATTATAGTTGTGAAAACTTAGGTGCGGAAACGGTATTTAAATACCAATTTTCCGCACCTAGGTTTTTCTTTAAATGCGTCAAATAGCAAAACTCAAGTGCGGAAAATTAGAAAAAAATCGAGTTTCCGCACCTGAGTTTGATTTTTATTATTATTTTTGCGGCAAATAACAACCGCTATGGACAAAAACCTCTTTATCGGACGCGAATATGAAATTCGTCAATTAGAAAAATATCGTAATTCCAAAGAGTCGGAGTTTGTCATCATTTATGGGCGACGCCGCGTTGGGAAAACCTTCCTGGTTAAAGAATTCTTCGATGACACCTACGATTTCCATGTTACTGGGCTTTACAAGAAACCCAAAAAGACGCAGCTCAAGAATTTCTACCTCGCGCTATTAGAATATGGGGCGGATGTCAAAAAGGTGCCGACGGATTGGCTGGAAGCCTTCGCTGAACTGAAAAAACTTCTGAAAAGTATCAAGGAAAAGCGCAAGAAAATCGTTTTTATCGACGAACTTCCTTGGTTAGACACTCGACAAAGCGAGTTTCTTGGCGCATTCGAATCATTCTGGAACGGATGGGGTGCACAACAGAACGACATTATGCTTGTTGTCTGTGGTTCCGCCACCACATGGATTACCAAGAAGATACTTTCCGACAAAGGAGGCCTGTTCAACCGTGCGGCACGACGTATTTTCTTGATGCCTTTCACGCTTCAGGAAACGGAGCGATATCTGGTCTCACGAGGCATTCACTGGAGCCGTTACGACATTGTGGAGTGTTATATGACTATGGGCGGTATCCCTTATTATTTGAAGCTACTTGACAATGAACTCTCATATCTTGCCAACATCGATGCGGTTTTTTTCAAACGTAAAGGTTCGCTATGGGATGAATTTGACCATCTCTATGAGACGCTTTTTGGAACGTCAAAAGGCTATTTGAAGATTATAGAGGCGCTGGCTACGAAGAAATCGGGGCTCACCCGTAGGGAAATCATTGACGAGACGCGGTTGGAAGACAATGGACTCCTTTCGGAGATGTTGAAAAACCTGTCGGATAGTCAATTTGTAAGAGCTTATAACACATTTGGTTACAATGAGAAGAATGTGGTGTATCAACTTTCAGATTATTTTACGCTATTCTACCTGCGTTTTATGAAAGGTAAACAAAATCCTGATGAGCATTTTTGGACACATTATTTGGACAATCCTGGGAAAAACAGTTGGGCTGGACAGACTTTCGAGCAGGTCTGCAAGGACCATATTAACCAAATCAAAAAAGCCATCGGAATCAGTGCCTTATTGACAGATATTTCCTCCTGGCAAGGCGCTTCGGAAAGCGGCAAGGCACAGATTGACCTCATCATTGATCGACGCGACCGAACGACCAACATTTGCGAAATTAAGTTCTCAGTAGATGAATTTGCCATTGACAAGGATTATGAGGACAGACTTAGAAAAAAGATGCAAGTGTTCCGCGAAGCTACCAATTCACGAAAGGCTCTGCAACTGGTCATGATTACCACCTACGGAGTTAGGCAAAATGCTCACAGTGGCATCATGCAATCGCAGGTGAGGATGGATGACCTGTTTGAGGTTCCATCCTGAACATCTTGGGAAATCGTTGAGGAACGCGCCTTTGATGACGGCTTTACTGATTCATTTCCCAATGCTATTTTAGAAAACCATTCAATGTAAAGATTGTTTGGGCAACTACGGTGAATCCGGTGAAGTCGCTACGGACGGAATAAGTAAGTTTTTCCCAAAAATATTGTAAGATTTCGGTCGTTTCCACGATATAATAGCAAACGACCGGAAGGAATGACGACCGAAGAGTTCAAACGAGACATCTTGCGACTGCAACCCCGATTGCAGCGGATTGCCGAATGCATTGTCGGTGATCCCGACAATGCTGCGGATGCTGTTCAGGAAGCCGTCATCTCTTTGTGGAAGCAACGGGCGACCATCAGCGGACAAGACATGGAGAAGCTCAGCCTGACCGTCGTGAAACGTCGGAGTATCGATCTGCTGAGGAAACAGAAGCCTACCATGCCCATCGACGAGGAATGCCTGATGCTTGCTGAGCCACCGCAGGATGATAACGAGGAACGCTACCGACTGGCCCGAAAACTCGTCGAACAACTGCCCCAACGCCAACGCGATGCCATCCTAATGAAATATGAGGACGGTCTCAGCATGGAGGAAATCGAGAAGGCGACGGGCATGAGTAGCACTCATGTGTATGCAACGCTGTCGCGCGCCTACAAGTCATTACGAGAGGCCATAAAACAATATAAGGAGGAACAATCATGAAACCTGAAAACGAAATGAACGAGGAAGTCCGCCAGCTGCTCAACAGCCTGGAAGAACACGGGAAGAACACCTGCCGACAACGGAAACTCAGCGACCTGATTGACCAATTGTCGGAGAAAGAATTAGGGACGGGTACTCGCAATGACGCAAAGCGGCGCAAGCTCTATCCGCTTTGGTGGGCCATGGGTGCCGCAGCGGCATGCCTTCTGCTTTGGCTGCTGTTCAGGCCGAGTATGAAGCAGCAACCTGAGATGGAGCAGGAAATCCTTGTCGAAGAAACCAATACCGTTGATTCCACCAAAGCCGAGGTAAAAGACTTCAACCTTGAAGAGCCGGTTATTAATTATGAGGTGCTATTGGCTGAAGAAACGACGGTTGCCCCTCAAAAAGTGCAAATACAGAAAGAGAAAGCGAGGAAAGAAGTTGTCGAAAAAGTGGAAGAACAGCCAATCTTAGCTGAAGTTATCCCAACGGAACCCAAAGACACTACGAATATTGGATCCAACACTATACCCACCGAAAACGAAACGCCTTCAGCCGTTCAAAAGCCACAACGGAGAGTCATCCGGAGCCTCAACCTGGTGTGCTACGAATGTCAGAAGGAACCCGAATTCTTCATCAAACCTGTCATGGAAGACAGGACCTTATTCGGTCAGCCGCAAGACCAGAACATGAAAAACGGATCGCTGGCCTTGGAAATCAAACTCAATTAAAACTTGAAAACCATGAAACGCATCTTTTTATCATTAGCCATTCTTTTGGCCGCACAGATAGGCTTCGCCCAGGAAGAAATCGCCATCGAGCAAAACATCAACCAGCGCATCAACAAGCTGGAAATCAATTCCGGATGGGATGTCCATCTGATTCACCATGAGGCCGACAGCGGCTACCGCGTGGCCATCATCACCGAAGAGGATTTGGCGGCACGGGCCTACAATGTGCAACTCTGCAACGTCAAGGACCAAACCTTGACCATCCTTGAGAACACCCAGCTGCCCCGAGGCACCGTGGTGGAGATTGAAGGTCCCATGACCTTCGGATTAATTAACCTTTTTGACAGAGCAACGGCTGAAGCGGATTATGTCGTTGCATCCGCAGCGTCCCTACTGGAGGACCGGACCGACCTCTTCCTTTCCAAGTATTCAAGCTTTCACGTCCAGCATTATCACATGTCCGACCCCGACAACTCGCGTTATATGGAGGTTCGGGACCATGCCCAACTGACTATCGATACCATTTCGGGAGAAGGAAAGGTTGTGGTGAATACCTATGAAGGAGTCTTTCGTTACGGTTCATACACCCTAGAAGGCACAATCATGCTGTCTACCTTTGAAAACACTTCTGATCCGCCATATATCCCAAGGGATTGTAGGATAATCAAGACCAAGGAAGTGGATGGCGAACTGGTCACCACCGACCGCAGAAAAGTATGGAATGACGCGCTTTTTCTTGAAGTAGGAATCGGCCTACAACATGGCAACACGCCAACAAATCCCAACAGCCCTTTCCTACAATACAACACGGTGTCGCTCAACATCGGTTTTACCACCTATTTCAAACTCGGCAACCGATGGGGCTTAAAGACGGGACTTCTATGGAATGAAAACAGGAAGTCGCTGTGCCACCAGGTGAAATACGAAAACGATGAATTGATCGTGGTCGATGGGCAAGGCGAATATCAGCGCAACCGACTGTATATTCAATATTTGGGCATTCCCGTTTCATTGGACTATTATCTTGGCAAAAGGCAGACCGAAAGTTTCTCTTTGGACTTGTACTGCGGTCGCCTAATAGGAGAAGCGCTCGTCACCAGCAAAGACCCAACCAAGCCCTTTGGTAT
>JAFRRE010000043.1 GCA_017428285.1 Bacteroidales bacterium | reverse complement strand
CTTCAGACTACCCAATGGAGAGACCTACTCCGAACGACTCTACACAATGCCTCAACAAGAACAGATCCGCACCCTATTGGAGGACTAAGCCCTCGCGCATACGCGTACGCGCGAAGGGTGACGCATTGTCAAAGTCAGGAAATGGAGTAGCATCCTCAGCCGTTTGATGTTGGAGTAGGTAAGACCTGCTTTCTGAGCTTCTTCGTTCAACTCCTTATAGTTCATCCTTTGTGCCTCTTCGCCAAACCGTTGCAAAAGGAACCGTTCCAGTTTCAGGATGATGTCAAGATTGCGTTGGGAAGTGCTTTTGGATATCCATGCTTGCATGTCGCGGCTGTCGGCCAATAGGCCTTCCTGACGCATCAGATTGATGTTTCTAATCACTGACGCCTTGTTTAATCCGAGTATATCGGCCAAATAATCCACGCGACTTTCGGCCTCTGCCCCGCGACCTTCGGCAGTTGCACGGGCACTGATAAGCGATTTGATGATTCGTGCAGCCTCTTCGCGAGATTGGTCATCAAAAAGTGGCGAGAGCGTCAACTTGCGACGGGCTTCATCCATGTTCTTTACGGCTATGCCCGTTGCAAAAACATGCGGCGAATTGCTACCTCGCTGTATGAATCCTGCATCCTCTAATGCTGCAATGGCTGCTTTTACGCGCGTCTCAATGTCATCGATTTCCTCGCCCCATCCAGCCTGACGTGCGATGTCCAATGGCGAGCAACTGACATGGTCTTGTTTGGCCGTAAGGTCTTTGATGGCTTTCCAAACCTGCTGGATCTCGCTGATGCTGAGTTTGGTCTGATTAAGGAGAATGAAGTGCTTGTCCAAATCGCTATCATCATAAAGCACAAAGCATTCGGCTTTCATTTCGGGATCGCGCCCTGCACGACCAGCCTCTTGCACATAGTTCTCCAACGAGTCGCTGATGTTATAGTGAACGACCAATCCAACATCTTTCTTGTCAACGCCCATGCCAAAGGCAGAGGTGGCTACAATCACCTGTGCGTCACCGCTCATAAAAGCATTTTGGTTCTCCACTTTTTCGGCTGCTTCCATCTTACCGTTGAACGGCAATGCCTGTATGCCATCGCTTTTCAGGTGTTGCGCCAATTCATGCGTAATACGAGTGCGCGACACATAAACAATCGATGGGCAGTCGTGCCCAAGTATCAGTGAGCGCAGCAGATTGTATTTCTCTTCGGGTGTGTCGGCATGAAGCACGGAATAACGCAGGTTCTTTCTTTCTGCGTTGGCGGCGAATATCTTCAGTTCCAAGCTGAGTTTCGCTCTGAAATAATCGCAAATGTCGCTGATAACCTTTTGTTTGGCTGTGGCCGTAAAACACGATACTGCGATAGGCTGGCTCAGTTGCTTTTTGTTTTGTAAGTTGCGAATGAAATCGCCGATATACAAATAGTCAACCCGGAAATCGTGGCCCCAAGCCGAGAAGCAGTGCGCTTCATCGATGACAAAACGAACCACATTCCTGCTGATAAGCAACTTTTCGATGGTCTTGCTTCTCAACATCTCTGGAGCGATATAAAGCAGGTTGGCTCTACCGTCGGCCACTTGTTCGATGGCCGTAGCCCGTTCTATGGGATCAAGCAAGCCATTGATGGTCACAGCTTCGCTGATGCCACGAGCCGCCAAGTTGTCCACTTGGTCTTTCATCAACGACTGGAGAGGCGAGATAACCACCGTCAGTCCATGTGTGTTTCTTCCTTCCATTAAGGCTGGCAGTTGGAAGGTGAGGCTCTTTCCGCCGCCGGTAGGGAATATCGTCAGCAATGATTCACTACGAATGGCCGATTCCACGGCTTGTTGCTGCATGGGTATTCCATCGAAGGTGCGAAACTCATCATAGCCGAAGAACTGCTTTAGACCATTGTGGGCATCCAATCGTTGTTGGCAGTAGTTGCATTCTCCACATGTTGTGTTGCGCAACATGTTCATCACATTCACCACCTGCGGATAGTTGCGTGTCACCCATGCAGGAGTGATGGAGAAAATGTCGTCAGCACCAATCACCGCTAAACAATAGGCCAATTCAATCGGATACTGTTTAAGTAATGTGTCGAAATCTGCATGGCTACAAATCTTGTCATTAAATTCATTAAGAATCAATGACGTACAATCCTGTTGAGGTCTCAGAATCCTACCAATAAAGGAAGATGGCTTGGAGTAGCCTACGTATTTGAAAAACCCTTCGAACTCCCGTGTTTGATGCAGTAATTGATAGTAGATTTCCTGCCTATCATGTGATAACTGGTGCCATTCAGCGATTTCGTCATTCAGCAAGTCACGAGCCTTCATGGAGTTGTTCGCTGGATTGTTCAGCTCATCCACCTGCAACTTGTCGTCTTTCACCAGCTTGTGATACGGACGTTTGGGAAACAACAGCGGCGAAAGAAACAATGTATCAATAATCGTGGGATTGCCCCTCAGTGCCGTGTACTTCAGGTCGTGGTTGATGATGTTATGTCCGCATATCGTGTCGCACTTCGACACAAAGGCATCGAAGTCGGCTTTGGAATGAGCGTGCAGCACTGCGCCATCCTCCCTCACTGCTCCGTAATCCGTCACCTTCTTCGTCTGCGGATCGACCTCTGTATCAATGAATGCTATCATAATTGGAGGCAAAAATACATAGAAATCCCGAACTACCAAATCATGCTCTTCAGAAAAGGGGATACAACCGTTGTTTCTTCGCGCTCCTCTCGTTCTTGGCATACCCTTGAAGAATATCTATTGTGGGAAAACGTACAATGAAGCATTGGCGGATTCAAGACTTTGGGGACGTCTGTTCGACCCGGCCATTTGGGCACATATCGTTAATGGTGCGATGACTGGGCATCATTCTACCTGTTATTGGCGCGATGAGAAAGGCCGCGAAGTGGATTATGTGTTGGCGAAGAACGGTAAGGCTTTTGCGGAGGTGGCAACAATCCATCCCAAAGATTTTGAGGAAATGGAATATTTTCGTGTTTAAAAATGTGAGATTTTGGAATAAAACGCTGGATTAATTTGTGAGGATTTGGAATTATTCCTATTTTTGCAGTATCGGAAATAGAACAGTCATGGATGATAATAGAGTGTTTAAGCGTAAGATTTATAGCAAATTACTGGAATGGAAACATGAGGAAAACGGTAAGACTGCCATACTGGTGAAAGGGGCGCGTCGTGTCGGAAAGTCAACAATCGTTGAAGAGTTTGCCCGAAATGAGTATAAGTCATATATGCTTGTAGACTTCTCAAAAGCATCGCTGGAAGTGAAGTCGCTTTTCAATGACTTGATGGACTTGGACTATATTTTCCTTAGGTTGCAGACCATCTACAATGTTGTGCTGGAGAATCGGAAGTCGGTCGTCATCTTCGACGAAGTACAGGAGTGCCCGATGGCTCGACAGGCTATCAAGACGTTAGTGAAAGACCATCGCTATGATTATATCGAGACAGGCTCGCTCATCTCCATTAGGAAGAAAACGGAGAACATTATCATTCCTAGCGAGGAAACCAGCATTGAGATGTATCCGATGGATTACGAGGAGTTTCGCTGGGCATTGGGCGATGTGGCCACGGTTCCGCTTCTGAAACAGTTCTATGAGAAACGGATGCCACTGGAGCAGGCGCTCCGTAAGTCGATGCGCGACTTCCGGCTGTATATGCTGGTTGGCGGTATGCCTCAAGCCGTGAACGAATATCTCAATACGAAAAACATGAGTCGTGTGGACAAGGAGAAGCGTAAAATAATCAGCCTGTATTTGGATGACTTCTTGAAGATTGACCCATCGGGCCGTGCTTCACGCCTGTTCCGCGCCATTCCGTCGGAGTTGAACAAGAATGCCTCTCGCTATCAGGTGGGGAGCGTGCTGAACGACAGCGAGCGCAAAAATCTGGATGAAGTTTTGGAAAAGATGCGAGGCAGCATGACGGTGAATTTTGCCTATCATTCAAACGACCCCAATGTGGGATTATCGCTGAATTGCGACATGGAACAGTACAAAATGTTTGTGGGCGACACGGGTCTGTTCGTGACCTTGGCATTCTGGGATAAGGATATAACGGAGAATGTGATTTACGAGAAACTGTTGAGCGACAAGCTGTCGGCCAATTTGGGTTATGTGTACGAGAATATCGTTGCGCAGGTGCTGAAGGCGAAGGGAAACAATCTGTTCTATCACACATGGCCTACAGAAAGCGGCAAACACAACTATGAGGTTGATTTTTTGCTGTCGCGCGGTGCCAAGATTTGGCCGATAGAGGTGAAGTCGTCGGGCTACAAGAGCCATGTTTCGTTAGATGTTTTCTGCACGAAATTCTCAAATCGAGTGGGAGAGCGTTTCTTAATCTACACGAAAGATTACCTTCGCGACGGCACCACTACACTATTGCCTGTTTTGATGACGATGTTTTTGTGATTTTCCTGGATTTCCGAGGAGATGGTGATGGAGTGAGGAAAGGGGATGACGGGGAAGGTGAAAATGTAGTGGGCTATGCAAACTACACTTTGCAAAAATTGGGGATAATTGTCGGGTGGAGGTGGCAAAACATGAAGAATCAACATCTGTCTTGACCGCCAAAATGACATTTTTTCTCTGCGGCATCCAAAGCCTTTATTTCTTCAACATGCTCCAACGAGTAGTATAGATTATATCTATGCTCTTTATCAAACGCTACCATCCCATCAGGATATAATCTCTTCAACTCTTTTTTGCCATTCATCGTTTCTGTTATATTCGCTGCTATATTTTGCAAAAATACACAGAAAAAAGAGTACCTTTGCAAAAAAATACAAATTTCATGGAAACCAGAAAACACATAGCAGCAGAGAAGCTGGAGAATGGCTCACACAACTGCGCTCAAGCCGTCATTTGCACATACGCTGACTTGATTGGAATCGATGAAGAAACCGGCCGTAACCTAGGCAATGCCTTTGGCTCGGGCATGGGCAACATGGAAGGCACCTGCGGTGCCCTTGTCGGGGCTGGCATCGTCTTGGGATTGGCCACCAAGGACAAGGCGATGGCAAGAAAAGGCATGAGGCAAATTATGACCCAGTTCCAGCAACGCAACGGTGCCACCCAATGCAAGATGCTCAAAGGTGTCGGTACGGGTGTCATCCTCCGCCAATGCTCCGGCTGTGTAGCTGATGCGGCGGAGTTTTTGGAGGAGCAATTGTAGTTGAATTTGCTGCAAAAGTACTATCTTTGCCGAAAATTTAGACTTATAGGTCATTTTGCAGGCTGTGACATGTGCTGAAGCCCAATGGATAAAGGCGATTCCAGCGATTGAAACGTTTCAGGGGCAAAATTGAGGTTCAAAACCTGCCAATGGGTCAAGTTGCAGGCTGCGACACATCTT
>JAFRRE010000003.1 GCA_017428285.1 Bacteroidales bacterium | reverse complement strand
TGTCAAATAGTGGTTGCCCGTTACGTTGAAAGTATAAACGGCATTGGTCGAAACCACGTTGCCGTTTTCCATCCAATTAACGAAGGTGTAGCCTGCATTGGGAGTGGCTGTTACGGTGCACGACTGTCCTAACTGATAGGCACCGTCTCCAGAGACTGTTCCTCCATTGGTCGGGTTGGCCATTACGCTCACATTATAATATTGTGTACCTCCACCAGTGATATTGATGGTGGCAGTGTAGGTGATCTTGTTGTAGCCGAACACGGTCAGTGTGGCCGTTCCTGTCGTGCCGGGAGCGGTGAAGGTGATGTTGGCCACACCATTATTAATAGTAGCCGAGCCCATGATTTCGTTGTTTCGCGTCAAGGTTGCCAAAGCACCATTACCATTGGTGGCGTTGACCATGAATGAGGTCGCGCTGGTGCTCATCGAGGAGGCATGGGTCACGTTCATGTTTTCGGGAACGGCATTGCGGACGGTCAGAGTCGGGTCGCCGTAAAGAATCCACGAGAGGTAGGTGCCCTTGGCGGCGTTGGCGTTTTGTCCGTATTGGTCCAAAATCTTCATGTTGCCGTCAAACGAGATACCGCCCAATGTGCGCTTGATGTTGTCGGTGTGTTGTTCGGTCAACACGTCCACCATCTCGTCCTGGCCGTATTGCGGTTCTTGCCAAGGTTGCGAGATGTAGGAGAACATGCCGCCGATGGCACCCGTGGGTTGCGTCGGGTCGGGATTGTTGACATTACCGCTCGTGGCACGGAGCCAAGTCTCGCCAAAGCAAGGCTGGCTGTAGTCGTATTTACCGTTGAGGCAGGCCACCGACCAAACGATGGGCAACTTGTTGACATTGGTCAATGCGTTGACGTGCGAGTTGCTGTAGTTGTTCAAGGCCCAGCTGGTCTCCGAGCCGTGGTTGCAGTAGTTGATGATGCTCACACCATCGTTGATGTGTTGGCTCAAGACGGTTGCCGATGAGGAATAACCTGAAACGCCAGGATAGTCTTGATAGACGGTGGTGTAGTTGTAAGTCAAAAGGTCTTGGCGGATGTTCTCGACGTGTTGCCAGTCATATTCTCCAAAGTGGCCGGGACCGTCGTTGTTGCCAAGGCCGTCGCCAAAGGTCAGCCAAGTGTCGGAGGCGTTGATGTCTCTTTCGTAATGGATCACCTTGTTGACTTGCGTGGTCACATGGGCTTCGGTTTCAGCGGAGAAACGACCAATGATGATGTCATTATAAAGGTCATTACCAACCACTTGCCCATACATATTGTCGCTCTTGCCGCTATAGCCGTTCCAACCACTGCCTGCGGTGAAGTTGATGCCAGGGATTTGTCCGACGTCACCCACCAAAAGCACATGGGTGAGGTTGGGGTTGGCGTTGTATTGGTTTTGGATGTAAGCCTGGATGGCGGTCGTGGTCGTGCCTGCAGTGGAGGTGCCGACCATCGTGGTGTGACGGCCAATCTGCTTCTTCCAGTTGACGAAAGGCTGCATGGCGCTCATGAAAGCATCGTGGCAGATGATGAGCAGGTCGCCAGTCTCAACCATGGGCGTGTATTTGCTCAGGCCTTCGTTGAAATTGATGAACTGACGCTCATACATCGTCTTGATTTCGGGATCCATCGTCACCGTTGTCGAGCGGCGGTCGATAATGTTTTCGCCTTGTTGACCGTCGGCGTACATCTCAACGGTCATGTTGTAATACACGCGTAAGGTCTTCGAAATCGGGTTGTAGGCGAAGGGATAGACCACCATGTTCTGTCCACGGAAGTCCCGCAGGATGTAGGGGTCATAGAGTCCCACATTCTGGGCAGGGAAGAAGGCATCCGTTGCGTAGGCCTCGCCGTAGGTGTAAGGCACGTCGGCGGGGTTGATGGTGCGCGGGAAGTCGCCTTTCGACGGGGCCACTTCCATCTGGTAATCAGTGTATTGCGCGTCGACGACACGGATGCTGTAGTGTTGATGGTCGCCAACGATGGCCGCAACTGCGATCACGGGCAGGTTAGGCTCGCCGGCTTGGGCAGTGGTCACCGTCTTGGGAACGGAGATGAGATTAGCCTCGCCGCGAGGCGTGTTTACTTCCATGGCATAGAAACCAGGAACTTGCAGGTTGACGGTGATGCTGCTCTCCGAAGAGGCAACCAAAGTCTTCTGGATGGTGCTCGGAGCGTCGCTCTTGATAGCGACCCACTGCTGACCGAAAGTCACTACAGTAAGCATGACGAGCAGTAGCGTAATTAAGTTTTTTTTCATAGATTGAAGTGGATTAGTTTAAAAGGCAAAAATAGTGCTTTTTGCCGAATGTGAGTCAAATTTTGTTGTTTTTCTTCATAAAAGCGACAGAATCGCCCCAAGCGTTATACAAAACCTTGTGTCCGATGGCTGCGAGGCGCATGTCTAGGCAGCTTTGGCACTCGTCAGGTTTGTCCTTGACACAGGCCTTGTCGGGGTAAATGAGGTAGTTCTCGCGGAACTCGTTGGGGGTGAGGTTGGGCATGATGACATTGGCGCCAGCGAGGATAGCTTTCTCTCGTCCCTGCGGGTCGACGGTTTGGTTGGCGGTGGCTGCCACCATGTTGATTTCGGGCATCATCAAGCGAAGGATGGCAATCATCTTCAAGGTCAGTTCCATGCGTTTTTCGGCGGAAGGAATTTGGTCTCTGTATGGCCAAAGTGGCGTGTCGGGGTGGGGGATGAAGGGGCCCATACCGACCATAGCCACATCTTTTTGCTTGAAGAAGAGCAGGTCATCGGCGAGGTCGTCCAAGGTTTGGAAGGGGAGTCCCACCATCACACCGGTACCGGTCTGGTAGCCGACTTTCAGAAGACTGTCGATGCAGGCGAGACGCTGTTGGAAGTCGTGTTTGGCATCGTGCGGGTGAATCTTATAATATAGGTCTTCGTTTGAGGCCTCGATGCGGAGCAGGTAACGGTGCGCGCCTGCCTCAAACCAACGGCGGTAGGTCTCCTCGGTCTGCTCACCCAATGATAGTGTGATGCCCAGACTTCCGTTGTCTATTTTCTTGATTTCTTTGACCAAATAGGTGATTTTGTCCACAAAAGCCTTATCGCTCCTCTCACCGCTTTGCAGTGCCACTGAGCCATATCCCAACTCATGCGCCAGTTTGGCGCATTCGATGACTTCCTCATCACTGAGTGTATAGCGTTCCACCTTGAGGTTTTTGCAACGCACACCGCAGTAGAGGCAATACTTTGTGCAGATATTGCTGTACTCAATCAGCCCGCGCAGGTGGACATAGTTGTCCAAGTGCGCCAGCTTGGTTTGCAAGGCCTTGTCGAACAATAGTTTCTTGTCGTCGCCTTCGGCTGCGAGGAGGGCCTTGATTTCCTCATGTGTCAAGGTTCCTGAGCCTGTCGAAGGACCGATTCTATTTAGGATTTCATTGATGGACATATCGTGTTTTGAAAATTTGCTGCAAATGTAGGAATTTTCGAAAAATGCTTATATTTGCAGCGTTAAAAAGAACACAAAATGTCTGCCCAACAGATTGAAATAGAAGAATTGATCAGGCAACTTGGGAAGAAGATTCTGCCCAAGAACGCCAAGTTGTTGCTTTTCGGTTCGCAAGCGAGAGACGATGCACGTCCCGATTCGGATTGGGATTTGCTGCTCCTTATAGATGACGCAAAGGTTACTAATAAGGATTTCGATGAGTTGGTTTTCCCGTTCATTTCTTTGGGTTGGTCGTTGGGTGTGGATATTAATCCTGTGGCATATACATTTGATGAATGGCAGCAGCGGAGCATCACTCCGTTCTATAAGAATATTATGAGAGAAGGAGTTGAACTATGCTGACAAGCGAGGAAAGAAATGCTTTGGTGAAATACCGCATTGAAAAGGCATACGGTACATTGGTAGAGGCTCACGATTGTGCCAATATGGGCCATTGGACTTTGGCGGCCAATCGTTTGTATTATGCGACGCATTATGCTTCTTCAGCATTGTTGATTCAAAACGAAATTGTTGCAAAGACTCATGAAGGTGTCATTGGAATGATAGGCCAGAATTTTGTCCTTACGGGCATTATTTCAAAAGATGAGGCCAAACTGTTAGCTCGACTTCAAAACATGCGTAAAACAGGTGACTATGATGATTTCATTGAATGGCATCAAGAAGAAGTGGAGCCACTATTTGAGAAGGTTGAAGAATACCTAAACAAGATAAAAACATTAGTTGAACCAAAATAATCGAACAAAAGAAAAGTAAATAAACACAAAAGACATATTATAATCAGATAGCACTTGTTGCTGTCCTTGAACCTCAAATTTTCCACTAGTCCCCGTTTTGCGGGGCAAACCTATCAAGGACAAGTAAACAAATGCCGTACTTGTTACGGCGTGGGATACTTGTTAGATAGGTAGGGCGTGGAAACCCTGAGGTTCAAGCAAGGAATTGATTCCACGCTTTTTTTATGCCCTTTTGGGTAACGAACATTAAATAGGGAAACTATTAACTAATTCAATAACAATAAATTAAAAGAAAGGAAACAAAAATGAAAAAGTTCGTATTACTTACAATGATGTTGATCAGCAGTGTCTTGCTGACTTTTGCCCAAGGTGATATAACTCTGTATATCGCCGATTATCCAGGAGACATGCGACTTTGTTTACCAGACAACCAACTTGTGTACATTTATGCACAAGATGGCTGTGAAGATTTCCATTGGTCTGGTTGGCCAGCACAGGAACATGCCAATCCCTTCATAGTTGATCCACAAGAAAGTGACTATTGGTTGATTTCGTATAACGGCTGTAATGGATTTAATCATTCCATTCTGATAGAATATGTCAATTCCCCTGTTCCGAGTAGCTTTTCACACCCTGTATGGAAACACCAAGGCGAGATGATGCAACTTGAAGCTGTTGGACAGGATACCATTGAATATCCCTATGACTATCCCTATTACTACAGCTTCCAATGGTCTACAGGTGAAACGACAAAATCAATAGAAGTAACACAATCAGGTAGTTACTCTGTTGAAATCACAGGACCTTGTGGCACCGCCACGCGCACGTTCATCGTCCGCGACAACGTGGAGCTCTACCGCGCCACAGTGGATTTGGAGACCAAGTTGAACAAGGTTACTTGGCAGACTACACCCGAGCAGGCTGAGTACATCAGCGAGGTGAAGGTGGAACGCGATGGCATGGTCGTAGGCACTGCACCTTACGAGCAGGGCTAT
>JAFRRE010000042.1 GCA_017428285.1 Bacteroidales bacterium | reverse complement strand
GTTGCCAATGGTCCAGGTCTCCTTGTCGCGGAGCGAGTATTGCGCGAAGCGGGTGCAGGGATAGAGGTTGCCGGCAGCGTCGACGCTGAGCATCTTGCCTGCGCCGCACCAGTTCTGGTTGTCGCGCTCGGGGTCCATGGGCTTGCCGATGTGCTCCGAGAAGAACGAACAGGCATAGTCTTGATAATAACCGCCGTCGATGATGGCATCAGCCAATTGCATCAGTTGTTCCTCAAAGCGGAGATCGTCGCCCTCCTGCCACACATCCTCGAACACCACATTGATGTTCACCTCATGGATGCCGAGGCTGTAGAGATGCAGCACGCTTTCAGTGATATAAGGGATGTCCGCCGATGAGATGGTGACCTTGGTGCCTCCGCCAGGGAACTGCTCCAACCAAAGCGGAATGTTCTTCACCACATCCTTGTAGGAGCCTTTCTCGGTAATCTTATAGACGCGGTTGAGGTCGTGCTTCTTCTCCGTCCCATCGATGGTGATGCCAATGGAGAGGTGCTCGCGATTCTTCTTGATGAAGTCCTGCACGGCCTTCTCATGGTAGTTGATGCCATTGGTGGAGAAGGAGAAGCGGTAGCTGTTGAACCAGTGATGGTTACGGCGGAAAAGCTCCGTCTTGATGTAATCGCAAATCTTGTCGATAAGCTCTATCTCCAGGAACGGCTCGCCGCCGATGAAGTCCCACACCACCGACTCGTAGGCGAAATCGGGGTCGGTCTCATGGTCGAGCACATAGTCGATGAAGGTCTTGGCCACCTCCCAAGGCATCCGCTCTTTCACATTCTTGCCCACGAGGTAGCAGTATTTGCAGGCCAGTTGGCAGTCCTTGGTGACGATAAAGGTGATGTTCTTCGCCATGCCGGACTGCCAAGCGTCTTGGTTTTCTTTGATTTTTGACATAAACTAGTTTGTGTTTTTACGGCATAATGCATAACAACCAGTTTTACAAGTGGTTTTGCATCCAGTGTCGCAGAAAGCATCGCAAGTTCCTTTACAACCAGCAGTACAAGTATTTGTACAATTTGAACAAGCATTTTTACAGGCAGTGCCACAAGCACCCGCACAATCACCTTTACAAGAACCACTACAACTATTGCCACAACCAGTTGTACCTCCTCCACCATTATCTTTTGTACATGAAGATAATAGGTTAGAGCCAAAAATTGCAACAGCAAATAAAGGAAGTGCTTTCTTTGCTGTTTCCTTAAAGAATTCTCTTCTGTTTTTAAGTTCGTTTTTCATAATTGTTTGATTTGTTAATTATGTAATCAGTTTCTATGAAGTTGAAAAATGACAAGTTCCTTTGCATGACATACTGCAACCACCTGAGCAACCAGAGACACAACCAACCCTACAAACCACACTACAATCACCTTTACAAGATTTATCGCACGTGCCTTTACAACCATTGAAACACCCACTTGAACAATTTCCAGTGCACGTCCCATGGCAACTATTATTGCACATCGATGCACAAGCACCACAACCAGAGGAATTGTTTGAATTGGTGTATGACGATGTTGGAGTATTGTTGCTTGTATTGTTACTTGATTGACTGTTTGAAGTTTCAGACATTGCCGCAGCTATTTCTAATGCCAATAACAATTCCTCGCAAGACTGCATTATCGGAGCAATAGCCAGAATGGGAAGGGTTTTCTTGGCTGCTTGTTTGAAAAACTCGCGACGGTTTTGAATTTGTGTTTTCTCTTTTGTTTCCATATTGCTAATGCTTCATTGAGGGACCTTTTGTCGTTTCACAATCCCTATTGGGGCATCTTTCGTAACAGAAAGTGTAGGGCTTTTTTGTTAAATTTCCATTTGGGCTTGTATAACCATTATGTATGTAGTTGATTTCGCTTTTATCTGTAGCGATTAAAAAGTATGTATATTTATCTGGAAAAATGTAAAATGTCACATTTTCTGCATATTCGTTGTGCGTGTCATCCCATTTTGCGTATAATAAAGCTCCATTCACAATCGTTTTACATTTGTATAGATTTTTGGATGGTTTTCTGTCGAATGCACTAATTTGATAACTTCCGTCTTTTTCAGATGGATACAAATAATCTCCTTTAAATGTTACATATCCATAAGAGTTTTCTGTCTTAGGTACATCAAATTCATCATACATTTTGTAACAATGATAACAATAAGTCTGTGCTTTTACTCCAGCAATACCAAAAAAGAGCAAGCAGATGAGTGTGAGTCGTTTTTTCATAGTTGTTTGTGTTTGAATGGTTGGGAAGTACAGTAAAGTTGCACTTCCCAACCGAAATAAAAACTATCCTCTAGAAGAACCAGAACGGCAACTTCCTTCGCAAGTTCCTTGGCAATAGCCTGAACAACTGAAGCATAAATTACGACAGCCATTGCATTCGCTGTTCCCCATTGCCGTGGATGAGTTTCTGCAACCTTCGGCACAAGATGATTTGCAACCATATCTGCAAGATCCATGGCAATTGCCAGAGCAGTCGTCTCTACATGTGGCATAGCATCCATGTTCGCAGTAAGTGGGCTCCAACTGAGCAGCTTTTGTTAGTACAGGATTGCTCATCAAAGCCACAACACCGAGAATCGGCAATGCCTTTTTTGCAGCTTCCTTGAAGAATTCTCTTCTTCCTTGAAGATCTTTGTTTTCTCCGTTTTCCATTATTGTTTCTTTTTGTTTGCGCCCTTGGCCCAAAGGACGACGTTATTCAATGGCAAACAGAGCGGAGCCTCCCAAACTTATCCTTATTTTCACTAGTTGGGTCTGGACTCCCATGGTACATCAAAATAATGGATACGGTAAAGCTCCACTGTTTATGTAGGTGCTCAAATACACAAACATTAAACAGTGAAAGCTGCCTCATCTCATCATTCCTCTTGTACCATGCGAATTGTCCAGATTCACTAGTGAGGAACAAAGCGAAGAATGCGCTTTCTCTGGCCATGCCGTTTTCTCTCGGCTTGGCGGGGCAAAGATAGACAATCTTTTGCTTTTGCAAGGGGAAAAGGAATTTTTTTTTCGTCAAAATGCTTGCGGAATGGGGAAATGTTTGTATCTTTGCAGCACGAGAACCCGCCAAGCCTCTTTGCAATGCTTAAATCGGCGGGTCGTTTTATTTTGCACGGATTTTGTACAGGTAGGAAACAAGAATAAATAGGAGAAAAAGATTATGGCAAAACCCATCAAAGAAACGCCCATCCTTTTCGGTGAAGATGCTCGCCGTTTCGAGGCTCGCATGAAGGAAAAACGCACCGAAACGGCTGAAGAAAAAGCGAAACGCTTGGCTGCATACCATCTGATTATGAGCATAATGAAAGAATGACAGTATGGATTATGCTGAAATAAAAAGTCGGTTTGAAGTACGGAAGCTTTCCGCCGATGAGCCGATAAGGTCTTTCAACTGTGGAGATGCAGATTTGAACGATTTTCTATTGAATGAGGCAACTCTTTATCGAAAAGCATTGTTGGCTGTTACTTATGTGCTCGAGGAAAAAAACACGAAACGCGTTGCTGCCTTTTTTAGCTTGGCAAATGACAGAGTGTCGTTGAGCGATTTTGAGAATAAGACGGAATTCAATCGTTTTCGTAAGAACCGTTTCCCCAATGAGAAAAGGTTAAAGAGTTATCCTGCGGCAAAATTGTGTCGTTTGGGAGTTGAAGAGTCGATGAAAGGTCAATCCATTGGCACCCTTTTGCTGTATTTTATCAAGAGTTATTTTGTCATCGACAACAAAACAGGTTGCCGTTTCCTGACGGTTGATGCATACGCCGATGCCGTTCCTTTTTATCTGAAAAACGGTTTCGTCCCGCTTAACGAAGATGATAAAGACGACGACACCCGCCTGCTTTACTTTGACTTGAATGATGTAAGTGGAGAATAAACCTTGCTTTCCTAAAGTTTCCAAATCATCTCCACCTTCAAATCCGTCTTGTGGTTCCCCTCAATCAGCGTCAGGCCGCTGCCAATCTCATCACGGTCGCTGTAGATGGTGCGCCCGATGCGGGCATATAGCGTCAAGGCATTGAACAGTTTGACCTTCCCTAAGAGATACACCCTCATGCCTTTGCCGTAAAGGGCAGGTACGCTGAAGCTGTAAAGCACGTCGTTCTCGTAGGCATAGATGCGGGCGTTGTAGTCCTGGGCGTCGAAGATGGCGTAACGGAAAGCAAGACTATAGGGCTTGTCTTCGGGCTTGTAGGCGATGTCTTGGCAGAGGAAATAACCGTGTTCGTTGCTGCCATCATCATTGCGGTAGTGTGCGTATTCGGCCTTGTTGCTGCAATGCAAATCCCAACCAATCTGATAGTTGATGTTGAAACGCACGGCATTCTTGGTGTAGAAAATGGGGTAGTGACTGAAGACAAATGCATCGGTGGAATTCTTCATCTTGGTCTTTGAGCGGAACTGCAGGTAGGCTTGCGTGCGACGGTTGAAGCTGTGGCTGATGCGCAAATAGTAGTCATGTCCACGACTTGGTGCGTTGACTTGTGATGTCAGCCAGGTGAACTGGAATTGGTCGACGTATGCGAGGATGGTCCAATAAGGTGCGGGAGCGGCTTCCACGCCAAGATAGATACCTCGTTGCCCTTGGTTGCGGCTGCCTTCACCGAAAGCATTGCTCATGAGGTTTTGGTAGGCTTTGCCATAGTCACGATAGAGGATAGTGAAGTTTAAATAACCGGCAGGTTTTACGGTTAGGCCGACCAAACCAGCAAAGCCAAGGGTCGTTGAGCTTGTCGAAACGCCCGATTGTATTGAGGTCGGCCCTTCGACGGGCTCAGGGACCTTGGCTCCATGATTATAACTCATCGCCATTTCTCCAAAAACCGCATATTTCCCTTTAACATACTTGATGTCAATACCTTGGTTGGTGAGCTTTTGCCCTTGGAAGTAGAATTGGTTGTAATGGCTGGGCTTGAGTTCGAGTGGTACGCTGAGCCACGTATGGTGGGCGGTGTAACCTACTTCGAAGTGGGCAATGGCGTAGGCCAGATGGCCGCCAATGACTTGTTGCCGTATGGCATGACGGTCTTGCAGCTCGCCAATAGTGCGATGATACCCCGTCTCTTGCAGGCTGCTGACAAACTCGGCTTCGCTTTCCAAGGTGTCAGCCACGCTGACATTGGCATCGACCCAACGATTGGAATAGAATAGTGTGCCGCTAAAAGGCCCACCGCCAAGGGTAACGGCAGCACCGCGCATGAAAGCATACTCGCTGGCTGAGCCTTTGGGTGTAATGCCGCGTCCTTGTTTCATCACACTGCTGCCTGCGCCTGCTTTTCCGAAACTCATTCCCGACCATAGCGTCAAGCCTTGGCCAAAGGCGAGCTGGTAGTCGCCCAAAACAGCCGCTTTAACAATGCCCAAGTCTTTGGCATAGAGGTGGAAGCCGACAAAGTCGAAGCCACGACGGAATTGGCTTCCCAAGAGTTTATGGATGGTGTCGCTGACCTTGTCGGTGTAGAACATCTCGCCAGCGTCTTTTTCCAAAACAAAGCCTGCGCGGATTTTGTTCCTATAGTTATAGGTGTATTTCAGCTGGTATTTTTGTGGACTGCCGAGGTAGCGCGAGTTGGGCTTGGCCAAGAGGGCGGAGTCATCGATGGGCATGTAACCTTGTTGCCGTTCAAGGATTTGTTCATAACGGCCCACCAGTTGATGCTTGCCGTAGCGTGCCAATTTGTTGAAAGTCAGCTTGTCCTTGTTTTGGCCTCGGCTTATGCATACTAAAGGTCTGATGATGGCTAGCGTCTGCTTGTCGAAGCCCTCCACCATGGCCAACTCGTCAAGGAACAAAAGATCACCGTAATAGCGACGGTATTGCTGCAACTCCTCGTATTGGAACACGCTGAGCAAATGCAGTTCTACCAAACGCATGGTCTCCTCGCTATTGAGGTTGACAGGATTCTCACTGAGGAAGATGTAGTTTTCCAAAAGGTCTTCATAATCAATATCATCATCGCTATCTTCGGCCAACCGTTCCACCTGTTCGATGAGTAGTTGGTTCAAAGCCTCGGTGCTGAGCGTGTCGATGGCAATCTGCGCCTTCGCAAACAAGGTGAATGTTAAGGATAATATGATGAAAACCAGTCGTTTCATGTTATTTTCCAATGCTGATTATCATACCGATTTGAATCGATGCCCCTAATTCGTTGTGCAGTTGTGCCGCCACATTGATTTGTGCGAAACGAATGGCATAACCCAATCCGAAACTCAGGATGCCTGGGTTGGTGTGCACACCTGCGCGGATATATAGATTCTTAACAGCTTCATACTCCAATCCGCTGCGTAAGCTGACACCATTGCGTTCGGTGTTTTTCTCGATTTCGCATTGGCCGATGAAGTCCTTGGTGAATTGGTAGGCCATACCAAAACGCATCACAATGGGAATCTTTTCATGGTTCAGGGTCTGCTCGAAGCTGAAATTGACGGGGTTGAAGATGTAAGTGCCTAAGGTCAGTTTATCGGTGACATGCGACTGGATGCCCAACTCAAAAGTGACCGCGTTAAACTTGCCATAGTCGTTACCGATTTTGAGTAGGAGATAATCGAGTTGCAGACCGATTTGCAGGTAGCGACCGAAGTCTTTGGCATAGGCAAGGCCAAACTTGTTCTCATTGTATTTTGATGAACCGAATTGGTTGAAACTCAGTCCTAATGTACCAAACTTGGTGGGCAGGGCGAAGGCACCGCATTTGTATGCCGTCTCGGGCAGCATCCAGCGGTTTTCGTAGTAAAGACCGAGGCTGATCTTGTCCAAATTGGCCATGCCAGCTGGATTGTTTTGCATGGCCCAAAGACCTTGCGAGGCCACCGACGAGCCTCCCATGGCCGCGGCACGACCTCCGATGGGATGGATGATGTCGTAGGCGAAAATGTTTGATGCTGTGAGGATTAGCGCTATTAGGAGTAGAAGTTTTTTCATGCAATTGGAGTTTTATGCCGCAAATGTAAGGCTGATTTCACAAAAATCAAAATAATTGGATAAAAAAGCATTTTTATCCTGAAATGGGGACTTGTTCTCGATTTTTTGTGTATTTTCGCCTTCTAAAACATGTTCAAATGAATGTCGTTCTCATTGCGGCGGCCATCTGTCTGGCCATTGTCGGCATCGTGGGTTCCATTGTACCAGGCATTGCTGGACCGCCTTTCAGTTATTTGAGTGTGTTGGCCGTTTCGTTTGTTGAAGGGGTCGAGCACTCGGTCACTTTCCTTGTTGTCATGGGCGTTATCGCAGCGGTGGTTTTCACTCTGGATTACATCGTGCCCGTTTGGGGCACCAAGAAATTTGGTGGTTCCAAGGCAGGCATGTGGGGGAGTACCATCGGACTTTTGGTGGGTTTGACGCTTACCTTGTTCTTCAACGCAGCCTTCCCTGTCATCTTGGCGGGCCCGTTTTTTGGCGCATATTTCGGTGAAAGAATCGCGAAAACACCTAATAAACAAGCCTGGAAGGCGGCTTTTGGTTCCTTTGTCGGTTTTTTGGTGGGCACGCTTCTGAAACTGGTTTACGCATTCGTTTGTTTAGTATTCATTGTCAAGGACTTAATTGGTTTATTGGTATGACTTCATTGGAAGAGAAAGCGAAACATATTCGTCAGCTTATCTTGACCGCTTTGGCAGAGGCAGGCTCGGGACATACGGGCGGTTCTCTCGACTTGGTCGATATTTTCACTGTTTTGTATTTCAATCATTTGCGTCACGACCCACAGCATCCCGAATGGGAGGATCGCGACAAGGTGGTGCTTTCCATCGGGCATACGGCTCCCGTGTTGTATGCCACTTTGGCGGCGGCGAGCTATTTTCCTGAAGAAGAGATGCTTACCCTGCGCAAATTAGGTAGCCGTCTGCAAGGGCATCCGAGCTACGAGTTCCGCTTGCCTGGCTTGGAGACCTGCTCGGGTTCGTTGGGACAAGGTTTGGGTGTGGCGTTGGGTATGGCTCTGGCGGCCAAGATGGATAGCAAACCGAACCGTGTGTTCTGCATTATGGGTGACGGCGAGCAGCAGGAGGGAAGCGTTTGGGAGTCGGCCATGGCTGCGTCGCATCATCAGGTGGACAACCTCTGCGCCATCATCGACCGCAACCGCCTGCAAATTGATGGCGGCACGGAGAAGGTGATGGCCATCGACCCTTTGCGCGACAAATGGGCAGCTTTCGGATGGCATACCATCGAGATTGACGGGCACGACATGAGCCAAATCAAGATGGCGCTGGACTTGGCTGACCAAGAGAAAGGCAGGCCTACCGTCATCATCGCTGATACCATCATGGGCAAGGGCGTGAAGAGCATCGAGGACAACAACCAATGGCACGGCAAGGTGCCGAGCAAGGAACAATTGCCTATTTTTATAAATGAATTGTCGTAGAGACGCAATGATTGCGTCTCCTGAAAAACGGAATTAATTTGAGACGCAATCATTGCGTCTCTACAAAACGAAACGTCATGAATTACAAAAATAAAGGCAACAAGGCCACAAAGACCGGTTTCGGCGAGGGTGTCCTTGCTGCTGCGCAACAAGATAAAAGGGTGGTCGGATTGGGAGCCGACATTACCAATTCTGTCGGGATGAACCTCTTTGCAGAGGCCTTTCCCGAGAGGTTTCTCTCCATGGGTATCGCTGAGCAAGATGCCGTGGCTACGGCTGCTGGATTGGCTCTAGGTGGTAAGATTCCCGTCTTTAGCACCTACGGCGTGTTTGCGGCGCACCGTGCCAACGACCAGATTCGTATCTCGGTGTGTTACAACAATGTGCATGTTGTCATCGGTGGTGCCCATGCCGGTGTTTCCGTAGGTCCCGATGGCGCCACGCATCAGGCTTTGGAGGACATCGCGGCTATGCGTGTGTTGCCCAACATGACCGTCATCTCGCCTTGCGATGCCACCCAAGCCAAAATCGCCACCGAGAAAGCCATCCTTGAATGTAAAGGACCGGTCTATGTGCGTTTTGAGCGCGAGGCAGTGCCTGACTTTACTGCTGAAGATCAGGAATTTGAAATCGGAAAAGCTCAGCTGATGCAGGATGGTAGTGATGTCACGCTTGTTGCCACGGGACATGAGGTGTGGGAAGCCTTGGAAGCCGCTCACATGCTTCAACAAGTTGGTATCTCAGCTCGTGTCATCAATATGCACACCATCAAGCCGTTGGATGGCGAAATGCTCAACAAGGCCGCTGATGAGACCCGTATGATCTTCACTATTGAAGAGCATCAGGTTGCAGGCGGTTTGGGTGGTGCCGTAACAGAGTTTTTGGCCGAAAACCATCCTATCCGTGTTGTTCGTATTGGCATGAGCGACCGTTTCGGTGAGTCGGGACAGGCTTCAGCTTTGATGCATAAGTATGGCCTTGATGCCGCAGGCATCGTTAATCGGGTGCTAGAAATGGTCGCCAATGATGACCTCAGCATTTATATTCGCAAGATGGGCATGCCTTTCAACACTTATCCCAAGAAGCTGTATAATAGCAAGATGCTATATGAAGGCTACGACTATCATGATGAGTCGACTTTTGCGACCTGTCACGATACACAGGTCTATAAGCATTATATTGACCAAGGCAAACGGGGACACGAGGTGCGTGAGACCTTAGCCCGTGCTCTCCACGATCATTTCATCACGCGTGAGCTGTACAAAATGCTCGACCTTTATGATGAGAAAGATGTCATTGGCATCATGGGAGGCCATGCCAAAAGGCGTGATGATCCACAATACCGCCAAATCGTGTTTTTGAGCAAGAAACTGACCGAAATGGGACGCTTGATGGTCACAGGCGGTGGTCCAGGTGCCATGGAGGCCACACATCTCGGCGCTTGGATGGCGGGTAGGAGCGAGGCTGAGACCAATGAGGCCGTTGACATGCTCATGCCTTCGCCGACCTACAAGGATGAAGGCTGGCTTTGCCGTTCTTTCGAGGTGATGGAACGTTTCCCTCTGCAAACGGACTACCGCAGCCTTGCCATCCCGACCTATTATTACGGTCATGAGCCAACGGCGCCATTTGCTACCGACATCGCCAAATACTTCGACAACAGCGTGCGCGAGGATGGTATAGTCACCATTGCCAAGGGCGGCATCATCTACACGCCTGGCAGTGCGGGCACGATGCAGGAGATTTTCCAGGACGCAGGCCAAAACCACTACGAGAGTGAAGGCTATGCCAGCCCGATGATTTTCATGGGCAAGGACTACTATACCAACTGCATGCCTGCCTATTCGCTGCTGAAAGACTTGAGCGACAGAGGTTTGTTTAAGAATATGATTCTCACCATTTCCGATGACAACGATGAAATTATCGAGGCGATAGTGAGGTTTAGGGAGGGGAAGTGAAATCTTCCTAATGTGTGTCTTGTTTAGTCTATTGCATCTAGCAAAATGAAAGTCGCCCAGTATTTGGCATCCGTGTATCCGCTGCCTCTCACTTCCTGCTGAGCTTTGACTAAGGATTCGCGCATGCTGAGGCCTTCGGCAAGATGGCGGTAGAAACTGACCATCATGTCAGCGGTGGTCTGGTCATAGACTTTCTTGGTACTCATCATGAGGGTGTGTACACCTGCGTTCTTGAAGCCGCGCTGGAGTCCGAACACGCCGTCGTCGCCAAGCTTGCCTAGACCGGTCTCACAGGCCGAGAGCACGACAAGGTCGCAATGACGCAGGTTCATTTTGGCGATGTCAGCGGCGGTCAGGATGCCATCATGGGTGTCTTCATAGTTGTTAGCTCCTGCAAATGCTAGGATGCTGTTTTGCATCGATTCTTCTTCCGTTTGATGTTCAGCAGCCAGATAGGCTCCGTGGGTGGCGATATGGATAAGGTTGACGTTGCTGTTGCTGAGCTTGAGGAAAGCGCTTTGGCTCGCCTCTGTGTCGGTAAGCTTGGCGACGGTCTTGGAAGTGCTTTTAAGAATGGCTTCAATCTCCTCCATTTCTTTCTTGGTGCTTTTTAAAGGGGAAAAATGAGAATCGACATAACGTAAAGCAAGCAAGTCCATCTCCGTGTTCTCAGAATGGGTGCTCTCATCGTCGTAGTTGATGTCGCCAAAGAGGGCTATGTACTCCAGAGGCTTGCTCTGATGGTGCATACACAGTTCCTTGGTGGAGGAGAGTCGGTAGACCTCAAACTGCTCCGACAGCGGTTTGCCGTTATATTTCAGGTATTCGATGCCGATGTGGTTGAAGCCTCCATCAGCAGAGAAGAAAATGCGTTGCTTGCCTTCGAGCAGTTGGCTTATGTTGCCCCAAACTATGTTGTCAAGTTCGTAGAGATGCTCGAAGGTCGACATAGTTTTGACCTCAAGCAGGTTGCAAATGGGCACTGCTATGGGATGGGTCATGCCTTTGGTCAGCACCATGGCGGCCATATAGTTGTCCGTTTCAAATGGGCTATCCCCAATGGCCAGGAATTCGATAGCTATGTCATTGTCCCCCAAGGCGTTCTGCACGTCCTTCCATGTGTAGGCGATGTAGTCAGTGAAGTCAGCGAGTTCCTTGCAGCCCTTGTAGAGTTGTAACTGTAAGGCTTGGTTTTCTTGGGTCAGTCTGACAATCTTGTCAAGGTCGTCCTCGGTTTGGGCTTCCACACGCAGACGCTGGATTTCGTCATTGTTGGCTTTGGTCTGTTCGTAGATGGCTTTCAGCTGTGGGTCGCCGTTAGCAGCCAGGACTTTTTCGAATTCGATGGACGAGTTGAGCAGGATACCTTTTGAGAGCAAAGCCACATCGTACACCAAAGCGCTCAGGTCGCCCATTAGGTTCTCATTGCCGATGGGCAGGGTGACGAGCATCTCTTTCAGTTCCTGCATCTCATTTTTCTCTTCGTTCCATGTGGCCATACGTTCGGCCTCGCTTTGCAAGCTGAATTCCGCTTTTAGGGCACTGCGGATGGCGGTCATGTATTGTTGGTAGTAGTCGATAGACTCAGCGTACGCTTCCTTCAAGTGATAGCATCCCGCTATGGTACCGAGTGAGCGGGCATAGATAAGTTCGCCGAAGTAATCGTGGGTCATCTGAAGGCTTCCCAGTTCTTCTTTGATGATTTCATCGAGTTTGGCATTACGCTGTGCTATTACCTGATCCTCCTTGGTGTCCACCTCTTCCTTGATGCCAGCGGCGAAATAGCAAAGTTGCAGTTCTGAGGCGGTTTGGCCATAGTCTTCCATCATGTTACGTTCCTCGTAGATTTTCATGGCTTGCTTGTAATGTTCGATGGAATCTTCATAGTCTTTGTTGAACTTCTCGGCAGAAGCCAAGCGTTCGATGGCTTTTGGGTAATCCTCGTTTTCCTTTTCATAGGTCTCGTAGTAAGCGACTACGTGCTGGTAATGCTCTTTCGCCTTGCCGTACTCTTTCAAGGCACTGTAGGAGTTGCCAATGTTCTTTTCACATTTGGCGATGTTGCTACGGGCGGCGGCGTTGTCGAATTGCTGATAGAAGGTGATGACGGGCTGGAAACAGTCAATGGCTTGTTGGTATTGCTTGCCGAAGAAGGAATAGAGCCCGGCAGTGTTGAGCGACATGAAATAGTCTTCATTCTCGCCATACAAGGTTTTGCGGAGTTTGGCTGCCGCCAGTTGGTGTTCTGCGCCTGTGGTGTAATCGCGCATAGTCATGGCAAGGAAGCGTCCGTAGGTCTCTTGTGCTTCAATTTTGTCATCGCCTTCGGCGGTGTTGACAGCTTGCAGATACCATTCCTTGGCGGTGGAGTTGTCGCCGATCGATGCGAAATAGGTGCCGCGTTCTAGCATGCACTTCACGTCTTCGCAGGGTTTGGTAAGTTCGTAATCGTTGTTTTCCTGGATCAGTTTCATCATGCGGGCGACGCCTTCGGTGTTGCCCATTGCCTCATACATCATGGCCATTCCTTGGATCATGTGGCCGTATTTGTTGGAGTATTTCTCTTCGAAGGGTAGGGCGAGTTCCCAATACTTTGTGCTGTTTGGATAGTCATTGCTCATGTAGGAATAAAAGCCCATGTTTTCATAAAAGAGGCAGATTCTTGGATGCTGATGGTCCAAGTTGTCGCAAAGATTCAATACTTGTTGTTCAATCTCAGCAGCTTTCTGGTAGTTTTCCTCTTGGCCAAATGATGCAGCGTACACGTTGAGGGCGTTGATGTAGTCATCGCTTGTTTCGCCGTGGAGGGTTTTGTACATCTCCAAGGCTTGTTGGGCAATAGGACGGCCTTCGGTCACCTTGCCGTTATTGACCAGTTCGCGGCCTAGGTTATAGAGGCTGTCGGCCTGGTGTTGGGTTTGGGCGGTTGCTGTGATGGCGGAAAGGACCATTAGGAGTAGAACCAGATTCTTTGTCATTTTGTATTCGTTATTTTTGTTTTATTCTGTAGAGAGCACCAATCTAATGCCTAAGTGATATAGTAAATGGTCAAAAAAAGAGGCAACTCTGTCTTCAGGGTCAAAATCATCACGCACTGTAACCACATATTCCTCTTCTTCTTCAAATCCTCCTATACCACAACCACCACCTCTTACTATTTTCGAATATCCTTTTGAAGGTCCTTGTGGATTGGTTTGATGGCTGTCTTCATAATAATCATCCCAATCGCTGCACCATTCAGCAACATTGCCAGTCATGTCATACAAGCCAAGTTCATTGGGTTTTTTCTGCTTTACAGGACGGATGTGTCCTCTGGTTTCTGGAGTTATCCATCCGACTTCACTCAATTTGTTGCTTCCAGAAAAAATGTATCCTTTGGTTTTTTTACCTCCACGGGCAGCATATTCCCATTCTGCTTCAGTGGGAAGCCTAAAGTTCTTGCCTGTTAAATTGTTTAATTTCTTTAGGAATACTTGGCAGTCGTCCCAACTTAGATAGTACGCTGGATACTCGTCACCTGTACCGTACATTGGTATTTTAATTTTATTTTCATTTTTAACACCTTGGTTGTATGCATTTTCCCATCTATTCCGATGCTCATTGAAGGAATAGCCCATGACAGCTCTAAATAAGGCTTGGGTAACCTCCGTTTCAGCTATATAATAGCTGCTTAAAGTTACTTTATGTGCTGGATGTTCTCTATCATCCCTAGAAGGGTCGTCGGTACCCATAGAGAATGTGCCGCCTTCTACATATTTCATTGTGAATGTCACTCCATTGACTGTGATTGTCTGGTCTTTTTTTTGAGCTATGAGCGAAGTCATAAAACCAGTAAAAATGATTATGCTCATCATTACGATCAGTTTTTTCATTTTTGTATATTTTTTGTTTTGATTAATAATTAGTTCTGTTCTTTTGATACAATCTCATCCATGCTTGATGAGCTTTCTTGTTTCCATTCTTTGCGGATCTGTGGTACCAATAAATGGCTCCGTTGATGTCTGGCGCGCTAAGCCCCATCCCGTATTCATACATGTAACCGAGATCATATTGAGCGACGTCGTCGTCCGCACTTGCAGCTTTGTTAAACCATTTCATTGCTTCTTCATAATTTTGCTCTGTTCCATATCCATTAAAATACATGAAGGCAAGTTCTTTTTGTGATTCGATGTGACCTTTCTCACCAGCTTGCAACAAATAAGGGAGGGCTGCTTCATAATCAGCATTATCTAAATAATCTTTGGCTATTTCATAAATACGTTGGTTTTCAGCAAATTGTTCATCCAATTCCTTAGCCATTCTCTGCAATTCTGTGTCATCGAGATAGTTCTTTTCCTTATCGTATTCTTGTTCTTGTTGCGTTCTAGTAGTTATGTGAGGCTCCTGCAACTGAATTGTCACTTGATTCTGTGTTGTGTAAGGTGTGTCGTTGTTTGTGGAATTAAAGCAGAAGTTCCCATTAATAGCGGTACTTGTCATCCATGGGGTTTGCTTGTTTCTGGTTGAGGATTGTACGGCGGTTCCGACTTCATTGAAAAAGTTCAGGAGGGTTAGGCCTGGGATGTCTAAAGTGTTTAGGAAGGCCTTGGTGAAAGGGCTATTCCTTCCTGTTCCGTCATCGGCAGTGCGTCCAGGACCGGTGGCATACGAAATGAATGTACCGTTCGGAGCATTGATAAAAGAAAGGCCATTGGATTCAGCAGATCTGTGCCAACTGCGCGTGAAAGGATTGTTGCGGCAGGCATCCAAAACAATGATTTTTAAAGGGCACCCCGACTCTTCTAACTTGGAAAGGAGGTGGTTGACAGCAGTGCATTTGTATTTCACATCAGCCTCCGACTTCAAATCGGCATCTACTGGCATCATGTAGTTGTCTCCTTTAGATTGCAGTCCGTGCCCAGAATAGTAGAACAAGGCAACATCGTAATCCTTAGCATTATTTCCGAAAGAATCAATAGCATTGTCAAACTGTTGGTGATCGCCATCAATCAAGGTGGTTACATCAAACCCCAAATTCTTCAGCTTCATCGACACATCAGAGGCGTCATGTGCGGGGTTGAAAAGCGAATTTCCTTTGCCTATATACTCCGCATTGCCCACCACAAGAGCAAGGCGTTTTCCATTTTGGGCATAGCCAATGCAAGTGGCTAGAAGGAAGAGGACTATTAGAATCTCTTTTTTGGATTTGATAACTATTAACAACATCGTGATTTGTATAGTTAAGGGAATTGCTATTCTGATAGAACGAGCCGGAAACCTGTATTAAAAAACTTTTCGTTAGGGATACAATGACGGCGGGCCGTGACGCGGCATTCTTCAGGAGTACTCATATAATAACCTCCTCGGACAACACGATAGTTACCGCTTTCAGGCCCTACTGGATTAATCTGCGTGTTTTCGATATAGTCTCCGTACCAATCGCTGCACCATTCTTGAACATTACCGGTCATGTCATATACTCCTAATTCATTAGAAATGGCTTGTTTTACATCTTCAATCTTCTCGCTGCTATAATCAGGATAAACACCAATAATAAAGTAGTAATAATGCAACGTTACATCATCTATTTCATCACTTCCGGAGAACGCGTAATTGTGACTGTGCTTTCCTCCTTTTGCTGCATATTCCCATTCGGCTTCTGTAGGTAGGCGGAATTTTTGATTGGAAATCTGGTTTAACTTATCAATAAATGCTAGAACCTCATCGAAGGATATGTTACAAATCGGTTGGTCTTTATGCTCAAAATGGGTTCCCATAACAGCGTTCCATAAAGCTATAGTGACTTCAGTTTCGCCTATATAATAGTTGCTTAACAATACAGTATGTACTGGTCCTTCTTCATCGCGGGCGTCTTCACTATAATTATCTCTATCTGGGTTTTGATTTTGGGCGCCCATCAAAAACGTTCCACCTTCAACATACTTCATTGTGAAAGGGACACCGTTGATTTTGAATTCCAAATCATCCTGTTGCGTTGAAGTTATACTATTTGAATCGAGTGACATGTACTCTTCGAATAGGCGAATCCAGTTGTCATACGCAGGCTTAAATCCTTGTAAAGATGACTGGTGATACCAATTTAATGCTGTCTCGATATTGGGTTCTACCCCATAACCATGTTCATACATCCATCCTATGTTAAATTGTGCATTATAATTTCCGGCATTGGCAGCTTTCAAATAATAGGTGGCGGCCAAATAATCGTTTTGTTCTATACCAATCCCTCGATAATACATGTCTCCAAGGTAATTTTGGGCATTGTCATTGCCCATATCCGCAGATTCTATTAAAAAAGAGATAGCGTTGCTGTAGTCTTCTTTCTTGATGTAATCCATGGCTATATCGTATTTGTTCTGAGCATCTCTGAGTAGTTTGTCAATCTGTTCTTTTTGCTCTTGAATACCAACGTTTTGTTGATTCTCTTTTTTGCTGTTTTTTGAAGGTGTTCTTCCATAGTTAAAGCAAAAGTCCCTCTTAATGGCACTGTTGATGGTCCATGGAGTTTGTTCTTCGTTTGTGGCTTCTTGTACAAAAATGCTAATCTCATTAAAAAAGTTCAAGAGTGTTAATCCTGGAGTGTCCAATGTTTTAAGGAATGCTGCAGTGTAAGGGCTGTTTCTCCCTTTTCCATCTCCAGCAGTTTTTCCTGGACTAGTGGCGTATGAAATCAGCGTTCCTTTTGAAGCGTTGATGATTGATAAGCCACCAGAACCTGTAGATCTGTGCCAACTGTGCTCATAAGGATTGTCACGGCATGCATCTAAAACGATGATTTTCATCGGGCATCCTGATTCATCCAGTTTGTCAAGTACTTGATTGACATTGATACATCTGTATTTTACATCAGCCTCGGAATTCAATTGTGCATTTGCAGGGATTAGAAAGTTTTCATTGTTTAATTGCAAACCATGTCCAGAATAAAAAAACAAGGCAATGTCGTAGTTTTTGGCTTTTTTGCCGAACTCATCGACGGCATCATCCATTTCCAACAGGCTGCAATTAAGAAGAGTAATCACATCAAACCCCATGTTATTCAGCTTAGCCGATACATCCTTGGCGTCATTTACAGGGTTTTTCAACGAGTTGCCTGAGCCGTAATCTGAGTTGCCCACTATGAGAGCGAGGCGTTTCTCAGACTGGGCAAAGCATGTGGCCGATGTTATGATTGCAAGAATAAGAAATGCTTTTTTCAACATACATAGAATAATTTATTGCAAAAATATGAAAAATTCGATTATACAAGGTGTCTTTATTGCTATTGATGATAAATCGTTGAAAAAGTTTCATATTTTTGCATAGCTTTAAATTAAAACAAGTTTATGAGTGGTAAATTGAAATTCTTTGTATTGTTGTTTTGTTTGGTTACTTTTAATGTATCCTTTGCTCAATCTGACTTTTGGAGGGATGATATTACCCGTTGGTTAAACCAGGGTGAGGGCCTCAGGAGGTCGAATGACATGGAAGGGGCAGATGCATGCTATGAAAAGGTATATGACATCATCGAATCAGACAAAGACAAGATATTGCAAAATGATGGCCTTGATTATTACAGAGTGAAACCTCTTTGGTTTGTGGGACTTGGCTATAGGGATATGGGATTAGCAACTCAAGAATCATATTATTATTCTAAGGCTGTAAGAGCTTTTTCCAAAATGGCGGAATTGTATATGCAAATCGAAGGGGAACGTTCTACAGAATATGCAGATGCTTTGCATGATGTGGGTAGTACATATTATACTATGAAAGACTATTCCAATGCGGCTGTCTGTTTTGACAAGGAATTGAACATTCTATTGGATTCATTGGATGTTTTCGATTCGGAATTCGAAACCCTCTATGAAGATTTGGGTATTTGTTATTATGAAACGGAGAACTTTGAGGAAGCAGTTAGATATTTCGAAAGAGAACTAGTGATCTTAAAAAGAGAATATGGCGAGGATGATGACAGTCTCATTGATATGTTGGATCTTTTAGGTGAATGTTATGAAGAATTGAAGCAATTTGACAAGGCGAAACAGGCGTATGAAAAACTGCTGAGCATCTATGCTGTTGAGATTGGTGACACGAACGAATATTATGCTGATTATCTAAGTTATTATGCCGGATGCTGCTATTCTTTGGGAGAATTCAATGAGGCAAAGGAAGCGTATCTCTTGTCAATTGCCATAATGGACACTATCGATGACGAAGTCCATCATTGGTATTCGGCTGTCACAATGAATGGTTTGACCATTTGCCTTTACAAACTTGGCGAGTATGAAAACGCAATATATTGGATGGATAGAAGACTGTCGGAGTTGCAAAAAACAAATGGCAGAGAATCGGCCACGATTAATGATATTGCGTTTAAAGGTTTGTGCTATTTTGAGATGAAGGAATTCCAAAAAGCGGTCGAAGTATTTTTGCAAACACTGGATATAGAGAAAGAGCAAGGCGCTGAAGATAGTTATTTGCTGACCTTGTATCAAATCGCAGCATGTTATTCGATGATGGAGAAATATAGTTTGGCTATTCAGTATTACGAGGAAGCACTCTCTTTAATAAAGCCAATAAGGGAGACTTCTGATGCCGAATACATCGCCTGCCTGAGAAAGATCGGGAATGCCTATCGCTCTATGGGCGATTATGATAAAGCAATCAACTATTTGACTAGGGCTTTGGAACTCTCAAAGGATGTTCATGGCGATAATAACAATTTTTACGCTTTGATTCTTAATGATTTGGGAATGTGCTATTTGGATATAAATGAATTAGATAATAGTATTGAATTGTTTAAGAATGTTCTTGACATCACCCAAAACTCAACTATCTATAATAACTTGTCTGAAGCTTATAAAGAAATGGGCGATTATCAACATGCAGTCTTTTATTTGGATGAGGCTTTGAAGTTATTGGGCGATTCTTTGGTGAAGAAAAACAACGCGGCCTTGTTGAATGATGTTGAAATCAAAAGAGCCAAATCTTATTGTTCCATCATCAATAATTTAGGGTCAATATTCATATATTCAGGGGAATATGACAAAGCAATCGTATGTTATGAAGAGGTGTATAATACTGAAGTGGAATTCTATGGTCAAAGACATTCTGCCGTTACAACGACATTGAATAATTTGTCGGTTGCATATAGTAGGAATGGGGAATATGAAAGAGCGCTGGAATATGGACAAAAGACCTTGGAAATCCTGCATGAGCTATATGGGGACGATCATCCAAGGATTGCAACAACATTGAGTAATATGGCATTGGACTATATTGCAATGAATAATTATGAGGAAGCGAAAACCTATTTGTTGCATGCCTTGGAGATGAATAAGAGGATTTTCGGCGAAGACCACGCATTCCAATATGATAATGTATATTACAATCTTGGAAATCTTTATCATGGATTGGGCATGAAAAAGGAGATGTCGGATTGCTTTATTCGTTATTCGCAAATTATCAAAGAGGAAGTGGAGGAGAAGTTTTCATATTTGACCAATAAGGAAAGAGCGTTTTACTGGAACAAATACAATTGGTTTTTTACAAGCAACATGCCGTCGTATGCTAATATGCTTCGTGATGACAGTGACTTTATTTGTGCCACATACGATGGATTGCTGTTCAGTAAAGGTTTGTTGCTGAATGCAGAAACCGGCTTACGAGATTTGATATTGGACAGTGGTGATGAAGAATCACAAGGGTTGTTTGATCGGTTGCAGTATTGTAGGAATCTGGTAGCTAAGGAATACGAGAAACCTATTGCTGATCGCTTGAATGTTGATTCCCTTGAGATCCTTTCCAACACGTTGGAAAAAGACTTGCAAAAACGATTTGCTTCATACGGTGAATTGAATAGAAATCTTAATGTGGATTGGAAACAAGTGCAATCTCGGTTGGGAACCAACGATTTGGCTATTGAGTTTTTAGAAGTTTCGTTGAGTAGTGATAGTTCATATTATTGTGCGCTTACTTTGAAGAAAGATTATAAGTCACCTCATTTTGTGGAATTGTTTACTGCATCTAATATGAACGACATAGATTTGTATGATTTGGTATGGAAGCCCCTCGAAACAGAATTGGACGGTGTGGAAAATGTTTATTTTTGTCCAGCTGGTGAACTTTATTGGTTGCCCATTGAATATGCCAACAACGGGCAAGGCTCGCTGAATGAAAGGTTGAACCTGTACAGGCTAACATCGTCAAGACAGATTGTTGCAAAGAAGCAAAGACCCGAAATCAAGAACGCGGTTGTGTATGGTGGACTGAATTATGATATGGGAATTGAAGGCCTTGTTGTCGAGGATAGGACATCAGCTGAAGACCGCGGAGTTGTTGTGACGGATTATAGTGTAGCCGGTTTGGAAGGTACATTGGTCGAAGCTAATTCAATATACACAATGCTCAAAGAAGCCAAGATAGATGTCAGTTTGGTCGTTGGTGAGAATGGCACCGAATCATCATTTAAGGATCTTTCAGGCCATGACGTAAGTTTGCTTCATGTGGCCACTCATGGCTTTTATTGGACTAAGCAAGATGCGAGTGAGGTGGGAGAAATCCTTGAAAGATATGATTTGATGATGTACAATGATTATGAGTTAGGACCGTCGCAAGAAGATTACGACCTGTCTCGTTCCGCCATACTCTTTTCGGGCGCAAACAACGCATTAAGAGAGGGCTATATGGCCATGGAGGGCGTGGAGGATGGCATTTTGTCTGCTAAAGAGATAGCCAATATGAACCTTCGAGGCACCGATTTGGTGGTTCTCAGCGCTTGCCAAACGGGATTAGGAGAAATTAGCGGCGAAGGTGTGGCAGGCTTGCAAAGAGGCTTTAAGATGGCGGGAGTAAATACCCTTTTGAGACTTATAGGTCATTTTGCAGGCTGTGACATGTGCTGAAGCCCAATGGATAAAGGCGATTCCAGCGATTGAAACGTTTCAGGGGCAAAATTGAGGTTCAAAACCTGCCAATGGGTCAAGTTGCAGGCTGCGACACATCTT
>JAFRRE010000041.1 GCA_017428285.1 Bacteroidales bacterium | reverse complement strand
GCGACATAGACCTCTTGACCTGTATAAGCAGAAAGGTCGACAGTGAACTCGTACCAATTGCCCTGACGGTTTCCCGCATCTTTGGCGGTTAAAGTCCAATCATGCAAGAGCGTGAAAGCCAGCGGGTCATCGTTGACTGTCGTTGAGATGGAAACTCCAAAATGCTCTGCACAATAGATTTCATCCAAAGCACAAACAAAGAAATTGATAACGGGCCATTCATTCAAAACCAATCGTGGAGAAACAAGATACTCATTTGGTGTAAGAGGTTCGCCCGTGGCATAGTCTTTGGAATAAGCCATCACCATCCCGTTGGAATTGTGGCCCATACCGCCAATAGAAGGTTCCCAACAATGGCCGTCGCCGTCGCCATCGCCATCGAGGACAGTCCAACCTTGAAGTGTGCCGTCTTCAAAGTCGAAAGAGACTTGCTGCGCCACGCCACCGAGTGCGAAGCCGAGCAGAATTGTTACTGTTAATACTAATCTTTTCATAGGTCTATTAGTCTTATTCATAATCATTGGTTGTTTATATTCTTATCTCAGAATTTGAACATCACCGTACCCACAACAGGCCTGTTGATGCGGAGCGGATAGCCCATGTACTGGGCTGTATAGTCCTTGTCGAAATGGTTCAATAAACCATAACCTGTTGAAATCTTGAAGGCGATGTCGTTGTATTGGATTCCGATGCCGAAATTCCACGACAAACCAATCCAATGCCATACGGGCTTACCGGTATTGTCTAGCGGGCTCCCGAAGATATAACTGCCGCTTCCCGATACGATTCCAGAAGCATCCGTCTTGCGGAAAAGCACCAAATCAAGGCTCGGCCCTGTGAAAAGCTGTAGCTCGGTGTGGTCGCCCAGCTTGTCGTGGTATTGCAGCATAACGGGAAGCACACCCGTAAGGTCGTGGGCTTTCACTTCGAGGGTTTGATCCTCTTCCACGAATTTGGCATAGGGTCGGCTGTACTCAAGACGCACACCCGTCACGATGCCAAGGGGTGTTTTGCCTAAAATGTACTCGCGATTGTATTCCAGGCCGTAGGCGAAGGCCATCTTGCCCTGCTCCGATGCGAGGTACGACATCGTGACGCCGTTGCACTGCATCGTCTTGCCCATCATGCAAACGCCGAGCGTGTTGTTGACTCTCTTCGTGTTCTTGGTTTCTTGTGCCGTTACCGACATCATGCAGCACATCAAAGCTGCAAAAATTATGGTTCTTTTCATTGTCGTATGTTTTTGATTGTTATTCATTTATTCGTTTTGGTTTGTAGGGCTGTCACACCGTGGCAGCCGCTGTCGGTTTTCCGTGTGCGGCTGCCGTAATACGACAGCCCTACAAGACCACAATTAACGTATTACAAATTTCCGTGTCGTTTCGCCAACCGTAATGAAATACATACCCTGAGGCAGCGCCGACACATCAATCCGTTGGGTTTCATTGGTGATGTTGCCCGAAAGGACGGTTTGGCCCATCAGGTTGGTGATGCGGTAGGTTTGGTCTGGTAGAGACGTGGCGCACCGCGTCTCTACAAACAAAACGCCGTTGGTCGGGTTGGGATATATCGTTAAGGCCTCTGAGCCCGTCGAAGGGCCGTCCTCCTCCATCCCATGCAATTCTTCATAAATGGCATCGCAGTCCTCATCGCCGATTTTGAAGACCAGTTCATCCTCAATCCAGTAGCAGCGCAGACCCTTCACGCGCATACGGTCGCCATTGCCCATCAAACGCTCGGGGAAGAAACTGGTCAGGTGGCCAACACCACACACAATGTCGCCACTAAAGAGGCCGTCTGAATCACTTACGCGCAGCATCCGATAGGTTTTGCCTTCGTATTCGAAATCTTCCACGGCTTCCACATACATCATAAGGCTTTCCTCTCCCACCTTGATTTCCCACGAGTCGCCCACTTCGGCATTGAAATCATAAAGCACAGTGAACTCGCCCAAGGTCTTGTTCCACCAATACACCTTGCCGTCGCGTTCTTGGATATATTCGTGCGTCACTTCATCACGCAGTCCCTTGTCGTAAAGGGTATTGATCTTCACAAGGATTTGCGTCGGCTCATCGTTGACAATGGTGTCGCCAGATTGATAAAGGTGTTGATAGGTGATGCTGCCGTCGTCGTTCTGGATTTCGTAGTACCATTCGTTACTTAATGGGAAAATTGCTCCAATGTCACTAATCTCCAGAATACTGATGCCAGTGAATTGATAGGGACTGTAAAAATCATAGCTATGCCATTGGAACACCTCGCCAGTGGCGGTGAACGAAGAGCCTACATGGAGGGTGTCTTGGCCTATAGCAAGCTCGTTTTCCATCGCAGCCCCAATAAAATAAGGTTCTATAAGAAATGCCTCATTGTCATCTGTGACAAAAGCGTAGACCCCATAGTCATACAACTCATTGGTAATAACCAATCTGCCATGAAGCGTCTCTATGTGGTCGTAATAGTCCGCATGGTTGAGATTAACCCAATAGTAAGGTTTCAGACTATTACCAATGCGCATAGTGGAAGCCGTCACTTGGGCAGTTACTTCCTTACCGACAAACAACGTGTCGTTATCGACAGCATAGCAATAAGTTCCATGGCCATAAGCTGGACCCGTTTCATACAACCACCATTCATGGACATTGGGGGTATAGTACAGAACACCATTATGCGTAAAAGCAAGTTCCAAATCAAGAGGAGGGTTGGCCCCAATAGGCGGGTTAGGTGCATTTACCACAGCGCCAACCAAAGTACTATCAATAGAGGTTTCCATTTCAAGGATGTCGAGAGTGTTGAATGGTGCTCCGAAAAGGTCATAATGCGTGGTTTCTATGCCATGAATTTGCGCCTGAACGCCTTCCTCAAAAAGATTGTCATTGATATAGTTATGCTGCATCTTGTCCACAAGGGTAAGGTAATGCCGTCCATCACCTTCATCCAGCGACAAATAAGGTATTTCACCGCATGGTGTGGAAAGACAAAGGTCGCTTTGGGTAGTGAGTATGCCATTGGCAGTGAAGTTGGGCTCATATGGAATGACATTGGTCAATTCAAGAAAATATATTGTACGGCCATAATAGCCGACGATGCTGTCAGGAATACCAGTTAAGGTATATCGTATGGAATCGGACAACTGTATGCCATTGAAATCAGGGAGTTCTAGTTCTGTTTGCATTTCTCCATTAATGGTGATAATCCATCGTTTGCCATACCTCCTATAAATCTCATCAAAGGTCGATTGATCCCCAAGGTACCATGCGCAAACATCATCGGTACTTTCTATATCGAAGTATCCTTGCATCAAATAACCGATAATGGATTGGTATGTTGGATTTTCAAGTCTCTCAATATCAAACACCCTAAAGCTGTCGCCATTTTGGTCATGCATAATGGAATAAGTTCCAACGGCTTCGATTTCAGAGCCTAACGGAATGGTAGCAGAATTGACAATGAGCTCATCAGCGTCGGGATTAGGCCAATAACCATTCACGGTTATATATAAAGCCACATTGTCCTTGACGATGGCCAAGCGGTTGTCGCTGGCATTTTGCTCGAAATAAGGGGCGGAGACTCGCGTCAAGACACCACTAGTTTGAATGTTATCAGCATTTCGGCGGCTCTTATAGTATAGTCCATTGCCGTAAAAGTACAAATGATTGTCATGACCTTTGGAAAGGAAACCGTCCTCGCCACCAGGAGCAGGCTCAGCTAAAGGAAGAACTTCTCCTATTTCGGTAAAGTGTTCTCCGTGGTCAAAGGAATAGGCCAAAACAGCCGAATTATTTTCAGCCATATTCCATCTGTATACAATGCCATTGTCGGCAATTCCAACATTTTTGGCATGAACAGCATAAAAGCCATGTATATGCTCAAAGCCAGAAAAACCTCCATAAACACCGCAAACCACATTGCCATCAGGGTCAAAATCCATGTCCCTGACGCTATAACCCTGAAACGCAACAAGTTCCCAATTGCGCATATCAGAAAGGGTGGAATGGTAAACACCGATGTTAGACCCGACATAATACCAAATGCTAACATACACATCACCGTTTTCATTGACGAGTAGGTCGCTGATTTCTTGGTGGTCTTCCATGACGGCAATGCGGGTTGAGTCCCAAGTGGCACCACCATCAAGTGTCCAAATCAAATAGGGTGAAGAATAACCGACAAGCGTGTCGTTTGATGGGGAGCGCATATCCATGCAACTGAACCAGTTGTAGCCAGTATCAGTATTAATAGGTGAAGTCTGTTGCCATGTATCGCCATTGTCGTCGGAGTAATTGACGATGCGGTCGCATATCAGGAATATCCTGCCTTTGTCTCCGATAGCCATGTTTCCGAAACTGTCGGTGAATACGGTTTCCCATGTCTCGCCATCGTCATGAGAGCGCACCAATGAGGCAGGATAAGTATCAGAACTTATACTGTACAGGTCGCCTTGGGCATTTACCCCCTTTAATGTACCCGGAAGATTTAAAGGATTCCATATTTCATGCCCATCAATCAACTCACCCTCAATATAGATGTCATCTATGCGGACAGCGGATTCTACCATTCCATTCAAAGGGTAATGACGGAAGGCAAGATAGACCTCCTGACCAGCATACTGGCTTAAATCAACAGTGTAAAAAATCCATTCATCTGGATAAAGGGAAACATGAAGTGTCCAATCCTGCAACATAGTAAAAGCCGAAGGGTCGTTGTTTACCGTAGTGGAAATGGCTACACCAAAATGTTCAGCTGGATGTGACTCATCTAAAGCACGAGCATAGAAACAAATATAACTGTTTTCTTGGCTCAAGGTCACTCGAGGCGAAACGAAGTAATTGTCTGGCGTTAAGGAATCTCCAGTAGCGCCATCCAAAGAATAAGACAGCACCATCCCATCAGAAACATTGCCAGACAACCCACCATTAGTAGATAGTTGCCAGTTATTCCCGTCGCCATCCGCATCGATGGTGGTCCATCCATAAAGAATACCATCGTCAAATGTGAACGAGGTTTGCGCCATACTAACAAGTGCGAAGGCGAGCGAAATCGCTAAAGTTAACACTAATCTTTTCATAGGTCTAATTATTTGATTGTTAATTATTTGATTTCATTTTTTAACTACGGATTTTACGGATTATACAAATTCCATTTTGATGAATATTTCCGTCAAATCCGTGTAATCCGTAGTTTCTCATACAGCATTCACGATTTCCTCAAAAGTGCGATTATCATCCCCGAGGTCCATCTTCATCTGTTTTATGCGGGTTTTGCGTTTGTAGTAAGAGTCGGTCTGGGTGTCCAACAGGATGGAAATCACTTGGTTGGAGAAGCCGTTTTTGGAGAGGCAGCAGATGCGCACATCCCACTTGCTGAGTTTGGGGTAGAGTTGCAACAACCGCTGCGAGAAGCCGTCGAAGACCAAGTCGGTGAGACTGATGAAGTCGTTCCAGTCGTTGTCGGTCAACTCGAAGTTGAGCGAGTCGTTGTTCACTTCTTCCGTGAGGGCTTGCGCGGTGGTCATGATCTTGTTTCGTGTCAAGATTTTCTGGATCGACATCAAATCCTTCGGCGGGAGCGACTGCTGGCTGCGCCTTAACTCGTCGTTGGTGCGGATCAGGTTCTCCATGTCGCTCACCAACTCGTGGATGCGGTTCTGGTCGCGCTCCACCTGTCGCCCGAAGTGCTCCATCTCCAACTTGTGGTCGCTGATTTTCTTCCTCACAATCAAGAGGATGACGAGCAAGGCTATCACCGCCAAGGCGATAATCAAATAGAGTTTTAGATCGCGGGTGCGGTGCAGGCTCTCGAGTTCGCTTTGTTGGGCTTTCAACTCGTATTCCGCCTTGATTCTTTGCATTGTCTCACTGGAGTGCTCCGCATCGGCTTGCACCAAGTTGTCTGAAAAATGCGTGTGGTATTTCACCGCCTGTTGGTAGTCACCCTCGCTGTAGGCGATGGCGTAAAGCGTCTGATAGACAGACATCTTCAGTCCCGCCCGCTCGCTGCGGAGGGCTTGATTCAAAAACGACTTTGCCTTGTCGTTTTCTCGCGAATAATAATAGAGGATGCCCAAGGTCATGTGGGCGATGTCGGTGTCGTTGTCGCCGAGGCCGATTTCCAAGGCTTGGTTGACGCTCTCGATGCCTTTGGCGAAGTTGCCCGTCTCCATGTAATAGTCGCGACCCATCTCGAGGTAGAGGTCAGCGAGCATGTTTTGGTCGTTGATGAAGGTAGCCACACGGAAGGCCGAGTCGTAGTATTGCTTGGCTTGTGTATATTGCTCCTGCGCCCGCACCGCCCGACCGCTGTTGCGGTAGGCGTTCATCATGCCCGTGGAGTCGGCAGTCTGCTTAAAGCAGTTCAGTGCCTGCTGATGTTGCTTGAAGGCATCCTCGAAAAGGCCGTGCTTGAGGTACATGGCGCCGAGGTTGTCGCAGAGCTGACCTTCCAATTGGACGGTCTCGGCGGTCTTGTCCGAGCGCTGCACGAGAGCCAACCCTTGCAGGAACTTCTCGGCGGCCTCTTCGGAGCGGCGTTGCTCGCGCAGTTGCATGCCTTCTTCATATAATACTTTTGCCTGTTCCATGCGCTTCGCTTGGCTATCGCAGGCTACCAAAGCGAGGCAAACGGCGGCTGTTAGGATTAGGGATTTCAGGTTTTTATTCATGACTCACACTTTTTGTCCGTTTCTCTGACGCAAAAATATAGCAAAAAAACATTTGTCAAGAGGTGCGAGGCTCACCAGAAGGCGATGTCCCTACTTTTTTGGGATGTCCTTATCAGATTATTCTGTAAATCAACAAAATAACATTCTGCCACAAAAGCCGATGTCCTTACTTTTTTATGCGAAAAAAGCCGTCCCATTATCGTTTGGGACGGCTTTTCGAGGTTTTTTGGGCAGCACTTCCTTATAGTTTGATGTCGTCGCCGTTGGCGTTTTGGAAGTTGTACTGCAAAACATGGAATTCGGGCATCGACTGCACCTTGAACTTCTTTCCGTATTTCTTCATCCATTTGCGGCGAATCGAAAACAGGCCGTCCAAGGAGAGGTAGGCATAAATGAAAGGATGCACCTGCAAGGTCAAATGATTCTCGTTTTGGTCGACCATGAGGTACTTGAGGTGGTTTTCGATTTCGTCGATGAAGAGGATGGCGGGGCGAATCTTGCCTTCGCCGGCGCACACAGGGCATTTCTCCTGCACCTGTACCTCCGTCTCAGGACGCACGCGTTGGCGCGTGATTTGGATGAGGCCGAACTTCGTCGGGGGAAGAATGGTGTGTTTGGCACGGTCGTGAGCCATGGCTTCGACCAAAGCGTCAAACAGATCCTTGCGATGTTTGGCTTCGTGCATGTCGATGAAGTCGACGATGATGATGCCGCCCATGTCGCGCAAACGCAACTGGCGCGCGATTTCCTTGGCGGCTTCAATGTTGACTTGGAAAGCGTTGTCTTCCTGCGAATTCTCCTTGTTCACCCGATGGCCGCTGTTCACATCGATGACATGCATGGCCTCGGTGTGCTCGATGACAAGGTAGACACCGTTTCTGATGGTGACGATCTTACCGAAAAAGCCTTTGATTTGCTTGGTAACATTGAAATAGTCAAAGATAGGTTCTTTGCCTTTGTAAAGTTGCACAATATCAACTTTTTGCGGTGCGAAAGTCTGAATGTTTTTCTGGATCTCTTCATAGAGTTTCTCGTCGTTCACATGGATGTTGTTGAACGACTCGTTGAGCAAATCGCGCAGCATGACGCTGGTTTGGTCCATCTCACTGACCATCCTGCCGAAGGTCGTCATCTTCTTCATCTCGATGATGCACTGTTCCCACTTGGAAATCAAAGAACGCAGGTCGGCGTCGAGGTCGGCCACTTTTTTGCCTTCGGCGACGGTACGGATGATGACGCCATAGTTGGCGGGCTTGATGCTCTGAATCAGACGGCGGAGACGGTTGCGTTCCTCGCTGCTGCGGATTTTTTGGGATACCGAAATGCGGTTGGAGAAGGGGACGAGGACGAGATAACGACCCGCAAAGGAGACCTCAGCGGTGATTCTCGGTCCTTTGGTGTGGATGGGTTCCTTGGCGATTTGTACGGGGAGCAGGTCGCCCACGTTGAGCAAATCCCCAATCTTGCCATTCTTGGGCAGGTCGGGATCAAGTTTGAACTTGTCCATGGGCACATCATCGCCACCGACAACTGCTTTCTTGTACTTCATCAACGAATTGGCCTGCAGGCCGAGGTCGAGATAGTGCAGGAAAGCCTCCTTGGGATAGCCCACGTCCACAAAAGCGGCGTTGAGACCTGGCAGAATCTTCTTCACTCTGCCCAAGTAAACGTCACCAACCGCAAACTGGTTGTTGGTCTTTTCTCTGTGAAGTTCGACAAGTGCGTTGTCTTCCAGAAGAGCGATGTCAACCTCCGAAGCGTGCGAGTTGATGACCAAATCGCGCGTCACTGTCTTCACTTCCACTACAACCTCTTGTTGTTGTTCTTCAGACATAGTGTTTTACTTTGGGGTTAACGTTTTGATTGATAAAACAATAACACAACAATGGGATTAGCCAATGCTGTGTTATTGTCGTGTTTAGGCTCAAGAAGAGCTTATTTCTTCTTGTGTCTGTCCTTTCTCAAGCGTTTTTTGCGCTTGTGCGTCGACATCTTGTGTCTTTTGTGTTTCTTACCGTTTGGCATAGTATAAAGATTTTACAAGTTGTTTCTTATTTTACAGCGTTCATGAAGGTCTTGGCAGGCTTGAAGGCCGGAATCTTGTGGGCAGGGATGGTGATGGCGATGTTCTTGCCAATATTGCGGCCGGTCTTCTCAGCTCTTGTCTTGATGATGAAGCTGCCGAAGCCTCTCAGATAAACGTTCTCACCCTTTGCCATAGCGTTCTTCACAACTTCCATGAAGTTCTCCACAACATTCTGCACAGCACCTTTCTCAATGCCGGTCTTGCTTGCGATTTCAGCAACGATTTCTGCTTTTGTCATTTTTTCTCTTATTTAATGGTTAGTTATAATGTTTGTTGTAAATTTGCGGCAAAGGTACGAACATTTTCAATACGTAGGCCCTATTAATGCAATTTTTTTCTTCTAATGAGTTATAAATAAAGAATTTCGCCCCACAAACAATGATGAACATCATACACGACACCTTAATTAATTGGTACGCCGAAAACCGTCGCGACCTCCCTTGGCGACACGACCCTACGCCCTACGAGGTATGGCTTTCCGAGGTGATCCTGCAACAGACCCGTGTCAACCAAGGCATGGACTATTACCTGCGTTTTATTGAGCGTTGGCCCTCCGTGACCGACCTTGCAAAGGCATCGGAGGAAGAGGTGCTGAAGATGTGGCAAGGTCTCGGTTATTACTCACGTGCCCGCAATCTTCACAAGTGTGCAAGACAAGTCGTGGAACAATATGAAGGGCAATTCCCCGCTGATTTCGAACAACTTAAACAGCTTCAAGGCATTGGCAGCTATACCGCAGCTGCCATCGCATCTATAGCTTTCAACCTGCCACTCGCCGTGGTCGACGGCAATGTGTATCGCGTGCTCTCGCGTCTCTTCGACATCGACACACCTATTAATATTAGTGAAGGCCAAACCCTCTTCGCCCATCTTGCCGAGGAACTGCTGAACCGCAAACAACCTGGCCTCCACAACCAAGCCATGATGGAGTTTGGTGCCTTGCACTGCACACCCAAGAATCCCAACTGCCTGCTTTGCCCGCTGCAAGCCCAATGTTTGTCCCTCACCCATCAAACCGTGATGCAGCGCCCAGTGAAACTGCAAAAGGTCAAGGTCAGCACAAGATATTTCAACTATTTGGTTATCAGAATAAAAGACAATGTTTACCTGCACAAGCGCAGCGACAATGACATTTGGAAAAACCTCTATGATTTTCCCTGCATCGAAAGCGAAAAACCTATGACTGTGGAAGAGGTCATGGCCTCCGAGCAATTCGATCAACTCATTGGAAACAAGCCATTTACCATTACAAAGGTCTCCCCTGTCTTCACCCACAAGCTGACCCATCGTACCATCATCGCCCAATTCATCGAAATAAAACTTGAAAAAAAAATGTTGCGGATTGAAACAAAAGATTTATTTTTGACCCCCGAAATGGATTTGGGTACTTTCCCTATTCCTCGCTTAATTGATTTATACTTAAACACTTAAAAAAACTACATTATGGCAAGCTTGAACAAAGTCATCCTCATTGGCCGACTCGGGAAAGACCCTGAAGTTACCACATTCGAAAACGGCAACCGCAAAATTTCAGCCACATTGGCCACCTCAGAACGTTATCGCGACCGCGACAACAATTGGGTGGAGCAGACCGACTGGCACAACATCGTGGTATGGGGCAACCTCGCCAACGACATTGCTGATGGCCGCCGCAACTATGCCAAAGGCGACTTGATGTATGTGGAAGGCAAACTGCGCACCCGCCAATACACCGACCAGCAAGGCATTATGCGCTACGTCACCGAGGTCCATGCCGACAAGATGATGCAGATGGCACCCGCCCGTCCCGTACAGCAATCGTCGTATGGTCAACCTTACGCTCCCGCTCCCGAGCCTGCACCAGGTTATACTCCACAAGCACCCACCCAAGACGAGGGTAATGACCTGCCATTTTAACGGAATGATGCACTATGTCAAAATTATTCGTAATTTTGCAGCTTGAATTTTAAATCATAAGATTTTGGAAACACCAGACCCTGACCCTCTCATAGGACTTCTCACCGTTGTTTCAAACAACTTCTACAAAGGATTTTCCGAGCAACCTATAGGCGCCATCATTGGATTGGTGGTGCTTGCTTTGTTGCTCATCGCTTCTGCCTTAATCTCAAGCAGCGAAACGGCTTTTTTCTCGCTTCAGCCCGCTGACGTCGAAGACCTCGAATCGCGCAACGATGCCAAAAGCAAACTCGTGCTGAAGCTCCGCGAGAAACCCAAGACTCTGTTGGCCACCATCCTGATTGGCAACAACTTCGTGAATGTCACCATCACCTTGCTGTCGACCTATATCATGGCGCTACTGTTCGACATGGTGAACTACCCTGTGGCTGCTTTTCTCTTAGAAGCGGTGATTGTCACTTCCATGATTCTCATCGTGGGCGAAATCACGCCGAAAATCTATGCCGGCAAGCGTCCCGTCAAGATGGCCCGCTTCATGGCCAGACCACTGCGATTCCTCATTGGTCTTTTCAAACCTTTGAGCAAGTTATTGGTCAACTCCACCTCGTTCATGGACAAGCACTTGGAGAAAAAGAAAAGCGAGATCTCGATGGAAGACCTCTCCACTGCGGTCGACATCGCCACCGAAGAATCCACCCCGCTCGACGAGAAACAGATGCTGAAGGGCATCGCCTCATTCAGTGAGAAAGAGGTAAGCGGTGTGATGATTCCTCGTGTCGACATCATCGGCGTGGAAAAAGGCATGGAATTCACCGAGATGCTGGCTGTGGTCATCAAGAGCGGATTCTCAAGGATTCCCGTTTACGACGAGACCTTGGACCAAGTGGAAGGCATCCTTTACGTAAAAGACCTTCTCCCCTACCTTGATGCCCAATCCTACGAATGGCAGAAACTCCTTCGTCCTGCCTTCTTCGTGCCCGAGAACCGAAAGATCAACGACCTGTTCCAAGACTTCCGCGAAAAAAAGATTCACATCGCCATCGTTGTAGATGAATATGGCGGCACTTCGGGTTTGATTACCATGGAAGACGTGATTGAGGAAATCGTGGGCGAGATCAACGATGAGTTTGACGAAGCCAACGTGGAGGAACACTATACCCAACTTGAAGACGGCTCCTATCTCTTTAAGGCCCAGACTAGTATTGTCGATTTCTGCAAGGTGTTCGGCGTGGATGAAAACTACTTCGAACCTATGCAAGGCGAAGCCGACACCTTGGCTGGACTCATCCTCGAAATCGAAGGTCGCATCCCTGAAATCGGGTTCAAGTTCAACTTTGAGAAATTCCACATGGAGATCACCGATGCCGACACCAAGCGCATCAAGGAAGTAAAGGTTATTTTTGATGAAGAATAAACCGGTGCTTCGATGAGCTCAGCAACCTAAGGTCCCTGAGCTCGTCGAAGGGCCGACCAAATAGAACAAATATGAAAATCAGCAAGTTCATAGTTCCTCTGGTAACCATGGTTTTAGCTTGTTTTATCGCTTCTTGCGATGACGAGACATCCTACCTGCCCAAGCCGCGAGGCTATTTCCGCATCGACCTGCCAGAAAAGTCATATAGCCACGTTGACACCATCGAGCGCTACAGCTTCGACTGTCCCAACTATGCCCATTTAACCTACGACCGCTACTCGCCTGATGAGAAAAACTGGATCAACATCGAAATGCCGCAATTCAAAGGCTCCATCCATCTGACACACAAACCCGTGAATGGCAACTTGGGCGAGTATTTGGAGGACGTCCACACTATGGTAACCAAGCACCTGCAAAAGGCCAACGGCGTGCGCGACAGCTTGATTGCCAACGAAGAACACCAAGTTTACGGCCTGTTCATCGAGATGGACGGCAAGGGCGTGGCCACCCCGATGCAGTTCTATCTCACTGACAGCACGAAGAACTTCGTGCGCGGTGCATTATACTTCAACTTCCAGCCTGACAACGACTCGATGCAGCCCGTCATCAACTTCATCCGCAAGGACATCGACCACATGATCAACACATTCGAGTGGAAGTAAAACCTACAAATTTGCATTTTTTGCAAATTTTGTTCTCCCTTTTTCAACAAAAAACATTATTTTCGCGGCGCGAAAAATCTTTTGCGCCGATGTAAACACAGTATTCACTTTAAAGAAAGGGGGAAAGGCCTATGATTAACAGCCTGAAAATCGGGAACTTGACTTGGCGTCATCTCAACAACCCAACGGAAGAAGACTTTGAATTCCTGAAAGACCGATTTCATTTCCACCCTTTGGACATCGAAGACTGCAAATCGGTGAACCAACGCCCGAAAATCGATATCTACGACGATTATTATTTCCTTATCCTTCATTTCCCCAACTTTGACCGTCAGAACAAGTTCGTGAAAATCAAGGAGGTGAAGATTTTCTGGGGCAAAGATTACATTATCTCCATAGAGAAGAACCCTTGGGGTGTTTCGCAACTCTTCGAAGAATATGAGGAGCGCATCCAAAACGGCGAGGAGATGAGTTTCCGCAACTCCGACATCCTGCTCTACCGCATCCTCGAGAAACTGATGACCGAATCGGTGTATCTGCTGCGCAAGGTCGGCTTGGACGTTGAGTTGATCAACCGTGAACTGTTGCAGGAAAAACAGGTGAAAATCATCGAACGCATCAGCGTGACGCGCAAGAACCTCATCTTGATCAACACCATCTTCAAGCCGCAGCTGCGACTCTTCCACCTCTTTGAGACAGGAAAGGTGACTGGCTTCACCGATGATGTGGAGTACATGGAAGACTACTGGGGCAATATCCTCGACTACCTGCAAAAGCTGTGGGATATGACCGAGGACTATGAGGAACTGATCGAAGGCCTCTCCATGACCTTCGACTCGATGCAGACCAACAAGACCAACGAGACAATGAAAATCCTGACCTTGGTGTCGACCATCATCCTGCCTTTGACCTTCATCACAGGTCTTTACGGCATGAACGTTTCACTGCCCTTACAAGAATACGCATGGGCATTTTGGGCCATTATGGGATTTATGGCGCTGGTTGCCGTAGGATTCTATATCTATTTCAGGCACAAGAAAATGATGTGATGTTATGTAGGAGACGTACGGCCGTACGTCTCCACACAACATATCATTTTACCAATAATTTCTCGTATTTCACCACAGCGCCATTGCGCATCAATTTCACCATATAGCAGCCCTTGGCGAAACCATTGGGCAGCGTCACAGCGAAATCCTGCACGGCATTTCCCGAAGCCTTGAGCAACGTGCGGCCACACATGTCGCAAATGGCAATGGCATCAAATGCATTGCAGTTTCCGCTTAAATGCAACGTCTGGCCTGACTCAACAGGGTTGGGGAAAAGATAAACATTCTCATTCCTTTCCTCGACATCAGTCCAATTCGGATCCCAAATCATACGGGCATATTCCGGATGGTCAACGAAGGGGTTGCGGTTATGCTGGTAGTCGTTGTAAATGGCATTGTTACGGTCGATTTCCTTCTGACTGACAGGGTCTTGCTCGCTCCAACGAAGCAACATAGTCATGGCCCAAGGCTTGATTTCCGATTTGGCAGTCATATCACTCGAACCCCAACTGCCATCCTCAGTATAGTAGCGTACGCTCATATACATGAGGGCACGGGCAAAATCGCCTTTATACTCATCGATGGGCTCGAAGACTGTCCCCGAAAAGCCCGGGGTCTTGCAAGTACCCAACTTCGATCCATTGCGCGAAGTCCATGAAGCTGAGCCCACCTCGCCGTATGCATAGTTGTTGCGGCGACCGTTCACATAGCCATCGGTTGGAAAGATATGGTGCAAGTCGGTACGCGGTGTCGTCTGCTCGTTGAACCAACTCTGAGGCCAAGAGTGCTCGCGGTTGTAGCAAGAACCTTCGTTGGTGTAGTTACCACATTGATCCTCACCAAGATAATAGATGTATGGAGGTGTACCATTGGGATTGTCGGAATACATATCCCACACAATGCCATTGCCCTTGTTGTCGGTACTCCAGAAAGCATTCCACAATTGGGCATAAGAGATAGATGTGTGTCCCTTGATAATATTGTGCAAGGCCGACTTAAGTTGGTTGCCCGTCAGTCCATTGGCGGAGTTGTAATAGTTGGTTGGTGGCTGAGCCACAGCGCATACGGCCAGACAAAGTGCGAAGACAAAAGCAAGCAAGCGTTTCATTTTTATTCAGATTAAATCAGTAAAAAGGTATAATATCGCTATCACCACCATGAACACTGAAGTCGCGAATTCGATGAAGCTCATTTTCTTCATCACGCCAGGACCAAAGGTGATGCGCACGGTAATAAGAGCCCACAAAAAGCCTGCCACGACAACGGCCAAGAAGAACCAGTTGCCCAGTTGTAGAACAGGTATAAAGAAAGGTCCAGTCAACGACATAAGGAAAACATCAAATGCTGCCATTACAGAGAGAAGGATGAAGTCCCAATCACTCCTAACCGTATAGAGCATCTTACCTTTCAGCACCCTCATGGAGTCGACAAATATCTTGACAGCCACCACAACCATCATCATAAAAACCAAATAGGGAGCGAATTCGTCAACGAAAAGGTGACTCATTAGCTTGCCGAGATAGTAGCCCGCCACCGCCATGACGCCTTGGCTAAGGCCGAAAACCAATGGAATCAAATACTTCTTCACAGGCTTGTCGTCGGCATTGACCAAACCCACCGCTCGAGTGACCACTGGAGAGGTCAAGCAGAGAACGAAGAGGATATTGATGATGATTGAAAGAGTATTCATTTTTAAACAGTTATAAACCAATCTGATATAAATCCGTTTTCAACAAATCATAGAAGGATTGCAACAGCAAAGATTTATTCGGATTGGTCTTTTTGAAATAAATCGAAATATACAATCGATAATCCTCCAATGGAGCAGAAGCATCATATTTTAGAATAGAATCGTCCGCGTGTTTTTCAAACCATCGGTCAAATAGTTTTCGCCTTTTTTCTTCCTTTCCATCAACGCTGTCACATACCATAATCATAGCATTCTCTTCTTTTTCAAAGAAACGCCTCAAAATTTCCACTATTGTTGCAGAAATTCTATTGTCAACTGGATGTTTTTTTGGGGTTTCTGGCTCGAAACTAAAAGAATATGTGTCGGGAAATTGGGGATAATAGGCAGATATATCAGCAAAATAGGCTCTATACTTAATGCCTTCTTTGTTGACAAAATAGTAAGTCAGTCCTTCCTGAACCAACTCATAAGGGAGTTGCGAGTTTAATTCCATGTTCTTCTGCCGTTTTGTTCACATCACCTCCGTTTTGAATACACTCCCTCATTGCCTCTTTGTCTTCCAGCAATTTGATGAAGAAATTCTTGTTTTCTGTCTTTTTCATTTCCTTAATCATTTTATTTTGTGGCAAAAATACACATAATTTCCATATATGACAGGTTTTTCCAAAAAATTCGGGGATACCTAACCAATAGGCATCCCCGAAAAAGCTTGTCATATAGACTGTTTCCACCACGCGTTGACCGTCGCAGACTCAGCCTTGCAATGCGTGAAGCATTTACATTATCCCAAACGCTTGAATTGGCAGGTGAAGTGGCGCATCAGCTCGGCTTCCCAAGTGATTTCAAGACCACGCTTGATGCTGTCGCGACGGTCGTACACATTCTTCAATGCAGCAGCAATCACGTCCATGTGGTTATTGGTGTAAACACGGCGTGGGATGCATAGACGCACAAAGTCGTTGCCACCGAAACGGTTCTGACGGGTGACCGGGTCGCGATCAGCCAAAACATAACCGATTTCGCAGGCACGGATGCCAGCTTCAAGATAGAGTTCGCAAGTCAGCGTTTGGGCCGGGAATTCCTCTTTCGGGATGTTGGTCAGCACCTTGTCGGCGTCGACGAAGACGGCGTGGCCACCGGCGGGACGCTGGTAGGGGATGCCGTACTCGTCGAGTTTCTGGGCCAGGTAGTGGACCTGCTTGATGCGGGTCTCGACCATCTCGAACTCAATGTTCTCTTTCAGACCGACGGCCAGTGCGTCCATATCGCGGCCGTTCATACCGCCATAGGTGAGGAAGCCTTCGAATGGGATGCAGTACATCTTGGCACCTTCGTACCAATCCTTCTTGTTGGTGGCGATGAAACCACCCATGTTGACGAGACCGTCCTTCTTGGCAGACATCGTCATCGAGTCGGCATAGCTGAACATCTCCAATGCGATTTCCTTCAAGGTCTTGTTCTCGTAACCCTTTTCGCGGGTCTTGATGAAATAGGCGTTCTCGATGAAACGGGCACTGTCGATGTTGACCGGCACGCCGTATTTGTGGCAGAGCTCGCAGGTCTCGCGGATGTTCTGCATGCTGACGGGTTGACCTCCGACGGTGTTGTTCGTCACGGTGAGGACCATGAACGGCACATTGCCTTGGTTCTCTTTCAGCACCTTCTCAAGTTTCTCGAGGCTAACGTTGCCCTTGAAAGGCACTTCCAGTTGGGTGTCGTAGGCCTCGGGGACGGTGACGTCGATGGCGAAGGCCTTACGGCTCTCGATGTGACCCTTAGTAGTATCGAAGTGGGCATTGCCAGGCACAACCATACCAGGCTTCACGAGGTAGGAGAACAGCACATTCTCGGCAGCGCGGCCTTGGTGGGTGGGGATGACATACTCGAAACCGGTGAGTTCGGTGATGGTGTCCTTCATGTGGTAGAACGAGCGGGCGCCGCCGTAGCTCTCGTCGCCCTGCATCATAGCGGCCCACTGACGGTCGCTCATGGC
>JAFRRE010000002.1 GCA_017428285.1 Bacteroidales bacterium | reverse complement strand
TCGTCGCGATTGTTATACACGAACTCCGCCCATTCCTCTGTATACTCCTCGAAACGCTTGACTTTCAAATCATCTAGCGATAATTCATCAAACTCAAAAACGGAAATCTCGGCTGAGCCTCCACCCGTCAGCACTTTGAACTTTGCCATCTCTCGGGCTTGTTTTTCATCTGCCGAAAGATAAAATGCCTTTCCAAAATCCTTGTACGGACGCGACTTGGCAAGGTCTATTTCATCGATTATCATATTTGAGCCATGATACAACAACATTACAAAGTCCCTCCGTTTCTTCTGCAATACGAGGCCATGCCGTCAACACTGTCGGCAAACGAAAGCGTATGCATGATGCCATAGCATTGCTCTATCAGTTTCATCCCATTGTAACGGTCAATATATCTGAAAGAGTCTGTTTCAGAAAGGCCAAAACGTTTGGCAAACTCATTCACCAAGGCAATGGTGTACTCGATAATATCAAGTGTTCGTTTAGACATTACAGTTCGTATTCATCCGCAAAATTAGCAAAAATCCCGAAAACCAGTCATTTTCACAGAGATTTTTCACGAAAGCGGTACCTCAACCCAGCGTCCATCCTTAAAATTCACCACGCTGCGATAGCCAGCTCGTTTCAAAGCTTCCTCTGCGGCTTCAAATTCAAGTGTGATTTCGCTAAAATGGTGCGCATCAGCGGAGATGATGGCAGGAACACCCATCTTGCAGGCCTCCTCCATCAGCCAGGGCGAAGGATAGAAACCATTGTAGCGTTTCTTGTAGATGCCACGCGTGTTGATTTCCATCACGAGGCCTTTCTGCCGGATGAGGTCGAGGGTTTCAAGGGCGAGTTTGCGATACCACGGCTCATCCTCGTGAAAATACCTATCGCGGTTGTGCATCTTGATTTTGTCAAAGTGGGCAATAATGTCGAACTGCTCGTTTTCAATCATTTCATTTGACTGCTCGAAGAATCTACGCACGGCACGACGGATGTCGCCATTGAAGAACTTTTGCAGGCCTTCGTCATAGATTTCCCACTTGGGGCCATCGATGAACCAGATTTCATCCGCTGAAATGGCCGGCATTTCGACAGGCTCAATGACCTTGGATTTTGCAGGTCCCTGAGCCTGTCGAAGGGCCGGATCAATAACGAGATGAACTCCTCCTATCAGATAATCAAGGTGATACTTTTCCTTGGTCACGGCAAAAGGCTCGGAAACGCCCGTGAGATAGTCAGCTTCCAAAGCGCAGTAGATGTCGATTTTGTCCTTGAATTCCGCTTTCAGCTGGGCGATTTCCGCCACATAACGCGGCATGTCGGCCGATTTCACCGAGAATGTATTGTCAAATGGCAATGGACTATGTTCCGAAAAACCAATCGTAGTTAAGCCTTGACGGATGGCCTCTTCCACGATTTCGCGGGGTTGGGATTTGCCGTCGGAATAAACACTGTGGGTATGTAAATTGAAATTCTGCATAATTGAAACAAATTGCGGACGCATTCGATGCGTCCCTACAACGTTGTAATTACTTTATAAACCTTATCGCCGCGCCTAACCAACGACTTCACGGGAATGGAGCAATACTCGCCTTTCACGGTCTGCTGGACATTACCCAAGTCCACGCGGATTTCGGTAAGTGTGTCCTCGTAGACACCTGTGGTCGGACCGATGATCATAATTTGTTCGCCGAGTTTGAGGTCGTTGCTGTCCATGCGAATTTCTGCCACGCCCAACTTGCTGAAATAATTGGTAATCAATCCAATATACTCCTTGCTTTGCGTGGCGTGTGAGCCATATTGCTTCGACCATTCAAAGGTGCGGCGGCCCAAATAATAGCCGTCCCAAAAACCACGATTATAAACGCTCTTCAACCGTTCCATCCAAGCGTCAATTTTCTCTTGCGTGAAGGTGCCTTCCTGAATGGCTTTCACTGCCTCGCTGTAGACCGACACCGTCAGCTTGGTGTACTCCGGCGAGCGACCTCGACCTTCGATTTTCAGTACTTCCACACCAGCATCCAAGACCCTGTCCAAGAAAGGCAAAGTGCAAAGGTCTTTGGGCGACATGATGTACTCGTTGTCAAGCATCAATTCGTAGCCTTCCTCTCGTTCGCGAACATCATAACCGCGACGGCAAAGCTGCATGCATGCACCACGGTTCGAAGATGAGTTGTAGATGTCCTGGCTCAAGTTGCACTTGCCCGAGATGGCCATGCATAAGGCACCATGGCAAAACACCTCGATGCGCACCAAGTCGCCATGAGGGCCACGGATCTGCTGTTTCTCAATCTGTTCAGTGATGTATCTCACTTGGTCGATGTTAAGCTCTCGGGCGGTCACCATCACGTCGGCGAACTGCGAATAGTAGCGCACGGCCTCCAGGTTGGTGATGTTACATTGGGTAGACATGTGCACCTCAATGCCAATCTGTCGGGCATATTGGATCACGCTTTGGTCGGAGGCGATGATGGCCGAGATGCCGTTAGCCTTAATGGCATCCAACAGCTGATGCATCTCTTCCATCTCCTCATCGTAGATGATGGTATTGACTGTAACATAACTCTTTACGCCGTTCTCGTTGCAGGTCTCGGCCAGTTGACGCAGGTCATCTAGATTGAAATTCTTCGCCGAGCGCGAGCGCATATTGAGCTTGCCAATACCAAAGTATACGCTACCTGCGCCAGCTTGTATGGCGGCTGACAGGGCTTCGTATGAGCCCACGGGGGCCATGATTTCTATTTTGGGTTTCATCATTTGTTCATTAGCGCGGCCATTCGACCCTTCGACAGGCTCAGGGCTCAGGGACCGCAGTACTACAAAAAAACCAGCCTGAAACTCAAGCTGGCTTTGACAAAGTCGGGATGACAAGATTCGAACTTGCGGCCTCTTCGTCCCGAACGAAGCGCGCTACCGGGCTGCGCTACATCCCGAACCGTTTTGCGCTGCAAAATTACACATTATTTTGATATAGTGTGCAATTTGTTGGCCAGTTTTTTTGAAAAATGGATAAAACTGCTTTTTGAAGGCATGTCATTCTTACGATGGTTGGTGCGGAGGCTGGAATCTATGCCTTCAAAAAGCAATGACACCCAAATGCTCCAAAAGAATCTTCAATCCGATGAGAATCAATATGATACCACCAAACACTTCGGCATTCTTCTTGAATTTCGTGCCAAAGACATTGCCGATCTTCACGCCCACGACGGAGAAAACAAACGTCGTCAGCCCGATGAGCGCCACCGACGACCACAACTCGACCTGAATGCAGGCAAACGAAACGCCCACTGCCAAGGCATCGATGCTGGTGGCGATGGCCAAAAACAGCATGGTCTTGAAATCGAGGGCACCGTTTTCTTTGCCTTCTTCTTCCTTACCCCAAATGGCTTCCCGAATCATGTTGGCACCAATGAGAAAGAGCAATCCGAAGGCAATCCAATGGTCGTATGCCTCGATCATCTCTTGGAACTGTGCACCCAAGAAATAGCCAATCGTGGGCATCAAGGCTTGGAATCCTCCGAACCATAAACCACAAACCAAAGCCATGCGCCAAGAAAACTGCTTGGTGGTTAGGCCTTTGCAGATGGAGACCGAGAAGGCATCCATGGAAAGTCCAATGGCGATGAGTAATAGTTCGAGGAAGGACATTTGCGTCAGGATTATGGCGCAAAAATAGCACTATTTTTCGCTATTGTTGATAAAAAACCTATTTTTGCACGATGAGTAGAACCTCAAGCCTCTAGCCTCATGGCTGAGGGACATCCGCCATCTCCTATGCGGGAGGGTGTCCCTATCGCTTGGGAGATCGCGGATCAAGTCCACGATGACGCTATAGGGTTATGGATCACTCTTTGTAAGAAGTAAATCAACATCATCAATATGAAAAAGACCATATTTATAATGCTTGCCCTATTATTGGCAGTGGGCGGCATGGCTCAAGAAAAGAAAGCCAAGAAAGAAAAGACCTACAACGAAAAAGGCGAAATCATCAAGAAAGGCTGGAACTTTGGTCCACTGCCTGTGGTGGGCTATGATGCCGACCTGGGCTTCCAGTACGGAGTGACTTGCGACATCTTCAACTTCGGCGACGGCTCGCTCTATCCTCGCTACAATTACAAATTCAACGTGGAGGCTTCGCGCTACACCAAAGGCTCAGGTGTGTTCCGCTTCTATAGCGACATGCCTTACGTCGTGAAAGACACCAAACTCTTTTTCGACGTGACCTATTTCTACGCCAAGAAATACGAGTTTTTCGGCTTCAATGGCTTCGAAGCCAGCACTTTCGACCCTTATGCTGGATTAGAAGGCATTAAGAGCGGCTACCACTTCATCAACCGCAACCAGTTCCGCTTTGTGGGCAGTATGCAACGACCTTTCTTTGGCGTGCCTAACCTTTATTGGACAGCAGGCTTGGCCTACTACAACACCAAGGTCGACCGAATCAACCTGAAAGGCTACGAAGACCAAGTGACATTGTATGAAAACTATGTGAACAATAATATCATCAAAGAAGATGAAGCCCATGGCGGCAATACCACGCAAATCCGCCTCGGCATGGTCTACGATAGTCGCGACCACAACAGCGACCCGACGAAGGGCATCTATGCTGAAGCCACTCTTGTCGGTGCCCCCGACTTCATCGACCGCAAAGGTTACAGCAATCTGTCATACACCTTTTTGTGGAGACACTACATCCCTGTTTATAAAGACAAACTGACCTTTGCTTACCGTTTGGGTGCCCAAAACCGCCTTGCAGGTAAGACCCCATGGTATATGATCAACAACCTGAATACCATGTTCTTCCAGAAGATGTACACCGAAGGTTTGGGCGGCAGCGTGACCATGCGTGGCGTGAATCGCAACGGCGTACTAGGCGAAGGCTTCGCCTTTGCCAATTTGGAGCTGCGCTGGCGCATTGTGGGCTTCCAGTTCATTAATCAAAACTGGCAAGTGGCTTTGAATCCCTTCTTCGATGCAGGTATGGTGACACAAAAATTCCGCGAAAAGGAAATGATAGATGAGGAGCCGATGATGCCCGCCATCCCAGGTTGTGGTCCGATGTATTATAGCGGCGACAAAGAGAGCATCCACATGGCTGCTGGCTGTGGCCTCAAACTCATTATGAATCGCAATCTCGTTGTGTCCGTCGACTTAGGCAAAGCCCTAGACAAACGCGACGGCGAGAAGCTGAAGACTTTTGTCGGGTTTAATTACATTTTCTGACTTTTCTCGGAAACAAATCTGACACAAATCTGACATAAATAGACTACAAAACAATCGGTCGGCGAGGAAATCCCTTGCCGACCGATTCTTATTTGTAAGAGATTTGTGGTAGATTTGTTTCCCTTTTCTGAGACGCATGCAATGCGTCTCTACAAATCCACATTTATTTCGCTTTGCCTTGGTTGGCGACGGCGGCCATCAGCACGGCCACTTTTTCAGGGTCGCCGAGGAAGAAGTCCTTTTGCAATTTCATGTTGTCGTCAAACTCGAAGACATACGGGATGCCCGTCGGGATGTTGAAGGCGATGATTTCATCATTACTCATGCCTTTCAGCACCTTCACCACACCACGCAAGCTGTTGCCATGGGCCACCACTAGCACTTGGTCGTGGGTCTCGAAGGCCTTCATGATGTTGTTTTCATAATAAGGCATCACACGCTCAATGGTGTCGCAGAGGGCTTCGGTGAGCGGGATTTGCTCGTCGGTGAGTTCGGCATAGCGCGGGTCCATACGGGGACTCTTGGGGTCGTTCATCTCCAGCGCGGGCGGACGCACATCAAAAGCGCGGCGCCACAGGCGCACTTGCTCGTCACCGTATTTCTCGGCGGTCATCTTCTTGTCGAGGCCTTGCAGCTGGCCATACGACTTCTCGTTGAGGCGCCATGACTTGTACACTGGCAGCCAGTCCATGTCCATGGCCTCAAGAGCCAGATTCAAGGTCTTGATGGCGCGCTTCAAGTAAGAGGTAAAGCAGATTTCAGGCTTGTAGCCGCTTTCTTTCAGCGTTTTGCCTGCCTCGATGGCTTCCTGAACGCCTTTTTCCGAAAGGTCCACATTGGTCCACCCCGTAAAGAGGTTCAATTTGTTCCATTCACTTTCTCCGTGACGGATTAAAATCAGTTTTTTCATTGTTGTTGATTGATTATTGTTGAACTGTTTAATTGTTGTTTTCTTTTCTAGGTCTATGCCGTTGGGACCGCTCTTCTTTGATTTCCGTTTCTTCAGTAGCTTCTGTTGACGGTTCAGTAGGCGTTTCTTTTGGCGTGACTACAGCTTGGGGCATTTCAGCCTCAATGCGGCGGAAAATGTCATCCTTATCCTTTGGCCTGGCCTCATCGTGCCATTTAAAGCCTTGCAGATAGCGACTGCTTTCACTCAAGTCCTCCTTAGGATACATCGTCTCATCAATGCCCTTGTACGATTTGATGACGGAAACATTTTGTTTTTCCATCTCAATGACCATGGTTTCCGACTTCGACACATCTATTCCTATGATACCTCCATCGTCGTCACGAATCCAATAGATAGTCTCGGCTTGATCACCGTCCACGTTGACATGATGAATATCGCCATCCTTAAAAAGTGAGGTGATGTCCTTGCCCTTGATTTGGTTGAAGCCTTCTATCGTGTCTTGCGAAATGATGAAAGCATTTCCTTTTTGCAGCACCCACTCTACCGTACTTTCCTTGATTTTAATGTCGATATCGGTGCCTGTCATTTGGCTGTCTTCGGCCCAAAGAATCGGAGCCACACGCATACGGATAATCGAGTCCTCCATCAGATAAGTGAGTGTGTCGCATTTGCCCTGCAAGTCTGACTTGAAGAAACGCACATGGCGGCGGGCAATGAGTTTCTTGGCCTCCTCTTTCTGCTTGTCGAAGTACATGAACAATGTGTCACCATGGATATAAAGCGAGTCACCGCCATCGTAACTGATGGCATAAGCGCTATCGGTGGCAAAGGAAAGACCTTTGTTTTCCCACATCTCCACATAATCACCTCGCATGACAACTTTGTAGGAGGTGTCAATCATATCCACCTGACTATAGGCCTGCGCCACACCTCGATTGCGGTCATAAAAGATGGAGTCGGACCACATCAGTTGGGTTTCGTTATGCATGAATGGCCGTTGGTCAAGATACACATGGTCTTCGTTCACAAGATAATAACCGTGTTTACCTTCCAACACGTTTTCTTTATTAATAATGGTTGTCGGCCCTTGAAACCACATCTTTTCGATGCCCGTGTTGTAATACAAAGTATCGGTATACATCTGATACTTAGGACTATAAACCTCAACATTCTCAAAAAACGAAAACTCTTTGAGTCGGTCGCGGTAGTAGCCATAATGGCTCTTTAGGGTCTTATCACCTCGGATTGTAATTGCGCTGTCGGGATAACAAGCCAAGTGTAAATTACGGTCATAAGTAAGGTATTCGGTGTAAAGATTGGTGGAGTCATCACGTAGGTGCACATTGTCGTGGAACTCGGCAAAACGAGTATCACCGTCGTAATTCAGCAAGTCGCTAAAAACCTCCACGCTGTCGTTAACAATGATATGGACGTTCTGATAGGCATCAAAGCTATTGTTTTTCTGGTAGTAATAGGCACTGTCGCAGAAGAAATAAGCCGAATCGTGACGCATCTTTACATGACCAATCAACCGTTGCACATCGCCCATGCTCTTCGAGTAAGTGGCTACGTCATAATGTAAAATGTTGATGCGGGTTTTCTTGCGTTGCACAGTATCTTGCTCCTGAGCCACAACGAGTTGCGAGAGCAATAGAAACAAGGATACTATGAACAACACTTTACCTTTCATCATGATAGAATAACGTGCAAAATTACGATTATTGTTGGATTTGGGCGAAGGAAACAAAAAAACATCTAATTTTGGTCGGCCCTTCGACGGGCTCAGGGACCTTTGCCAACCAAAAAGTGAAGGGTGCCTGAGCCTGTCGAAGGCACCATTTCAACAATTAAACAATCAACAACTAAACAAATGTCAATTAAAGAAGCCCAAACCGCCGTCGATGAATGGATCAAGACCTATGGCGTGCGTTATTTCAGTGAATTGACCAACATGGTTCTGTTGACCGAGGAAGTCGGTGAATTAGCCCGCATCATCGCCCGCACCTATGGCGACCAATCCTTCAAGGAATCAGACAAGAACCGCAACATGGCCGATGAAATGGCTGATATATTATGGGTGCTACTCTGCCTTGCCAACCAAACCGGCGTCGACCTCACCGAAGCCTTCGCCAAGAACATGGAGAAGAAAACCATGCGCGACAGGGAACGCCATATCCACAACGATAAGTTGCGCGACCCCATCGCATAAAAAATGTGGAGACGGTGTGCACTCCGTCTCCACAAAACAATGCATTCAAGATGATTACAAATTACATTGTCGGTTTCGTTTAGACGTTGCACGCAACGTCTCTACAAACGTAATTACATGGTTTTCGCCCATGTGTCTTTCAACGCCACGGTGCGGTTGAAGACCAAATGTCCATCAGTGCTGTCCTTGTCGACCGTGAAGTAGCCGATGCGTTGGAACTGGAAATGATCAAGCGGCTTGGCATCGGCCAAGTATTCTTCCACATAGCACACAGGACGCACCTCTAACGAGTTGGGATTCATCATTTCCTTCATAGCCTCGAGCGCGGTCTTGCCTTCGTTTTGCAGGCGAGCTAACTCATCGCGGGGATTCTCCACTTTCCAAAGGCGGTCGTACATGCGCACCTCAGCTTCGAGGCAACGCTCGCAACTTACCCAGTGGATGGTGCCTTTCACCTTGCGGTTGGCGCCGGGCAGACCACTCTTCGTGTCGGGGTCATATTCGGCATAGACCTCCACGACCTCGCCGTTCTCATCCTTCTTGCAGCCTGTGCATTTCACGATGTAAGCGTTCTTCAGGCGCACTTCATTACCAGGGGTCATGCGGAAATACTTCTTCGGAGCATCCTCCATGAAGTCCTCTTTCTCAATCCACAGCTCGCGGCTAAAGGCAATCTTGTGGCTGCCGGCTGTTTCGTCCTCGGGGTTGTTGATGGCTTCCATCTCCTCAATCTGTCCTTCAGGATAGTTGGTGATGACCAGCTTCACCGGGTTGACCACAGCGGCCACACGGGTGGCAGTGGCGTTGAGGTCCTCGCGAATGGCGCTCTCCATCAGGGCAAAGTCGTTCAAGGCATCATAGGTGGTATAGCCTATCTTGTCGATGAACTTGTGGATGCCACTCGGTGTGTAGCCACGGCGACGGAAGCCGCAAATCGTGGGCATGCGCGGGTCGTCCCAGCCACTCACCAAGCCCTCGTTGACAAGTACAAGCAGGTTACGCTTACTCAGCAAGATATAGTTGAGGTTCAGCTTGTTGAACTCAGTCTGGCGCGGACGGTTGTCGTCCATGTTGTCACCCTCGCCTCGGATTTCCTTCAACCAGTCGACAAAGAGGTCGTAGAGTGGACGGTGCACTACAAACTCCAAAGTGCAGAGTGAATGGGTAACACCCTCAAAGTAGTCGCTTTGTCCGTGGGCGAAGTCATACATCGGATAGGCGTGCCACTTGGTGCCCGTACGATGGTGAGGTGTGTCGACAACGCGATAGATGATGGGGTCGCGGAAGTGCATGTTCGGGTTGGCCATGTCAATCTTGGCACGAAGTACCATCTTGCCCTCGCCAATCTCACCGTTATTCATCTTGTTGAACAAATCAAGCGATTCTTCGATGGGACGGTTGCGATAAGGGCTTTCAATACCCGGCTGCGTGGGAGTACCCTTCTGTGCAGCAATCTCCTCAGAGCTTTGCTCATCGATGTAAGCCTTGCCTCTTTTAATCAGTTCTATGGCAAAATCCCAGAGTTGCTGGAAGTAATCGGAGGCGTAGTATTCGTTACCCCATTGGTAGCCAAGCCATTGGATATCCTCTTTAATGGCATCGACATACTCCATGTTCTCCTTGGTAGGGTTGGTGTCGTCGAAGCGCAAGTTGCACACGCCGCCATGTTGGGCAGCGATGCCGAAGTCGAGGCAGATGGCCTTGGCGTGGCCGATATGAAGGTAACCATTCGGCTCTGGGGGAAAACGTGTCTGCACACGTCCGCCATTCTTGCCGTTGGCGAGATCTTCTTCCACTTTCGCTTCAATGAAATTGAGCGATTTCTTTTCCGTTACTTTTTCTTCTTCCGGGTTTGTCATAGTTAAAATAGGATTAAAACAAGGTGCAAAAATAGTAAAAAATGCACATTTACAAAAAAAGCCTGCCGAAACTCAGCAGGCTTTTGAGGTACCTGGCGGACTCGAACCGCCGTCCCCGGTTTTGCAGACCGATCCCTAACCACTCGGGCAAGGTACCCTTTTGCGGCTGCAAAGATACGACTTTTTGGCGAACCGCAATATATTTTCAAAGATTTTTTTCAAACCAAGCCTCGTGCCGACAATTTCAACCAGTTCCATACTACCAAGGCTACGAAAAGCACACCACAGTATACATAGAAGAGTTTCAAGTCTTTACGACGCAAATGGGTCATGGCGTAGGCCGCCATAACCAAAATCAAGGGTATAGCGGGTTCGTGGAACCGCTCCGAATTGGATGTGAAAGTGAACATGATTATCGCCAAATATGAAAGCTCGTAAGCTCCAATGAGGCTGAAATCGCGCCATTTTTTCTGTCTTATGGCGATCACTATGGCCAACATGGCAAAGAAAGCCAAGAAGTTTTTGACGTAAGTACTGCCATGTATCAATTTGTTGTGGTCGGGCGATATATCCACCATGGGCGACAAAGGCAAGACAAAAGCCCCGGGAAACAGGTACTTGCTTTTTGCAATCTCACCGTATTTCAACCCCATTGACTCGTATTTCTTGGCCATATAATCCATGCCGCTGAAATTCAGTCTGTAGATGATTTTCATCTCACTGCCAATTACCGTGAAAAGGAATAACAGGAAAACAGCCACTGTAACCGACAAAGTGATGATTTTGCTTTTTCTGTTCACCAAATGGTTGGGCGAAAGGATGACAAAAACAAGGAATGCGAAAATCAGGCACATGCCAATGACCGTCCTAAAACCAAAGGACAACCCTATGAGCAGGACTGGAAACAAAACATTCCAAAATGTGTATTTCTTGCTCCGAATAAGATAATCCATACGCTCGAGGGCAAGGATGGAAATGAAAATCATTTCCATCTCCTTAATATGCATCCCCGCCAGTTGAATCAGGATGGGCATAAACACACACATCACTGCAGCCAATCGACCTGTACGCTCACCGAAAGTACGCGAAGCCAGCTTGTAGACCACAATGCACAAATAGGCACTCATCAAAGCCTTGAACACCCTTGCCACCAATACACCTGAACCGAATATGGTATGAAGTAATGTGAGCCAAATCAAATAGCCATGATCGGAGAAACCCATCGAATAGCCTTTCAAAAGATCAATGGCAATCCCGAAATCGCCTCTCCGAATGTATCTCGACAAAGCCACACTCCTATTATAATAACCCAAGGCATCGCCTGGACCGTCGAAAGCATATCCCAAATTGAGCATGAAATAATAGTAAGACAAGACAACATAAAGCAATCGTATGGCCAAAGCCACCCAAAACACCTTGCGCCAAAATTTCTTAGGCTCATCTTTCTTCCACCGCGGATAAAATACCGTAGTTAAAACAAAGAAAAACAAGACCTCGCCTATTCCCCACAGCATCCATTTCAGCTCCAGAGCATAGTCATGAAACACAATGCTGATAACAAGTAGCGCCAACAGATAAACACCGACACCATAAAGGGCAATATATCGGGTTAGTTGTTTTGACATCAATCAAATAAATGTTTTCTATTTAACTCACTTGGCCTAATTAATGGTACAAAAGTACATATTCTGTCAATACAAGCGTTTTTTCTGCTTCGACTTCTTGGGCAGCGTATCGGCCAACATCTCAAAGTCCATCTTGTGCTTGAAGAGGTCTACGGCTTTCACGCGGATGCGCACCTCATCGCCCAATTGGATGACACGACCCGTCTCCTGCCCAATGACACGGAAGTTGTCATCGTCGAGATAATAATAGTCGCCGGGAAGATCCTCATAGCGCACCAAACCTTCACATTTGTTGCCTTTCAGCTCGACAAACAAACCCCATTTGCTGACACCTGAGACCAAACCCTCAAACACCTGACCAATCTTATCTTGCAGATATTCAGCTTGTTTGTATTTGATACTCTGACGTTCCATCTCCTCGGCCTGTTTTTCCATTTCACTGGCATGGACGCACATTTCCTCGTATTCCTTCTTGTTGACCGAGCTTTGGTTTTCGATGAGATACCTTTCTATCAGTCGATGTACCATCAGGTCAGGATAACGGCGGATGGGCGAAGTGAAGTGGGTGTAATAGTCAAAGGCCAAACCATAGTGTCCGATGTTATCGGTGCTATAGATCGCTTTGGCCATAGTGCGCAGGGCAACTGTCTGGATGAGGTTCTTCTCTCCCTTGCCTTCCACATCCTCGAAGAGTTTGTTATAAGAGTTGACCAAGGTGCTGCGGTTGCTGATGTTCATGGAGTAGCCCAAACGCGAAATCAGCAACATGAACTTGTTGAGTTTCTCGGGATTGGGCTCATCGTGAACACGATAGACAAAGGTATAATTACTCCATTTGCTTTCAGGTTGTCCAAAGGTCTCGGCCACGGTGCGGTTAGCCAACAACATGAAGTCTTCGATAAGTTCGTGCGACTCGTTTTGCACACGCACATAGGTATCGATGGGTTTCTTGTTCTCATCAAGGATGAACTTTACCTCCTCCGAGTGGAAATTAATGCTACCTGCCTCCATGCGTTTTTCACGGAGTTTGGTAGCCAAACTATTGAATGTCAAAATCTCATCCTTGTAGTCGCCCTCGCCACCTTCAATCATGGTCTGCACCTCTTCGTAATTATAGCGGCGGCACGATTTAATGATGGTTTTGCCAATCCACTTATCGTAAATCTTGGCATCATCGTCCATTTCGAAGACCACAGAGAAGGTAAGTTTCTCCTCATCGGGACGGAGCGAACAGACATTGTTACAGAGTTTCTCAGGCAGCATGGGAATGGTGCGGTCGACAAGATAAACGGAAGTGCCACGGTCGAGGGCTTCCTTATCGATGGCAGAACCTTTGCGTACATAGTGCGACACATCG
>JAFRRE010000040.1 GCA_017428285.1 Bacteroidales bacterium | reverse complement strand
TTGCGTTGTTTGATGTTTTCCACGGTCTTGTGGGTTTCGGTCAGGTTGAGGGCCACGCGGTCGCGGTCGAGCATGGTACCCCAAGCGGCGTTCATCACGTCAATAGTGCCGTCTTCGTTGTAGGTAGCCACGAGCAAAACGGGCATCGGGAAAATGGCTTCTGTAACTTTAATGGGTTGTTTCATAATAAATTGAGAATTGATAATTTATAATTGACAATGGATTTGATACTATTTCAAAGAGGGTTTTAATTCTATCTCAAAAATGCCGCGCTCCACGATGCGGTAATGCGGGTGATACGCCTCGTTATAGCGGCTGCTATGATGCACGGCTTGGTTGTTTCTGGCGGCTTCGGTCAGCAGGGGAAGGTCGGTCTCAAAGCCTTGGACTTCCATCTTATTAGCTTGAATAATGCTGACGATGGCTTCCCATTTCTCCATCCAACTGACGGCTGGCTCTTGCCACGAATTGGCACTTCTGACAAAGGCGTCCAAGAGTTGTTCGGCAGTTATCAGGCTGTCGGAGACGACGGAGAGATACACGCGAATGTAATCACCTTGGCAGCCCGTAGGTTCAAAGTAAGGCGATTCGGTTTCTCCCAATTCCGATAGCTCGCGCATCAGATAACGTCGCGCCGAGGCTGTGTCGCTGATGATATGACCCGGACCGAAATGCTCTTGGTAGAAACTCTTGTAGATGTCCTGCAAAGTGGATTCAGGATAGGTCGCCAACTGCCTCTCGATGGCCGAGCGCACCGCCAATGTGTCGATGGATTGCCCGAAGAGGCTGAAGGAACAGACCAAGACTAATATCAATAGGAGATTTCTAATCATCAAGAATTTCAGAATTTTAGAATTTCCATTTTGCTGATCATTTGATTTTTATTGAATTTGAGACTATAATTGCAAGCAATTATAAGAAGTTGTCTTTAACAGCTTTCTCATCTTGATTTTATAATCGTTTCCGCCATCCGTTTTCCAGCATCAAAGGCTTTTTGCAGGTCTTCTTCCCAATGCTCTTCACGGTACTTGCGTTTGGCTTCCTCCGAGAATCCTCCCAACTCGAAATTGGCGTAGTTCTTCACTTGATAGGTATTGTTGGCAAACAGTTTCTCTGGTTGTCCGAGGGCTTTGGCGATGCATGGCTCCATCGTGCCGTAGCCATTGCAGTTGCTGCCTCCCACGCCATCGTTTTGCGTCTCCACCAGCACCACAGGCATCCGCTTCAGGGCAGTGATGCTGTAGTCGTTGTAAGAGAGCCACGGGAAGGCCAAACGCTCCAAGAAAGCCCTCATCTGGCCAGTGATTTCACCGAAATAGTTGGGCGAACCTAAAACTAGACCATCGGCTTGCGCAATCTCCTCCAAAATAGGAGTCAAGGCATCCTTGAACTTACATACATTCGAGGCCTTGCCCTTGATTTTGCAGGCCATGCAAGACATGCAGCCTTTGTAGTCGAGGGCATAGAGACGAATGGTCTTCACTTCGATTTCGTTGCTAACGGAGCTGGCTCCTTCAGCGAATTTCTTGAGCATGGATGCCGTGTTGAATGTCGCGCGCGGGCCTCCGTCGATGATGATGATTTTTTTCATTGTTGTTGTAGTCTTTGTGAAAATGCAAAAATAGGGAATTTCGTCGAAACGCAAAAAAGTATATTATTCCGTAAAAAACTTACGGCAATTAAGAAATTATGTCTATATTTGCACCGTATTTCAAACCATAAGTGTCATGTTAGTCAAATTTGCCGTAAAAAATTTTCGTGGATTTGCTGATAGAATCGAATGGGACTTATCGCATCCAAGCAATTATGAGTTCAATAAAAACGCCGTAAAAGATGGCATTATCAAGAATGGTATTGTCTATGGTCCCAATGGGTCAGGAAAGTCAAATCTTGCATTGGCTGTCTTTGACATCGAGAATCATCTTTCCTCGAAATGGAAAAAAACCGATTATTATTCCAACTTCGTCTATGCGGGCAATCCCAAAGCTCCGGTGGAATTTGAGTACGTCTTCAAGTTTGGCGATGACCTTTTAGAATACCAGTATTCAAAGAACTCGGCCGGACTGCTTGTTGCGGAATCGTTAGTGGTAAATCACAAATTGGTGTTCAAGAAAGATGCCGCTTTTTTCGAGATTGACGATGACCAATTCAAGATTGACAGCACGGTCAAAGAGAATTTCAAGCAGAATGTGAATAGCGTTTCTGTCATCAACTTCATCACGGCTTCCTATCCCTTGCCGCAAGAGCATTATATTGTCAAGTTGATGCTGTTTGTCAATTCCATGCTGTGGTTCAAGAACTTGGACAGCCGTGAGTTTATTGGCCTTGAAACTGCCAGCTTTGGTTTGGAGGAGTTTATCATCCAGAACAACTACGTCGAGGACTTCTCCCGATTCCTGACCAAGGTGAGCGAACAGGAATTCAAGTTTGCCGCTCCCAAAGAAGGCGACAAGTTTTTGTTTTGCGAAATAGGAGGCAACGCAACACCTTTCTTGTCCATTGCTTCAACAGGGACAAAAGCCTTGGAATTGCTCTATGTGTGGATCAAGCGGATGTCGGTTGCTTCGTTTGTCTTTATTGATGAATTTGACGCTTTCTATCATTTCAAGTTGTCGTTTGAAGTATGCAAGCTGCTGTTCAATATGGATTGCCAAGTCTTCACTTCATCGCACAACACTTATTTGATGACGAATGACCTCTTGCGTCCCGATTGCAACTTCATACTGCAAAACAACAAAATCAAGCCGCTTCAGGCTTGCACCGAGAAAGAGTTGAGGTTTGGGCATAACATTGAGAAAATCTATAGAGCCAATGCGTTCCATGTCGAGTAGCGAGTTACATCTTTTCGTGTTTGAGGGTGTTCGGGCTGAATCCAAATATGTGGACAAGCTGGAGCAGTATTTCCTTGGCAAAAGGATTTCGGTGAAATGTGTCTATGATGCCGAGATTTACCAGTTGTACAAGCAATTGAAAGCCGAAGAATTTGCTTTCGATATGGTGAATCTCCTCAAAGAGCGCAGCACGGAAAACGCAGAACTCTTGCGCGACTACTCCCGCGACAGTTTTGCATACATTTACTTGTTTTTTGACTATGACGCACACTCAACATTGGCTGACGATAACAAACTCATGGAGACGCTTAAATTCTTCAATAACGAAACCGAGAACGGGCTGCTTTATGTCAGTTATCCTATGTTGGAGGCCATTCGCCATTACAAGGACATGGAAAGTTTCAAGAACCTTACCGTCAAATGCAAACGTTCCAATTGTCCGTACAAAGACGACTGCAAGGATGTGGAAGCCTGCATGAACGAACCGCATTACAAGACCGTTTCAGCAGCGGAATGTCTTCCACAACTGACCAACCTCAACAAATACACGAAGGAAGTCTGGCAAGAACTCATTCGTGCCCATCTGTCCAAAATGAATTATCTGGTGAATGATGTTTTCGACCAGCCCGCCAAGTTGGAGACACAAAACACCATTTTCGCGAAACAATTGGAAAAACATATCAACCACAAATGTCCGGAAGTGGCTGTATTAAGCGCGTTTCCGATTTATGTGCTGGATTATTATGGGGTTGAGGGGGTGAAGAGAAAGTTGGAGGAATAAAAAAGTAAGGACACACCTATCAGACAGTCAATTATTTCATAGTGAAATTATCAAGATAGTTGATTCCCAAGTCGTCGGCAATTTGCTTGTTGGCTTTTGACATTGGACCTGCGATTACCAGCAATACTTCATTATCATAATTATCATTATCTCTTTCAGGGTGATTTTATTTTATCATTTCAAACATCGTTCTCAATCATCTTAATAACCTTCGCAGGCACACCGCCCACTAAAGTGTTATCAGGCACATCTTTGTTAATCACGGCACCGGCCGCCACCACCACGTTGTTGCCGATGGTCACGCCGGGCAGGATGGTGACGTTGCCACCAATCCATACGTCGTTGCCGATGCTCACGGGCTTGGCCAAGGCGTGATATTCCCTGCGGCCTTTGGGAGAGAGGGGATGCCCGACGGTGGTAATCAGCGTGTTCGGTCCAATCATCACATGGTTGCCGATATTGACCTCTCGGATGTCGAGGATGGTGAGGTTGTGGTTGCCGGTGAAGTCGTCGCCGATGAAGATGTTTTTACCTCGGTCGCAGTTGAACGTCTTTGCAATCCACACACGCTCGCCCACGGCGCCCAGCATCTGCTGTAGGTGACGGTACTGCGCCATGTAGTCGCGCCCGTCGATGGCGTTGAAGATCTCGCATTGTCGAATGGCCTCGGTCTTGAGGGCGATCAGTTCCTCATCGGTATAATGCGTCCCAAAGTTTGAACCACAGATATGTGAGATTAAGGTGGTTTTCGTTCACAAAAAGTCACTTGCACCATGTCGCCAAAACTCTTGCCAATTTGTTTGCGGATGTCCTTCCTCACACCGATGATGAAGCAAGGCGTTCCCATCTTGACGATCTGGCCGTCATATGGCACCCCGTCAAAGGTGGCATGAACCGCCAACCTACCTTTGCCAAAGAGCGCCTTGATATCAAAGGGCACCTCAACGTAGCCAGCATCCATTCCCTCGTTTTGAAGGATGACGGCATCGAATTCATATTGTTTAGCAGCATTCATAAAATTCGTTTAATTCGTTTAATTCGTTTAATTCGCCGAAAAACACTTCGCCGAAAAAACTAATTCGCCGATTTGAGGTTTTTCTGATGTGTCTTCAGCAGTTTCACCGCCTGACATTATGTTGAAGTCGTTTAGGGACGGCAAAGATAAGCATAAGATTCCAGTTATGAAAGTCATTGAGAATTCTTCATTGAATCGTTGCAAAAGTCTCAACCATAGTACCATACGTTTTTTTTTGTGAAATTCTTAGTAAAGCAAGGGATTCCCATTAGTTTTTTTCGTACTTTTATCAACGGAAAAAAACCTTAGTTTATTTTTGTTTTATGTCTAATAATCAATCCATTATTAAAAATTCAAATTATTTTCCAAGCATGCTTCCCGCTGAGGAACTTGCACAATTGAAGTTTATCCCTACCTTTCCTGAATTTGTAACTTGGATCGAACAGAAGTGGGCCGACCTGCCTTGCCTGTCCGATACGGAGAACACATTGAGCTATAGGCAAACCTGTGATGTCATTGCACGTAAAAGGGCCTTGCTGAATGAATTGGGTTTGCAAAAGGGAGATAAGGTGGCTATTTTAGACAACACTACCGTTGAGGCAGTTGAGATGTTTCTTGCTGTCACTTCGGCTGGTTACGTGGCCATCAACCTGCCTTCGCAGCTTCCTCCTCAGGCCGTTGCAGGCTGCTGCATGAAATTTGGCGTAAAAGTATTGGCGTATGGCAAAGACTTCGCCGAGATTGTGAATGGCGTGCCATGTAAGGTGATTGCCATCACCGAATGCGCCGACCATAGCGCCCCAGTGACTACCGTTGACAAAGATGACCCCGCCGCCATCTTCTTTACGGGTGGCACCACGGGTGCGCCTAAGGGTGCCGTGCTGCCGCATCGCGCCTTGATGCGTGGCGCTTTGAACGGGGTCTATGCTCCAGGGAGCCAACTCGGACATCACCGTTATGCCTGCGTGTTGCCCTTGAGCCATGTATTTGGACTTGTTCGCAGCACCTTGTCCGTGCTGATGGAAGGCGGCGCCTGGTTCTCTGCCGGCAACACCAAAGAGACGGTCACCAAGTTCCCGGTCATCCGTCCCACCTGCCTTGTGGCCGTGCCTGGCATCTGCGAGATTCTGCTCGGGCTGGTCAAACTATACGGAAAGCCTTTCCTAGGTGGACAACTGGGTTTCATCATCTCAGGGGCTGCCAACGTCCCGCCGAAATTGATCGGCGAGTTCGATGAGTTGGGCATTCAGCTCTTTGCAGGCTATGGCATGACCGAAGGTGCCAACCTCACCACGGGCAATATCGACGTGAAATCGCGTCCCACCTCGGTCGGCAAACTCTATCCCGAACAAGAGGCCAAAGTGGTTGATGGCGAACTGTGGTTCCGTGGCGACAACGTATTTCTCGGTTACTACGGCGATCCGGAAAAGACCGCCGAAACCCTGACCGAGGATGGCTGGATCAAGACGGGCGACCTCGTGCGTTTCGACGAGGAAGGCTTTATGTACATCGTTGGCCGCATCAAAAACCTCATCATCCTTTCCAACGGCGAGAACGTCAGCCCAGAGAGCATTGAAGAGCCTTTCTACAAGGACCCGAAACTCCGTGACTGCCTCGTTAAGGAAGACGAACTGGACGGCCGCCAGGTGATTGCCATCGAGATCCTGCCCCGCATGGAGGAATTTGGCAATGGCCCCTGGGAGGAAGTGGAAGCCTATTTCAAGGAGCTGGTTGGCAAAGTGAATGCGACCTTGCCCACGACCCATCAAGTAAGCAAAATCACTGTTCGTAAAGAAGACTTCAAGCGCACGGGTGCCATGAAAGTCTCAAGAAACCAATAAGTCATGGAAAGAGAGAAAATATTCAACGAGCTGAAGGAGATCCTGAAGCTCATCAAGCCATCCGCCGATTTCAGCACCGTCAACGAGGACTCGCAACTGGTCCGCGACGTGGGTTTGGACTCGCTGACCATCTTGCTGCTCAGTCTCGCCATCGAGAACAAGTTCGCTTTCAAGTTTGAAGGCAACCCCAAGTTCACCACAGTGGGGGAGGTCATTGATTTTATCAGCGCGAATACAACACTTTAATTCTATGAACATCCGTATTGAAAAAGTGGAAAGTCACAGGCAGCTGAAAAAGTTTGTGACTTTTCCACTCCATTTATATAAGAATTGTCCCAACTGGGTACCCGCCTTGGAAGGCGATGAATACGACACTTTCAACCCCGAGAAGAATGGAGCCTACGACTTCTGCGAAGCGGATTGTTTCTTGGCCTATCGTGGCAATGAGATCGTAGGACGTGTAGCTGCCATCATCAACCACAAAGCCGATGATGCGGAAAACATCGTACGCTTCGGCTGGCTCGATTTCATCGAGGACGAGGCGGTGTTGCGTGCCTTGATGGACGCTGTTGCCGGCTGGGGCAGACAACATGGACGCACTGAGATGCGTGGCCCATGGGGTTTTACCGACATGGACAAGGAAGGCCTCTTGGTGGAAGGCTACGAACATCTCAGTCCCTTTACCTGCCTCTATAACTATCCTTATTACGGTGAGATGCTGGAGCGTCTCGGCTTCACGAAAGATGTGGACTGGACCCAACGGACACTCGAGGTGAGCAAGGAACTGCCTTCGATGTTTCAGTTTGCCAACCTGATAGAGGAGAGGTTTAAGGTACACGTAGTGAAACCCCGAAGCATGAAAGAGATGGGAAGTCGGTATGGCAGGGAGATCTTCCACATGTATAACGAGGCCTTTGCGCCGCTGAATGGCTTTTCGCCTTTGACCGACAAGCAGATTGACGCCTATCTGAAGACCTACGTTCCCATTTTGGACAAGGACTTCGTCGCCCTGGCCGTCAATGCCGATGACCAGCCGATCGGGTTCGTCTTTTGCGTGCCATCGCTGTCCAAAGCAGTGAAGAAATCCAATGGACGTTTGTTCCCGTTTGGCTTCCTCAACATCCTGAAGGCCCTGAAGAAGAACGACACCCTGGAGGCCTTGATCATGGGGGTGATGCCCGAGTATCAGCAATGCGGCATCCCGGTGCTGTTGTTCAAGTACTTGCACGAGAACTGCATCAAGCGGGGCATCGACACCATCATCATGAATCCCCAGTTGGAGGAGAACTACAAGGTGCAGTCGCTCTTCGGCGACTACAAGACAACGCCTTTCATGCGGAGAAGAGCCTACAAGAGGGCTGTTATGCCGTAATGTTTACTGTATAGGAATCATTCGCATTCCTCAATCGTCTTAATAACCCTCGCAGGTACCCCACCCACCAACGTGTTATCGATGTTGGCATCAGGCTTTTCAATGGGTTCGGCGTTCATGGGCTTATAGTTTAATTAAAGCATACTGTCAATAAACTGCCGGAAGTGCATTATTTGTGCACTGCGCGACGAGTTGAAAAGTAAGTGCTCGAAGTCTTTTTGCTTCTTCTTAAGATCTACAGTATCAAGTTTGTCAATAATGGCTTTCTTCAATGCCTCAGGGGTGTCAATTCCGCATCGATGACGGAGGAAATCGTAGTCGGGCTGGGCTTGTTGCCAAAGAAAGATTGTGTCGTAGAAGTCTCGGCCTTTGGCTCGGGCCAACAATGCTGCAAGTTTCATGGAAAGCATGATGCCTTTGGTAGGAACGGTCACGGGGAAGAAGAAACCGTTGCGGCTGACCATTGCGGTCTGTGGTGTATAGTCCACGCCTTGGTCTTGTGCCTCAATTTTCATTAAGAACCTTTCCTCCCTATGGCCGGTAAGATTCATTTCGAACAGCAATTCTGGGAAATAGATATTGCGGCGGTAGGCTGTCAGCTTAGGATTCTCCTTGTCGCGCAATTCTACCTGTAAACCATTGAGGTGCAGATATTCAACAAGCGCATCAGTCATCGATATAAACTCCTCCGCGTTCAGTTGCTTGCAGTCAAAATCCAAGTCTTCGGAGAAGCGGTCAAGCCCAAGGACAAGACGCAGGTTGGTACCACCGATAAACACTAGTTTGGGTGCGTATGGCGATTGCGATAAGTGTTCCAAGGCCAGCAACTCGATGTGCTCTTTTAGGATATGCTTGTGGAACGAAGCATTTGCCGCGATTTGTGGTGGATAATAAGCCAATAAGGATGGTAGGTCAATCATTCGGAATAGTTTTAATCAACAGTTTCACACGTTCTATTAACGCCTTGTTGCCACTCTGTTCGGCAAACGACATCAGACGCTCTTTGTTGAGTTCTTCCTGCATCCACCATTCGTCAAATCGCAGTTCAAGCAGGGCTTCAGCGGTATTGTATTGTGGGGAGAGGTACAGTAAGTCAACGATGGCTTTCTCGGGATAGGCAAGAAGGTAACTGCCTTTTGGAGACAAGGGCATTTGACGAAAACCAAAAAACAACGCAGGCTTTACTGTCTGGTAACTGAAATGACCGAAGTCGTTGCTATATGCCGTGGTGCGGTTAGATGTGACACAGGTAATATCGGTTACTGCCTCGGGGATAATGCCATAGAACGACAGGGCATAGTGCAGGCTGATGTACGACGGCGTGTAGATGCGTTGCGCCACATAACGTGCCATTTCAGGGTTGCCCTTCAAGTCGCTGAAAGCATACCAATCTTGCCTCAGTTTCGACAGATAGCCCCGCTTCACCCAACGTGAGAGGTTGCTTCGGTCGAATGCTGGATTCCATGCACGAATCTGATAGACATTGAAGCATCCGACCTCGTGCCATTGTTCCCTGAATTCCAAATAGGTCATGTCGTTTTATTCAAAAGATGCTGCAAAAATACAACTTTTCTTGAATAAAACAAGATCTATTGATGGTTTTTTCGCGGATGTTATTCACAAACGCGCGCATCAGCACCTGCCATTCGTGAAGGTGGAACGGCAGGTTCCGGAGGCAGCGGTATGGATTGTTGATTACCTTACCGTTACCTTCCTGGTCTCAATGCCCTTCGCTGTCTCGACTTTGATGAAGTACATGCCGGCTTTTTGATTGCTAAGGTCATACTCAAAGACCTCGTCATCCACGGATCCTTCGAAGATTTTTTCTCCAAGCATATTGAAGATGCGGATGCCTTGGAGTTTTTCTGCCTCAATGGTCACCTTGCCCTGTGTGGGATTCGGATAAACGGCTGTGCCAACGGTATTGGCTTCTGAAACAGCGGTGCAATCTTCGATGAATTCATAGAAACCGACCAATCCGTATGGGTCGTACCAGCTAGAGTTCTGATAGGCCTCGACGCATCCACATGGAACAGTAAGTGTTTGGGTGCCAAATTCGGTGAAAGCCGTACCTCCAAGGTCAGTTCCAAGCATTGCAGGAGCGGTAGTCAAAGAAACCGCCTCTGAAATGTGCGAGCACTTCCTGAAGGCCATATCGCCGATGTAGGAAACGGATTCTCCTATAACCAGTTTTCCATCTAATCCTTCGCATTGGAAGAAGGCGCTCTCTCCAATGGTTTCCACTGAATTCGGAATCACCAAGTCACCTGTCAAATCGAAGCATAAAGCAAAGGCGTTGTCTCTAATGGAAACCACCGAATTCGGTATCTCTATCGAAGTCATCCCCGTAATGCCCTTGAAGGCGTTGTTGCCAATGACAGTGACAGAATTAGGAATAACCGTATTCTTGCAACCTGTGGTCAGTTCGTTCGTGCTTGTTTCAATGATGGCGTTGCAGTCGTTTCTTGAGTCAAAATTGGGGTTTTCAGGGTCGACCACTATGCCTTCGAATTTACAATACACGAAAGCGTCTTCGCCAATGGATGCCACATTGCTCGGAATGTTCAACACGCTTGTCAAGCCGTCGCATGAGTTGAAAGCCCAGGCACCTATGCTCGTGACACCGTTACCCAATACCAGTGTTCCGTCAAAACCATAGCATGTGTGGAAGGCACTTGCCTCGATGGCGTTGACAGAATTCGGAATCACCAAATCGCCGGTGAAACCTGAACAATAGGCAAATGCAGCCTCTTCGATAGTGTTCACTGAGTTCGGAATGGTCATACTTGTAAGATAGAAACAATACATAAATGCAGCGTTTCCGATGACCGTCACGGCATAGTCATGGCCCTCGTAACTCACCAATTCAGGAATGACCAACGCCCCTTGTGCATTGTAACCGTCCACATGACCAATGACCGTAACGGAAGCTTGGTCGTCATTGACGCGATAGATCAAGTCGCCGACCGTGAATTCCGACGGAGTTGAGCTGTAGGTCATAAACAGGCAAGTCGGGTCATAGCTGTTGCCTCCACCATGGAGCGCGCCCAATAGGGTATATGCACCGGTATTGGGGTCAAGCTGATACAGATTGCCATAATGGACGCCAAACAATTCGCCTGTCAGCATGTCGAAAGACATTTTTAACGGCAAATCAATCGAGTTGATTACGGTCAATTGTGCATTGGAAAGATTCAGCATGCCAAACTCGCCCCAAGAACTTATCATATAAGCGTTTCCCTCCATGTCGATAGCCAAATTGAAGCCATCGTGCTCTATCACGCCATGGTCTTGAATGCTGGTGGGATTAGCTGGGTTGAAGCTTTTCAGGTGTTCTTCCGTGATGAGATAAACCAATCCATCAGCGGGGTTGTAAGCCATATCGTTGACATAGGAGACGTTTGCAATCATCACTTCAGGCAATCCAATGAGATTGTTTGTGGCATCAAAGCTTGACCTGCAAATGTTATAGCCATTGTCGTTATTCACGCTCCACACATATCCTTCGGCAAAGGTGGCTGACGACACTGCAGGAACCACATCCGATGCGATGTTCACCGACCCTAAATCCTGCATGGTAAAGGTGATATACTTGTATTCTGCCGGGCTGGAAGGTAAGATGTATCCAAACCAGTTGGCGGTAGATTGTGGTCCTTGTGCCTTGGCAAAGCCAGCAAAAACGAGGATTAACAAGGCAAGTTGTAAATACTTTTTCATGACAAATGAGTTTGTTTTAGTTGTATTTCAGTTTGGCGGCAAAAATACAAAAAACTCATTCATTTTGTAAACTCCACATGAGCACTTGCCTCATTACCAATGGCAAGCTCGATGATGAAGCCGTTTTCAATCTGGAAAAGGGTAGGGGTGAGGCGGTCCCCAAGTTTGGCGGCTACTCGATATTCCACGCGAAGATCTTTGATAATGAAATCCTCGGGCAGCAGTTCCATGGCCATGCGGATGTAGTTGGCATTGTTGACATGGCGGTTGTAGTCGATGTCGGCGCGCATCACCTGGATGGGTGAGAAGGTCTTGCCTCCTTCCTTCGGCAGGATGATGCGCCGGTCTTTGTAGTTCATCTCCAACTGTGGTTCGATGAGCAGCGAGTTGGCCGCGGCATCGTCCACACGTTTCAGTTTGCCGTTGGCCTTATCGACAAAGGCGCCCATGCTCCAAGTGCGGTAGCAAGGCTTGCCTTCGGCATCATAGATAAAAGTGTTGCGGAATCCGAACATGGGCTTCATGCCATACACTGAAGTAGTTACGGTTAGCTCTTCCTTAAAACTGGGCACGCGTATGATCTCCACCTGCCTTGAAGCAAGCAGTTGCGCCATGTTCTCGCGGGCAAAGTATGCTTTCACCTCCGGCTCGCTTTCGAGCCACATCTCCGAGCAGTCCTGCATCATCTGAAGCGCGGAATACAATTTGAGTTTGCCCTCGCTGTCGCAGGTGCTGGTGGTTACTTTATATTTTAAGCTATACATAGCGAAATAATAGTATTAGGAATGTGAAACAGACCTTTGATGTCTCGCTGCAACGAAAGTGTTGTAGTCGTCGTAAACGTCCCGCACAACATCGTCCCAGTTAAGGTATAGGTCGCGGCGGGCGGCAGCGGAGACCCGTTCGTAAGCTTCCGGGTCGGCCAGGATGTCTAGGATCATCCTTGCATAACTGTCCTCATCAGGAGGGCAAACATAACCATTGACGCCAGGCGTGACGGTGGCAGCCGTACGGGCGCCTTCCAAGAAAACGGTGGGCGTACCCTGGCAAGCCGCTTCAATCTGTACCAATGAATTGGCATCGTAGAGCGACGGGAACAGGAAAAGCTTGGCACGGGAATAGAGGTTCTCCAGCATCTCTTTGCCGGTCAGGCCGCACATCACCACTTCTTCGGTAAGGCCCTGTTCCCGCACTAGAGTGGCGAGTTTCTCCTCATCCTGTCCCTTGCCCGCAAACAACATCTTGAAGTTCTTCAAGCCCATCGCTTTGGCTTTCGCTAAAGCACGAACGATGAAGTCGATGTTCTTGATGAAATTGATCCTTCCTACGAAAAGGAAGACCGTGGTGTCGGTTGAGATACCGTAGGTCTCGTTGACAATCCGGGCGGCGGCAACGGCATCGGACACAGGATGGTGATCGGTGGCGTTGAGGCGTACCTTGCAGGGGGCGGTCAGGCCGTATTCATGGACATAGAGGTCTTTGATGCCCTCATTCACAGCCCAGCATTCGTCGCAAGCGTTGAACACACGCATGATGGTGTTCAGCGCCATGTTCGAGGCTAACTTGAACTTGAGCGACTTCTCAAAATCCTGCTTGTATTGCGAATGCAGGGTGGCGATCACGGGAAGCTTGTGTATTTTGGCATATAGGACTCCCGCCATCCCTACCGAAAAGGGAGAATGGATATGGATGAGATCGATACCGCTCTTGATAAGCTGTGCTTCGAATCGTGGGTCTAAGAAGGATGTAGGAAGGTCGTAATCGCTTGTGATGATCGGCAGCGATGAGCACCGCACGACCTGATACGGCAGCTTCGCATCTTCCTCGCGATCAAAACCTTTGGCCTCTGGACAGAACACCATCACCTCGCAATACTGCACCAATCGACGGGCGTAATTGTCCACCACTTTGATCACCCCGTCCACCATAGGGTACCATGTATCGATGAAAAGACCTACTTTCATGGCTCTTTTTACTGATTATATGGCGCAAAAGTAGATGCAATGGGATGAAACAACTTTGTTTAAATCACCTTTTTTGCGGTCAAAAAAAGCATTAAGGGAAATAATGAAAACAAAAAAGGAGTTATTTACCCTAAAGCGTACCAAAATAGATTGTTTCTTTGTGGAAAAATTGACCAAAATGCTTAAATCGTTCAACGACCTCGTCATTTCTGATAATATCGATGAGGTTACTTAGCCGTCCAACTAACATCGAGCGTGAAGTCAGGGCATACGCCGAACAACTGCTTGTCACTCCAAAATATTTGAGCGCTGGATTTTCCCGATGTCAGTTTCTTTTGCAAATACGTCAAGAAACACCTTGGAAAAAGCCCTGTGGAATATAGGAAGAATCTGGTTGGGTTGTCAGAAGAATAGGGTCGTCGGCAGTCAAGAAACTTCCATGACTGTAAATTGGTTCGAGGAAAAAACAATAATTCCACCTCTTGTCCGTTATACTTGGGAATTTCGGCTTCGCCATCATGGACTTTTTCCGAAAATATGTTTCTGTCGTCGCCCTCATCCTGATGGGGATGTTCCTTCTTGACCTTACTTGTACGGCCCAAGAGGATTTGTACGTCAAGGGACAAACAGAAATCCTCTCCAATATGTCGTTCGATGACGAGTTTGATGATGACGAGGATTCGGATTTCGTGCTCAATGGTTCATCGGATGGTTTGCAATGTCAATGCGACCTCTTCCCAGTTACAACAATAGGAGAGGAGCAAAATGAAAATATGTGCTCGGCAGCTTTGCGTCTTGGACAGGTGAGGCGTTATGCCCCTAGGAAAAGCCTGGCCGACAGCTATAATAATATCATCACGAAAAACATAAAAGATGGTTTGGACTTCGGTTCGGACCATCTTTTTTTATCCCATAATTCATTTATTTATCAACTAAAATCTAACTAAAATGAAGAAACTAGCATTGTTTGCAGCATTCATTGCACTGTCTTTCGAAGTGTCATCATGTACAAAAGAAACGCCCAGTGGAGGCAACAACAGCAACAACAACCAATGGGAGGCCGAAGGGAATGGTGCTCCCGTCAATGCGATTGACATTGCCACGGACATTGTCACGTTTGTCAACACACATTTCCCCGAAACAAGCATCCTCAGCTGTAACCAGACTGAACACTATTACCGAGTGATTCTAAGCGACAATACCAAGGTGTATTTTACCCAAGCGTTTGAATGGGTTGAGGTGAACTGCGAACATTCATCCATCTATGGCGCTGTGCCTGCGACGCTTGTCCCCGAACAGATTGCAGCATATCTTACCGCCAACTATCCCAATCAACACATTGATGAAATCGAAAGGGAAAACAATGGCTGGGAGATTGAACTCAGCAATGATGTTGATCTCAAGTTTGATGCCAACTTCAATGTCGTCAACAATGGCGGAAATGGGGGAGGAAATGGCGGCGGAACTTCTTCTGACTATGCAGGAATCAACACTTTTGTGGAGACTTATTTCCCTCAAGTTGGCATCCTCAAGGTTGAGATGGAAGAGAATGAATATGAGGTGAAACTGACCGACGGCACTGAAATCACCTTCAACCTCGCCTTCGAATGGAAGAGCATCGACTGCGATGAATCGAGTGTTTATGGTGTCGTTCCTACTGAACTCGTCCCCGAACAGATTTCCACCTTTGTTGCCACGAATTACCCCAACCAGCATATTGACAAAATCGAAAAGAAAGCAAACGGTTGGGAAATCGAGTTAAGCAACGGAGTTGAAATTGAATTTGATAGCAACTTCAACGTGACCCATATCGACAACAAATAAAAAGTCAACGTTTTTCTTTATAACGAAAGCGGTCAGTGAGCCTTCGTTGGCCGCTTTCACAAATTTATGCGTATGCTCATCGTTATCGCAATTTTAACCCTAATCGCAGGCATCGGGGTGTTTTTGGTAGCCTGCAAAATGTTGAGTTCCAGTCTTGAAAGTGCAAGCAGTGCGGGCTTGAAGCGGCTGTTTGCCAAGATGGGAAATAACAAATGGCTCGGCGTGGGCATCGGCACAGTAGGCACGGCTGCCATCCAAAGCTCGGGCGCGGTGACGGTGATGGTCATCGGCTTCGTGAACGTGGGCATCATGTCGCTCGCGCAAG
>JAFRRE010000039.1 GCA_017428285.1 Bacteroidales bacterium | reverse complement strand
TGGTAAAGTTCTTCGGACTTGAAAAAGCGGAGAAAATATTCAAAATAATTGTTCGTTAAAAACAAAAACTCTAGACTGCTTCGTGCCTCGCAGTGACGCAAAGCGGCAGAAAAAAGTCCCGCGTCCCACGTCCCGAAGTCCCGCGTCAACAATTAAACAATCAACAATCAACAATTCAACAATATGAGAATCTATAAAAAAGGCAAGACCTCCCTCGTGTCTTCCATCCTGAACATCTTGGGCTTGACGGCAGCCTTCGCCGCGCTCTACATCATCCTCGTGCAGGTACACAACGACCTCACCTACAACAAGACGCTCAAGGATAGCGACCGGATTTATGTCATCACGAGACAAGAGTCGCAATCCAGCGGCTATTCCGCTTATTTGTGTCGCCCCATTGGCGAATATGTGATCAATGCTTCCCCCGACATTGAAGCTGGTGGTTGCGGTCGCATCGCAGGTGTTCCCACCAAGATTCGCGTGAGCGACGAGCAATCGCTTGTTCCTGGGTCGCAAGTCGCCTTGAACAAAGGTGCCCGCGAGGTTTTTGGATTTGAGCTGGTGGCTGGCAATTGGGATGATTTGACAGGTGAGGCATTCGCTGTCTCGGAATCGATGGCTAAGCGTCTCGGCGTCCAAGTGGGTGACGTTGTGAAGTTTCTAGCCGAAACAACGTGGCGAGAAACGACCATCGTGGCCATCTATAAGGATATGCCGAAGCACAGCGACCTCTCAACTTTTGATATTGTTTCCGATATGCCCGATTTTTGGCTCGATGAATGGAAGGAGTTTTCATTTCACTATTTTGTGAAGCTGCGCAAAGGAGCCGACCCCGATGCGATCACCGTGGCAGCAAAGCCCGTCTGCAAGCAGTTTTTCAGTGAGACAAATGGAGGTGTTGAGGTTACGGACGATGATGTCAAGTTTGGGATTCGCCCCGTGTTGCTGACGGAGATGTATTTCGCCGATCCCAACTCCAACTATACAGTTGGAAAGATGGGAAACCGTACTACTACCATCACTTTACTTGTCATTGCCATCTTTGTGGTGCTTATCGCTTTCATCAATTACATCAACTTCTTCTTTGCGATGGTGCCATTGCGTCTGCGGAGCATCAATACGCGCAAGATATTGGGCAGCAGCCGTTTCCAGTTGGTGATGTCGTCGGTGGGCGAGTCGCTATTGATGGTGATTATCGCCCTTGGCTTGGCAGCGGCTGTTGTTACATTGTTTAAACAATCCACTTTGGCTTCAATGATTGATGCTTCGCTGGATTTCGGTCAAAACTGGGGTGTTGTAGCTCTGACCGTTGGTTTGGCATTGCTTATCTCGGTGGTAGCCAGTCTCTATCCAGCCTTGTTCGCCACATCGTTCAATCCCGCCTTTGCCTTGAAGGGTACCCTTGGCACCACGCAGAAGGGAAAGGCTTTCCGCATCGGCTTGATTGGCTTGCAGTTTACCGTGTCTATTGTTTTGATTATCTGTGCGATATTCGTCCATGAACAACGTCAGTACATGCTGAATCATGACATGGGTTTCAATCAGGAATGCCTATTACAGTCGCGGGTTTCGTGGAACCTTGCCACCAACCGCCAAGCCGTTGAGAACCAGTTGAAAGCCGATGCTGCTATCAAGGACATTGCTTGGGGCTCGGGATCTTTTATAAAAGATACTCGTATGAGTTGGGGACGCAAAGTGCATGGCGAGGATGCCGGGTGGCAGGTCTATCCTGTATCGTGGAACTTCCTGCGCTTTATGGGCATCGACATTGTAGAAGGCCGTGATTTCACTGAGGCTGATGAACAATCTACAGGAACGTATATCTTCAATGAATTTGCACGTGACTATTACAAGATTACCCTTGATGACCAGATCGGCGGCCATGATGACCAAATCGCCGAAATTGCCGGTTTCTGCAAGGATTTCAACTTTTGTGCATTGCGCAATGGCATGGGACCGTTTGCCTTCTATGTGTATGGCAAGGACCCGTGGAATATTTGCAACATGCTCTTCATCCGCACCGAGCCAGGCGTGGATGTCCCCGCCTTAAAGGAGCGCATCTGCAAAACCCTTGTAGACCTTGATCCCGATTGGGCCGAGGGCGTTGATATTGAGGTGACGCCTTTCAGTCAGGCCCTTGAAAACCAATACAAAAAGGAGAACAATCTTTCGAAGTTAGTCACTTTGTTTACGGTGTTGGCCATCGTCATCTCGCTGATGGGCGTGTTCGGCTTGGTGATGTTCGAGACGGAGCACCGCCGCAAGGAAATCGGCATCCGTCGTGTGCATGGCGCCACGGTGCAGCAGATCCTGGCGATGTTCAACTCGCGCTTCGTGAAGATTGTGCTGGTGTGCTTCTTCATCGCTGTGCCCGTGAGCATCGTCATCATGCGGCGTTATTTGGAGGGCTTCGCCTATCAGGTGCCGCTGCATGTTTGGGTGTTTGCCGTGGCGTTGGTGGCGGTGTTGGGTGTCACGATAGCGGTGGTCACCTTGCGCAGTTTGCGGGCGGCCACGATGAATCCGGTGAAATCACTACGCAATGAATAATATAAAGAACTACGGATTGTACGGATTAAACGGATGTTCGATAAGAAATTTGAAGGACACAAGCGTCCGATTGTTACGGATTTTTGCTGGCGTTAGCCTATCCGTAGGAATTGGATGCTTGCATCCTCAAAATTTTCGGAAGCATATCCGTAAAATCCGTGGAATCCGTAGTTTGTTTGCGGACAACTATTGATAATCAAGTGAAATTGATGCAAAATAAATAGTTTTGTGGGTTTTGTGACAAAATAGTTGTATCTTTGCAACTGCTAAAATATAATCATTTAGTGGCTAAAAATGGATATAACTAATAATATATTGTCATTTGATATTATCTCACCAGAAGGCAAGGCCATGGCTTTGGCGGAACGGGTGAAGGCGCGCCGTTTGGAGATGAACCTGACTCAGGAAGGCCTTTCAGTGCGCTCGGGATTGCCTTTGGCGACCTACCGCCACTTTGAGCGGACAGGCAAGATTTCTTTGGACGGCTTGCTCCATATCGCTTATGCCTTGGATGCCTTGAACGACTTCGACCGATTGTTTGAGTCGCGCAAATACGCCACTTTGGATGAGGCTCTTGATGCCACCACAACAAACAGAAAGCGAGGGAAACGCAATGAGTGAAAAGATAGTTGAGGTAACGCTAGGCTCCCGTAAAGTCGGGCGGATAGCCTTGGACAGAGTCGGTCGGGCTTTGTTCGAATACGACGCGGACTGGATTCGGAACGGCTTTTCCATCTCGCCGTTTCACTTGCCTTTGGAATCGAGGTTGTTCACCGCCGATGCGAAGCCTTTTGACGGCAACTTCGGAGTGTTCGACGACAGCCTGCCCGACGGCTGGAGTGCATTGGTGCTCGACCGTTATCTGAGGTCGCAAGGCAAGTCATTGGCTTCGTTGGATTTATTGGAGCAACTGATGTTTGTCGGTAGCCGTGGTCGTGGTGCCTTGGAATACCATCCCGACCTAAGCACCGTTGACGAACAGGTCGTCATCGACCTCGACCACATGGCGGAAGAGTCGCAGCGGGTATTGAACACCGACTATTCCGATGACCTCGACAAGGCTTGGCGACGCGGCGGCTCCTCGGGCGGCACGAGACCCAAAGTGTTTGTGCATCACGACGGCGCCGAGTGGTTGGTGAAGTTCCGCGACCGCACCGACCCGCCC
>JAFRRE010000038.1 GCA_017428285.1 Bacteroidales bacterium | reverse complement strand
TGCACACCGCGCACGTCAATCTTCTTGAAACTCACGGTTTTGTCTTTCCAATCGTTGTAACTCATAGTTGTGTCTCCTTTCTTTGGTTTGATGGTACAAAAGTAGTTTCTTCCATTGCGGCAAACCGTAACAAATGTTACAGAGGAAAAGTTTTTGTGTTGTTTTTGGAAAAATCACTATCTTTGCGGTCAATAGAACGATTTAATATATGCAAAACACAAGTCCGTTAGCTGAAATATTTGGTTTTCCTATTTCAAATAGGACAGATAAAGCTATCTATTATCGCGAGAACAGGCTTTGTCCTTTTCATAATCGATTCCCAAATTGTACCAAAGACAAGGCGGATGATCCTCTTGGAGTTTGTAGTGTGAATCATGGCGACAATAAGGTTATTACCTGTCCCTCTAGATTTCGTGAAGATTGGAAAATTTTGCACAATGCAGCTGCATTTGTATGGCCAAAGGGAACAAAATGGACATCGTTACCTGAGATTAAGCTTGTGGATGCCAACGGCCAATCGGCCGGGAATGTTGACTATGTAATTGTAAGTTATAATGAAGATGGTCAGATTATCGACTTTGCCTCTATTGAGGTACAGGGCGTTTATATTAGCGGTAATCTGAGAAATCCGTTCCAACAATTCATGAAGTCACCGTCTGTCGATTTTGCATGGAATGGTAAGAATTACCCTCATCCAGACTATTTGTCTTCATCCCGAAAGCGTTTGATTCCTCAAATGCTTTATAAAGGAGGTATTTTTAAAGCATGGAATAAGAAACAATGCGTGGTGATTCAGAAATCGTTCTTTGAAACACTTCCGCCACTTCCACAAACCACGAAGAAAAAGGCTGACATCGCCTGGTTCCTATACGATCTTGAATTTGATAAGGCTGACCAATGTAACCATCTTGTATTGGTTGATACCGTTTATACGGAATTTCAATCTGCTTTGGAGAAAGTTATATATACTAAACCAGGACAGATGTCTGATTTCGTTGCTTTGTTGCAAGGGAAACTGGACGAGCGCATTACTAATGAACCCGAAACACGTTCTGTTTATGATTTGCTATGAGATTGCAAGAAATACAAACTAGCCTTTTCTCGGTTGATGAAATCGAAACGGTCACAGCAAAACAGAATGTGATAAATGTGGCCTCAGTTCCTCAACGAAGTCCTTTCCGCTATCCGGGAGGGAAAACGTGGCTTGTGCCTACGGCACGCAAATGGTTTGCACAAGCAAATGCTAATTCATGCTTGATAGAGCCTTTCGCTGGTGGTGGTATTATTGCATTAACAGGGGCTGCTGAACGATATTTTAATCATGTAACTATGGTTGAAGTTGACGATGATATGGCTGCTGCATGGGAAACCATCCTATCTGATAATTGCTCATGGCTCATCAAACAAATCTCTGAGTTTGATGTTACGGCTGAGAGTGTCAATATGGCTATTGAACATGCCATTGATGGAGTAAAAGAACGTGGATTTGCAACCATTGTCCGCAATCGTACCAATCATGGTGGTATTTTGGCAAAGGGCTCTGGAATGATTAAAACTGGCGAAAATGGTCGTGGCCTATCCTCACGTTGGTATCCGAGTACTTTGGTGAAGCGGATTGTTGACATCAATAGGATGCGAGAGAGGATAACCTTCATCCATGGTGATGCATTTGAAATCATGGAGCAAAAACTCAATGATGAGAGTTGCTTCTTCTTCATAGATCCTCCTTATACAGTAGCAGGACGTCGATTATACAATCATTTTGAGGTAGACCATCGTAGAATTTTTGAGCTCGCAAGCCAAATGAGCGGTCATTTTCTTCTTACATATGATGACACGTTTGAAGTTCGTGAATGGGCGAAAGAATATGAATTGCCTTTCATGACTATACCAATGCAAACTACGCATCTTGTTACAAAAAACGAGCTTTTGATTTCAGATTCTTTTGAGTGGTATGGTGTATATGCCAACACGAGTGCATGCAAAGCAAAAAAGATGGCTTAGACTATGGAAGAACTGAAACGTATCAAACTCTTTGCAGGATGCAGCGACGAATCCTTGGAGCGTCTGCTCGAAAGCCCTTGTCGCCGACAGGATTATCCCGCTGGAAGGCGGATGCTCAACCCAGGTGACCCATGTCGTGCACTGATGGTGCTTGTCGAAGGTCAAGCCGAGGCGCGAATGATGGGCGAGGAAGGCCGCGAGGTGCTCGTCGACCACCTGAAAGCCCCAATGTTGCTGGCACCAGCGTTTCTGTTTGCCGACAATAATGTTGTCCCCGTGGAAGTCACCGCCCTCACTGATTGCGTAGTGTGGCACATCAACCGCGAAGCCTTCTTCGAGTTTATGCAACAGGAGCCGACCGTGTTGCGTGCCTTTCTTGAGATTCTCTCCGAACGCGGCCGTTTCCTGAGCCGAAAGATGCGCACCTTCGCCGTCAACAGTCTTCGCAACCGCGTCATCGAATACCTCGAAGCCAACGGCAGCATCACTTCCGTGGCCGCCGCTGCCGAACAACTTGGCGCGACAAGACCCTCACTCAGCCGTGTGCTTTCGGAAATGGTGAGCGAGGGCCTTATCACAAAAGATGGGAAAGGCTACAAGAAGTGTTAAATTCCAAACATTCTCATATCTTCCTCAACTGTACTAATCCCGCCAATGCCGAAGTTTTCGACCAAGACTTTGGCCACATTGGGTGAAAGGAAAGCAGGCAAGGTCGGGCCAAGGTGGATGTTCTTCACACCGAGGCTGAGCAGGGCTAACAGAACGATGACAGCCTTTTGTTCGTACCAGGCGATGTTATAGGCGATGGGCAGTTGGTTTACATCATCCAAACCGAACACTTCCTTCAGTTTCAATGCGATGAGTGCCAGCGAGTAACTGTCGTTGCACTGGCCCGCGTCCAACACACGCGGAATGCCATTGATGTCGCCCAAACCAAG
>JAFRRE010000037.1 GCA_017428285.1 Bacteroidales bacterium | reverse complement strand
GAGGATATATTTCTTTACAAAAAGACAATCACTGAATTATGTAGGATGCCGGACATAGTTACCAAGAAGCCAAAAAGTCAGAGAATAGGCAAGATTGACAGGAGTGGTAGAAGGACTAAGATTGGACTATATAAAAGAGAAGATTTTCGAACAAGTAGCCTTTATCGGCAAATATCTGCACAAAACTCCTCTATTTATAATACCGACCCCTGTTCTTCTGACTTCGAATATGGCTTAACTGACACCTAATGATTCAGAATGCATGATGAATTAGCTTTCAATTGACTGATGCGCCTAAATAATCCATCACTTTTTTAGATATATTGGTAATCCACATGCTTTTGGATTATCAATAGGTCTATGATTATGCTTTGTTCTTTTTACGACATAAGAAAAGCTCTTTCCAGCGAGATAATCAACAAAAAGCTCCATGGGTGTGTAATAGTACTTTGTATCGTTGATGTCACCATTGGTCAACAAAAAAAACACTAACCGAGCAACATGATATGTGCTGAATGAGTCGCCTTTTTCGACAGATTCTATTGCATATTGAGAAGTATTGGACTCGATACGTAGATAGTCAGTTGTCTTTTTCTTCTCTTCCTTTAATTTGAAGTAAATTTCTCGCATCATCTGGGGCGTTAGTGAGGAACGTATTTGAAAACGCTTCTGCTCTGTTTGCTGTTCCCAGAGAAATGCATCTGCTTCTTTTTTTTGTCTTAATTGTTCTGAAACTGATGGGGGCTTGGGAAGAGTTTTTGTTGTATTTGATTGGTTTTTTCTTTTGATAATCATTGATTTTTTGAGAATAAAAACCAAACTAGCCTTACCACAATTTTTTATGATTAATTCATGAAAACTCTCTTTTACAATAACATTGCGTAATTGTATTATCACCATATCATCTATAGGAGCCTTGTGCTCTTTAGCTTCCATTAGTCGTTTTACATCATCGACAATAGCAGTTTCACTATTATCTTCAATGCTTTTCAGATCAGAAACAGTGAACCGTTTAGCATTGGAGACGGTAGACTGATTTTGTATCATTCTAAGGGTCTTCTTTTTCATAACAAGTTATGATTTTTATTTCCATGTATCATAATCGTCATAACTACCATAGTCATTATACCTGCTTCGATGACCGCCACTACTCTCTTTACGACGGATTTCTTCAGCTTTACGTAACCCTTCACAAATATCTCTGAATGGCTTTTGTGTGATGTTGTCATCATTAACACTAATGGCCAAGCCATAAGCTGTTGATAGAATCGGGATGAGTCCAAGGTCGATAATCTCCTTTGCATCTTCAACTGACTTTATGTCCCAATCCTTATAAGTTATCATCTTTTTATCGGTGAAACAGGAATACTCTTTTTGCAACGGCCTGAATGTACTACCACCACCACAATAAATCAATGGCCTATCTTTGAGGGCATCTTCCAGCAATTTGATACTAAGAGAGTTTTGCTGTTTGTATTCGCTGCGTAGGCGGTTAATAAGACCTGTAACGTATTTGTCTATTTCATGGATAAACTGGTTCTTGCGCATTGGGTCTATTTCAGATTCAGATTCCACATTGGAACCTGTTTTTTCATTTGGTTGTTGAAACTCTTCATTGTGGTGATGTGAAAACAATTCAGTAAATGAATGGAACAATCCTTTATGGGTGGCAGACGTATTAGCGATAGATGTCTGAATGCTATCGTCCTTTTCGTTTTTCAATGCGTTGGTTAAAAAGTTTAGACCCATGTCTATGGAATGAAAGTCATATACTTCAGGTATCATTTCTTTCGTATTACCTTTTTTCACTTCTACAATTGTAAAAAAAGAAATGTCGGTTGTACCTCCACCTATATCAATCATCAAGCTTGTAGCCCGGGGAATTTTTCCTTTACTTGTCAGAGGTTTCAGACAAGCGTAGGCTTCAGGAAAAACAAGTATGCCATACTGGTCTTTTAGGGCTTGGGAATAGTTCTCTATTGTTGTTAGCTTTTTAAGCGACGCTATATCTGTGTTGAGAAATGCTTTCTTGTCGTTATGAAATACGTCTTCAACAAGTTTATAAGCACTTGCAAGAATTTTCACCGCTACTTGTTTTGCCATTTCATAATGGCCGCCATCGGTTGGAGCGCCCATCTGGATGAAAAATTCCTGTCCGTATTTCTCTTCCAAATCAAACAGAATTGAAGCTATGTACCAACACGAGTAATATAGGGCATCCTCTTGAGACATATTCATATTAGGAATAGTCCTAAATGCACCTTGCTTGAAATAACGTATTATTTTGCCATTTGTACGAGGAGGAATATAGCCATAGCGTAGTTTTCCGTCGGGAGTAATGTTGATAATTGATGGAAGAGTGTAACGTGTCTTTCCATTAGAGTCCTTGTGTTTCATAAAGGAATACCTACGTTCTACGTCATCTCTATCCTCTATACACACTTTTGTTTGATGTGTTCCAAAATCCAGTCCTACAGTAATCATAATCAGATTATATTTATCATGTTGATGGACAACAAATCTCGTTCAATACGTATTTCAGGGTCACGGTTGATCATCTCCAAATGAGAGTCTCTGTCTTTTTCAAGCTGAGTGATCTTGGCACTGAAAAGACGGATGGCACCTTCAATGCCTCTGCGTTTCTTTTCACGTAAAGCGGGATTCTCAAAGTAAATATATTGTAATTCATCGAGTTTATCTTCTTGCTCCTCTATGCTTTTCTCAATATTGGCAATACGTGTTTTGTAGTATATCAACGTTTGCTGTTCGGTGCGGAATCTATCACTCTCTGCTTGCTTTTTTAGCTCGCCAACTTTTTTTGATATTTCTTTGCCAAGAGCTTCTGCAAAGTCATATCTCATATTATCCACTATATCACGGCTAATGTCTTTGCTCGACGCACTGTGTTCTATGCCCAAGGTTTGTGATTTGCTGAAAAGGCTATTGACGATGGCTGCGTCTTCTACGATACAATCATTGGTTGCGTCGTATAACAATGGAAGAAGCGTTTCTGTCCGCTTTTCCACTCCTTGTACAATGCGACGTGTGCTCAATTGATAAATTGCAAGATAGTAAATCTTTGCATTGTACTGTTTTTCTGTATCACGGAGTGCATAGCAAAACGTGGTTTTAGCCTTATCGTCTTTCTTAATAAAGTAATTTAAGCAGGCTTGAATAATTGGGTGATAGAGGTTGAGATAGAATAGTTCTCTATTGTCGTAGGCTTTTTGTTGATTAAAGGTAAGACGCAACGAGTTTTTACCTTGAATATCAGCAAGAAAACGTCTATATGCCGCTTCTGCTTCTTCACCAACTGGAGGATAAGCGTCCATAAAGTTCTTCAAGACTCTAATATTGCTTAAAGGCATTATAAAATCATATATACCTTCTTCAATTTCCTCCAGATAACATGTGGTCAATTCTTGGCGTATAACAGAGTCTATATAGTTTTTCAATTCATGTTCGGTGACATAGGCGTTGTTATTTTCGATGCGATTAATTTCATCTTTGAAGTATGCATCGTTTGTGAGGGTATTAGTCAAACCTTCTTCAAGATGTTTAATAATCTCACGTTCATTTTGGAACGCCCTTTTGACCTCATCAATTTTATTTTGGATTTCCTCTTTAGTAAGCTTACAAGTGTATAACTCCTTTTCAAGTTTATTGTATAAATCTTGAATTTTAATTTTGCTGCCTTCATATATGGGGGCATCAAGTATAGCCTCTAAATCTCCAATAGTATCGCGGAAAATACCAATTCTATCAAGCAGCCTGTCATAGATATCTTCCTGGATTGAACCAGCCACAACAAAGTTGTATATATTTAATACAGGTGATTGCTGGCCAAATCTATCGATACGACCGATACGTTGTTCAACCACCATTGGGTTCCATGGCAAATCGTAGTTTACCATAGAATTGCAGAACTGCATATCCAAGCCTTCGCTACCCACTTCAGATGAAAGAAGAATATGTGAATTAGGGTCGTTTTTGAACTTGTCTAGGATTTCTTGTCTGTTGTCAATCTCACCATGTATCATTAGACAGCCATATCCTTTCTGCTTCAATCTAATTTGAACATATTTTAATGTTTTTCTGAACAAGGCAAAAATTACTAGTTTTTGTGTTCCGTGTTTGAAGACTTCTTCGATTATCTCAATAAGACGATCAATTTTGGAATCTGGAAGCTCAGCAAATACATCAAATCCCTTATCAAGATTATCCTCGGAGTTAAGGTAGGCGTATACGCTGCTTGCAACCTGGCGTTTCTTTTGAACCAATCCAAGTGGAGCTCCTTTCTTCATCACCATTTCGCCATATTCATCAATGTAGGAGTTGTCATCGATATACTCTTCAATTACAGTGTCGAATTCTTCCTGTTCATCATCTGTCAAATCTACTCTAATTAAATGAGGCTTTCTTTCGGCCTGAGAATAATCAGTGTTTATATCTCTTTTTCTGGTTCGAGAGAAGACATTATTCATAATGCTCATCGAAGATAACAAATACTGCAATCTCGCTCTCACAGGGAAAGAATCCTCGCCGTTAAGTAGCTCAATTATTTCTTGATACAACGGGTCTTTCTCGCATTTCTCTCCAACAGTTGTTTCATCAGTGTAAATGACCGTCTCATCAGAACTAATTTGAGTATGAACGATGGCAGTGTTTAAGTTTTCTGCTATCGTTTGCAGCGGTACTTTATGGTTAAGTTCAGTGATTGCGCTGACAAAAGGTTTGTTTTGCTCTAGCAGGTTATCAAAAATCTGATAGTTGAAATAGCGAGTGTTGTCTAGTAAGTGAAGTAGGTTGTAGAGGTTTTCAGTGCTTATCATGATTGGCGTTGCCGTCAAGAACAAAGCAGCATCGGCTTGACTCATTATTACTTCTGCACCTTTGTATGTTTGAGTGTCATCATTGCGCATTTTATGGGCCTCATCACAAAGCACTAGGCTAAAGTTGCAGCCTTTTTCAGTAAGATAATCGATGAAATTATTCTTAGGGTCTTTTTCGCGCTTTTTCTTTTGTTTCTTCTTCTTTCCTTTTTCTTCAGTGTTCTCACCCTTGTCGTCATCATCGTCATCATCCTTTTTCATCCGGATCTTCTCATAGTTTACGATGGCACGGACATTACCACGCTGTTCCTCCAGGTCGCCGATAAGATCTTTTCCTGATTCATAGATATGGAAAAGCAAACCGAATTTCTCCAACAATTCCGCTTTCCATTTTTCTTGCAGTGATTTAGGACAAACAATCAGCACGTTTTTCAACTCGCGCCTGGCCTTTAATTCAAGCATCACATGGCCAGCCTCAATCGTCTTACCAAGACCCACTTCATCAGCCACAAGCAGCCGCCTATTTGGTGAGTTAAGGAATTTGAGCAGAGGTTTGAACTGATATGGGCGAAATAAAGTCTTTGAGGCCTTCAAAGACGAAATCGTGCTGTTGTTGGAGTTTCTAATCTTAAAAGTTGTGTTTTTCTTGGTGTACTCCGAATAGGAGCCAAAAAGTCCATTGGCACAACGCTCAAAAGGATTTGAAATGTCGCAATCCATTGCAAGGCTCACTTCCAACTCGTCGCTTGTGCCATTTTGCCACCCTACTTTATAGAGTTGCCGTCCCCGTCGTGGAGGATAGATTTCTATGATTGTACCGTGCTCCCCCGTTTCCAAATGGACAACACCGCTTCCTACATTGAACTTTGCCATGGCATTAATTTAGAATTGTTGGTTATCTTGCTCATATTCGGGTGAATCTTCTGCTGCCAATAACATAGTGCCGCCCTCTTCTTCCATTGGGTAAGGAACCACGTTGTGCTGTCGGGGAACAATGTTGAACTCTCCATTGAGTGTGTCAAGGAACTTCCTCAAATACGCTTTCAGCTTTTCAATTACCGTCTGCTTCTTCTCTGCGCTTTCGGGCAGGAAGGGATTTGTGGGCGGTAATATCCTGACAATGCTGGTGCCTGTTTCGGTGATATAGCCGTCAGAGAAGGCTCTGGACATGAAGTCGTATGTCTCTTGCGGCTTCAAGTGCTCTTCTTCGATAATGGCATTCAGCTGCTCTTGCCTTTCCTGCTCAATGTATTGCTCCCATTCTGCACCAACATCGCTGCCGCTCTCTGGGGTCATTTGTTCAATGAACTGCTCTATCAGCTCACGCTTGTCGCGCATGTCGGGGCTGGCATCCACCAGTTTCTTGATTTTAACGATGATTTCCTTATCCTCACAGTTGGAGTCGTGGTACTGCTGCACTAGGTGAAGGATGTAGTTGATGTTGATTTGCACCTGTTTCACCAGCTCCATCTCAAACACGATGTCGTCTGTGATGTGCTCGCGCTCGTCGTTGTGGTTAGGCTTGCGGAACTCTTCGTAGTAGTTGTTGTACCAACCGAGATAATCTTGGTAGTGCATTTCATCAACAAGCTTGGCCTCTTCGGTGAAGTCGTCGAAAGACGACAACACGTTGCGCAAGCGCAATATTTCACCCATCAGACGGATGAAGGCTTTTTTCTGCTCTTCATCGAAGATGTTGGCCATGCCCTCCACGGGAAATCCGGTGAGCAGGCGTTGGATCAATTCTATGTATGGAGCATGATGTATTCCTCTGTCATCCTCATAGCCAGTGCGATAGTATTCGTCGAAGCTCTTCATGAACACAAGCCCAGAGGCATTCTCATCGCCGAAGATGGCAAGGCTTTGCTTGGTGGCCTCTTCCAAATTGCGAAAACAGATAATGTTGCCGCAATTTTTCACTGCGTTCAGGATGCGGTTGGTACGGCTGTAAGCCTGTAGCAGGCCATGAAGCTTCAGGTTCTTATCGACCCAAAGCGTGTTGAGCGTCTTAGCATCGAAGCCAGTGAGGAACATGCCCACCACAATAAGGATGTCGATTTCCTTGTTTTTCATTCGCAGCGACACATCTTTGTAGTACGACTGGAACGAGTCGCCATCGGTGCTGTAGTTGGTGTTGGGTTCCCAGAAGTGGTTGTAGTCGTCGATGGCTTGTTCCAAGGCTTCGCGGCTCTGCATATCGGGAGCCGTGCCGACATCCTCGGGGTTCTCGTCGCCGCCAAAGCCCCAGTCATCCACTTCCTCTTCGTTGGCGTTGTAGGTATAGATGGTGGCAATACGCAGGTTGGGTGCGCCAGGCTCAGCCAGTTGACGCTTGAACTCGTTGTAGTAGAGAATAGCAGCCTTCACTGAGTCGACGGCGAAGATGCTGTTGAAGCCCCTGGTCTTCACTTTGGTCTTCTCCTCCTCGGCTTTGCGGCCTTTCTTGATGACTTCCTGAACATTCACCAGCTTGCTCATTGAATAAGCGTCGGCGGCCTGCTTTGTCTTTTCGGCAAAGTGCTCAATGATGTAGCGTGTTACAACCGCGATGCGCATAGGATTGTGTAAGGCTTCCTCGGTATCGATGCCCCACACTTGTTTGCGCTCAACATCGTCTTTCATCCGCATTGTGCTGTTGTAGTCCACATGGAATTTCAGCACATTCTTGTCGCGGATGGCGTTGATGATTGTATAGGTATGCAACGGGCGGGTTGGCTTGCCCTGAGCGTCAGGCTCACCGCCGAAAAGTTGTGCAGTGGTTGAGTATTTGCTGCCCGCGCTGGAGTTGACAGCAAAGATGGGTGTGCCAGTGAAGCCGAACATGAGGTATTTCTTCACACGCTTCACGATGAGCTTGTGCATGTCGCCAAACTGTGAGCGGTGGCACTCGTCGAAGATGAGAACGATGTTCTCTTTGGTAAGTATCTCCTTCAGCCGTTCGTCGTTGTCGTAGATGGCGGGTTTCATCAGGTTCGACAGCTTCTGAATGGTGGTGATGATAATCCTCACACTGTCGTCCTTCAGCTGTTTCAGCAAGATGCGAGCCGAGGCATTGGAGTTGGCGCAATTGGGTTCAAAGTTGTCGTACTCCTTCATGGTTTGGTAGTCCAGGTCTTTACGGTCTACCACAAACAGCACTTTCTTGATGCCATCCATCTTGGAAGCGAGCTGTGCGGTCTTGAAGGATGTGAGGGTCTTGCCTGAACCTGTGGTGTGCCAGATGTAACCACCAGCGCGGATGGAGCCTTGCCATTTGTTGTAAATGGCGGTCTGAATGCGTTGTAGTATCTTCTCGGTGGCGGCAATTTGGTAGGGACGCATCACCAGCAGCTGCTTATCGACATTAAACACACAGTATTTGGTGAGGATGTTCAGAATGGTGTGCTTGGCAAAGAAGGTGTTGGTGAAGTCGCGCAGGTCGGTCAGTAAGGTGTTTTCCTGGTCGGTCCAATAGGAAGTGAACTCAAATGTGTTGCCATCGGTCTTGTGCTTGCGGGGACCGTTTTGCGCTTCCTGTTCCTTGGCATAGCGGGTAGTGTTGCTGTAGTATTTCGTTTCGGTGCCATTGCTGATGACAAAGATCTGCACAAAGTCGAACATGGCCTTGCCTGCCCAGAAGGAGTCGCGTTGATAGCGGTTGATTTGGTTGAAGGCTTCCTTGATATCCACGCCGCGTTTCTTCAGCTCGACGTGAACCATAGGCAGACCGTTTACCAGTATCGTTACATCGTAACGGTTTTTGTGAGCACCATCAGGCACCTCGTACTGGTTGATGACTTGGAGGCGGTTGTTATAGACGTTGCCTTTGTCAATCAGTTTTATGTTCTTGGTCTGACCGTTGTCCATCAAAAGGCTAAGGATATGGCCTTTGTCTTGCAGCATGGCCGTCTTGTCCTGAATGGTCATCTGGTCGTTGGAGATAAGAGGCAACAGGCGCTTCCATTCCGTATCGCTCAACTTTACTTCGTTGAACGCTTCTAACTGTTTGCGCAAGTTCACCAACAAACCTGCCTCGTCCTTGACCTTGATGTATTCATAGCCTTGGCTGACTAACTGCTTGATGAAATCAGCCTCGAGCTTCGCTTCGCTTTGGTAGCCCTCTTCGGGTTTAGGCTCCACTTCGTAGTGGGCCATCACCGTCAAGTGGTCTTGTTCTATGATGATTTTATAGTCGTCCATAGACTATTTTGTTTTTAGAAAATCTCCATATTTGATTTTGAAAAGTTCAATCTTCTTTGTCAGGTTTTCAAAAGTCTCATTGGTTTGATTATTGTATGATTGGAGACTTCCAGTAGGATCGGTTGCCATTCTTGCCAAAGAGCTGGCTTCTGAGACAATTTCCATATAATCATCATAACAATCCTTGCGGCTTTTAGGTGGATTGTTTAATAATTTGGCAATGTTTATCATTTTGTCCTTGTGAAGCTCAATTTTATCAATTGTGCCATCTGACTGATATTCTGTGAAAAGTGTTTTTAAAGCATCATTAAAGTCGTAGCAATAGCGTCCATGATGATCAATGTTATTCCTAATAGCATTGCTCCATGTTTGTGACACTTTATCGCAAACTATGCAACTGGCCGCAAGAGTTATTGTCATCTCAGAATATGATTCCTGAAGATTTGTGTCAAAGGCTTTCTCCTTACTGCCGCACGAGGAGAGTATAAAGGCACTAATCACTAATAAGACTATCGATTTTTTCATAATGGTTTGTTATTTAGAAAGTTAATAATTTGTTTCTATAGTATTCGTATTGCATTTCGCGCTCCTTCAGCTGTTCTTCCAAGTTGGCGATGCTGGCCTCAAAGGTATCGAGGATGGATACGATGCGGGATTGCTCTTGAAGAGACGGAAGAGCTATTTCGTATTTGGCCATACTATCACCAGAAATACGGACAACTTTTGCACCTGTCGCATTCATAATCTTGAATAGCATAAAACGGTGGGATGCGAATTGATGTGCCATAAACTTTCCATTTTGATTATGATGGTAAATGTAGGCATCACCACTAATTGCAACTTTTTCTTCGCCAAGCCATGCAACAGGTTTTGCGCAACCTTCTGCATCCTCTGATGTTGTAGCAAGCACTACATCACCTTTTGTAGCTTTCTTGCATCTATTATACAGGCTTTCATCAATTTTTGAGATTGCTTTTGAAGCTGATAGCCCATATTTTGTGTGTATCTGCCCATAATGAATACAGGGCTTTCCTTCATCTCTAAAATCAGATTTCAGAATACCTGAGCCTCTAATAAACTCGCCAATCTCTCCCAATGTTTTCACTATTACACCTTCTTTGCCTTCAAGGTCAAGAAGTTGGTCACGATAGTGTTCGTATTGTTTGCTGCGCAAGATTATTTGTTCTTTCAGGTTGTCGATTGAAGTGGTGAAAGAATCAAGAATGTCAACTATTTGTGATTGCTTCGAAAGTGATGGAACAGGGATAATTTGCTTGTATAGTGTACCTCTATTAAGTCCAGGTATTCCTGCTCCTTGCTTTGATTGTTGTATATCTCTTTCCATGTTTTTAAGCACATGGTAGAGGTATCTTCTATTTACAGAATCATTATGCTCGACCACAAAACAATGTGCTCCAGCCCAAAAATCTGTATTTAACCAATTCACAAAACCAGCAGATTCTCCTCCTTGGGAGATGGTAATAGTATTTGAAGTTTCGTTATACGAATTAGTATAACCTGAAAACTCTTTACCTCCATTTACTACAGGGTACAACCCGTCTTCAATCATATCATCACGATTGAGTTGGCAACCTGTATGCACAGTGCAAACATCACCTAATTTTTTCCAATCAACCATATTATTCTTCTCCCAACTCTTGAATAAAGCCTTCTATCTTATTATTTAGGGCATTGCCCTCCGCAATCAGCGATTTGAGGTGTGAATTGACCTCGTGAATGTTGACTTCTTCACGTGTGTCCTCCTGCTCGACATACGATGAAACGGAGAGGTTGCAATCGTTGTCAAGGATTTCGTCATTCTTCACCAGACGAGACAGATAGGCTTCGTCTCTACGGTTGGCGAACAGCTCCATAATCTTGTCCTGGTGTTCGGGAAGCAGCACGTTCTTGTTGCCGTCCTTCTGGAAGAGCTTGCTGGCATCGATGAAAAGAACGCTGCTGTCAACCTTAGCGCTTTTTTTCAGCACGATGATGCAGGTGGCAATACCTACGCCAAAGAAGAGATTTGCGGGCAGCTGAATGACCGTGTCCACGAAGTTGTTTTTGACGAGGTACTGACGGATTTTCTTCTCGTCGCCACCACGATAGAGCACACCTGGGAACTCGACAATGGCCGCCGTGCCACGTTCCGAGAGGTGCCACAGCATGTGCATTGCGAAGGCCAGGTCAGCAGCACTTTTGGGAGCCAGCACACCCGCAGGGGCATAACGCTCATCGTTGATGAGTATGGTGTTGTCTTTACCATCCCATTTCTTTGAATACGGCGGATTTGAAACGATGGCATCAAAGGGAGCATCGTCCATGTGCTGAGGTTTCAGCAAGGTATCCTCCAGACGGATGTCGAAGTTGTCGAAATTCACGTTGTGGAGGAACATATTGATGCGGCATAGGTTGTAGGTGGTGGGATTCACCTCTTGGCCAAAGTATTTCAGGTTGGGATTGACCTTGCCTACGGTCTTGGCGAACTTTAGCAACAGAGAGCCGCTGCCACAGGCGGGGTCATAGACTTTGTTGATTTTCGGATTGTTCAATGATGCCAGTCGAGCAAGCAGTTCAGAGACCTGTTGGGGGGTGAAGTATTCGCCACCGCTCTTTCCGGCTTGCGAGGCATACATCTGCATCAGGAACTCGTAGGTGTCGCCAAAAGTATCGTTATTCGTGTCGTTATACTTCGAGCCAAGATCCATTTGCGCTACGGTTTTCAGAACCTTTGCCAGCAGCTGGTTGCGCTTGATGACGGTGCTGCCCAGCAAAGCACTGTCGACAGAGAAATCTGAGAACAAGCCGCGCATGTCGTCTTCAGAAGCGGTGCCAACGGCTGAAGCTTCGATGGAGCGGAAAATTGCGGAGAGATGTTCGTTCAGGTTCTCGTCCTTGTCAGCAGTCTTGATAAAGTTTTGGAACAACTGCGAAGGCAGAATGAAGTAGCCTTTTTCCTCGACCATTTTTTTTCGGATGTTTTCCGCCTTCGTGTCGTCGATAGCGGTATAGTCGAAATCAGGCTGGCCAGCCTCTTTCATCAGCTGTTGGATATAGTCACAGATGTTTTCAGAGATAAAGCGGTAGAAGATAGAGCCAAGGACGTAGGCCTTGAACTCCCAGCCATCGACACTGCCACGCAAGTCGTTGGCTATCTTCCATATAGTTTTGTGCAGTTCTGCACGTTCTTGTTGTGTTGCCATGTCTGTAATGTTTGAGAGGCGTTTAGCCTTTCGAACATCACAAAAAAGAATCCGTGAACTCTTGTTTAATGCTGAGGTTCTGGACTACCTTTAGTACTAACAGAAAGCCCACGGATATTCCCGTAGGCGTTCCCACTTTCTGCAGTACTAAATGTTAGAAATTGTCCAGATTTCAGCATTAGTCAGAAAAGCAAAAACGCTTTTATAATTCTATGTTACTTAGTTACTTGTATCTCTTAGTCTTCTTTTCTTTATGGGTTGATGAGTGCAAAGATAGGAAAAAAGAAGAATAAAAAAGTTCAGAACGTGAAAATCCCATACGGTGGAGGGCGCATGGGATGAGGAAGGAAGGATTGAAAATAAAAAACTACAATACATTGTGGATTTGGTGGAAATGGTGGACAATGCTGATTTTTATGTAATTACAAGCTCCTATTTAAGTCACAACATCCACAATGGAAGTTTGGGGATATTACAGGTCTTTCATTATCAACACTATCCCCAACTTCCACTTGTTGCCAAACAATGGTTGCCAAATAATTAACTGAACACCAATGTTATCCACAACATCCACCATTTCCACAGTTGATACTACAATTCTTTCATTAGGTCATTGTAGTCTGATGCCGAAAGCCAGTCTTCGGCCTTGAAGACATAGAGTCTCGCCTTTTTCCCTTGCAATTGTGTTTCAGCGTCAGAAAAGTAGTAGAATGTGCTACTTTCCCTTTTCGCAACCAGCCCTTTCTTGACGGCCTCATTCATATAGTCCTCAATAAGCATTTTGTCTGCCGCTTTGTACTGGTTGTAAGTCAAGGTGTATAAAACCTCCGAAGACAGTTTGATTGAGCCCTTGCGCTGCCACATGAATTGCGACCTAATAACATCCTTGACGTTCTTAATGAGAGGGGACACGCTGGCCTCGATGATATTGTCCAGAGCAGGAGTTCGATAGAGTTTTTCGTCGAAATAAAGCCTGCTTCGCTCCACGTAATGCATCGGTCTGTTTTTGAGGTATTGAAGGAAAGCGGGTATCTCTTTTGACATCTTCTCCAACAGATGAGGGTCTCTTGCCTCATTGATGGGCGGCACCTTCACAATGCAGAACCTTGTCTCCTCCGCGTCTATCTTGACGAAACCTGATTCATCGTTTGAGCATAGGATGAATTTGGCAAAGTTCTTGCCCATCCTTGCATCCTTACCCTTGCCCTCGTAGGCAAGTTCTTTTGAGGTGGTTGCCAGCTTCAAGTATTCAACCGTAGAAGAAAAGATTGAAGATTCGTCAACACCTACTACCAATTTGCCTTCAAGCAGACAATTGAACTTGCTTCCAATGCGGTAGTTGTCGAGGATGCACGTGTTACCTTGGAAAATTGCTTGCAGGAAATTGAGGAAAGTGGTCTTACCAGTTTCACGTTCACGACTGACCAAACAGATGATGGGCAGCTTCTGTTCGGGTTTCTCGTATAGCAGTTTGAAGAAGTCAAGGATGAAGTCGTAGAGGCTCTCCCCAGCGGAGTTCTTATAGTCAAAGATATGGTGCAACAGTCGGTTGATGGTTTCCCAAGTACCTTCAGTAGGTCGGTGGGTGAGAGGATAAAAACGGTTATAAAGACGAGACACAATACCAGCAGACTCATAAATGAGTTCTCGCTGGTACTTGTCGGGGTCGTTTTGCGGCTCATAGGCGAAGCCGTCATACTTGGGGATTTGGCGGACGAACTCTTTGGAGTTGTTGAAATCAGCATTGATACTGCTTGCCTTCCACGGTGTGTATTCAATGTTTCCACGGTCGTTGACCGTCTTCTTGTAAAAATCCGCTCCTACCCTGATGTAACGAGCCACTTCACGAGCATAGGAAGCTATGACCCTGCCTGTTTCGTCATAGTAGTAACGGCCTCCGTTGAAGATAAACTCACGGTCGCCGATGTCGTCTTGATAGTGTTCGTAGAACGACTTTGCACTATCAAGTCCGAAGTACTTGCGTATCTGATTGGTGCCCGTTATCTTTTCTACGGCAATGTATTCACCTTGGGCGCTTTTTCTGACCGATTGCAACTCGGCGACACATTTCTGTTGGTCGCATTGGCCATTGAAAAGAAGGTCGTCAATGCCTTTGCCGCCGACATCGCGCAGAATGTGTTCGTAGTAAACATCACCTTTGAAGAGGGGCTTCAGATAGTCGTAGATTCTAATCAGCGATTCAGAGAACTGCCTAGGGCGTTGTGAGGCATCCTTTTCCTCGTCGAAGTCTTTCAGTTGGAGCGCATCAGCATCATGCAAGATTACGATGTCTCTTGGGTTGGTTGTCTTGATAAAGTCCACCAAATCGGGATGGAGTTCTTCTTTGCCTTTGGCGGCAAAGTTGTAAATGCCTCCGATGCCGACGGCGCACAAGCCAAACTTCGACAGCACGAACGCCTTTATCTCGCCTTCTATAATAAATAAGGTGTTGACTTTAGTCTTCGCCTTGTATGCCTGAATCGCTGAGGGGGTGAAGAACGGATAGTTCTCCGTTCCCCTGGGCTGCACATACTTGCCTTGTCCGTCCTTTGGGTTTTTCAGTCTGATTCTACGGTAATCCCTGATGTTTCTGCCTTCGTTGCGGGTGTCATCATAGTATTGTACGAGGCACCCGTCGGGAGTGAGGTAATTGATGACGAGGTTATCGTCTTTGTCAGAGGTGAAGAAACGAAACTCAGGAATTGAACGGCCATCGGCGTTGGTCACCCCTTTGAAATGGTTTTCCTCGTCGGTGATTTGGACAGCTGCCAGGCGTTGTTCAAGATAGGAAGGGCAGCTTGTTTTTTCTGCTTGAAAGTTCTGTGTTTCAGAACTTTTTTGTATATTTGCCGTGGCTTGGGCGGCTCTTTCGGGGGTCGCTTTTTTCATTTTTGACCTCCTTTCTGCGAATAGTTTTCGTTGAGGAGACGCTCAACATCTCGTCGTCGGTAATAGATTTTGTTATTTATCCGCGAGTAAGGCAGGGTGCCGTTACTTCGCAGTGTCTGCAAGGTGCGCAGACTGACATGGAGAGCGAGCATAACATCCTGATTGTCAATCCAGTCGTTTAGGCCACTTTCCTCACTATCGTCGTCGTCGATAACGAGGTCGGGGTAGGCTCTCCGAAGGGCTTGAAGACATGGGCACTGCTCAAGTGCTTGCCTGAAGAGGTCTTTGTGGCCGTTGGCGTTGGCAGAATTAGCTATGCCTATGCTAATGAATTTTGAACTGCTCATTGTTGTACTCCTTTCTGTTTGATGCGGTCAATGTCGCTCTGCTTGTAACGTGGTTTACTTCCCACATACACTTTCTTAAGATAGCCTTCGTTGTGCCACCTCCAAAGTGTAGTGAGGTTAACGTCAAGTTGCTCTGCGGCTTCCTTTGGTTTAATGAGTTGGTCGGCTTCGGCTTCTTTTTTCTTTTCGTCGTAGAAGCGTTGCATCCGGGCATCAACAATCTCGTTGATGACATCTGCCAAGTCGTCTCTGCCTATGACGTACTGGGTTTGAAGTGGTGTTGTCTTTTCAGATAACATGGTCAGTTGATTTATAGTTCGTTCAATGCACTATGCATCGCAACGGCTTGAAAAAGCAATGCAAAAATCGGGAAAGCATTTTCCTGAGCTGAAAAAGTCAATTTTACTCAACCCAAGTCATGTTTTTTTTTGTCAAAATCGGGTTATTTTTTTGTTTTTGACAAAAACAAGACTAAAATAGATGCAATAGAATCACCTAACACGTCTTGACTGAAACAAACAACAAGAAGACTGTTGTGTATAAATTTCTTTAATCTTTTTGATTTTTTCGGCGTCTCTAGTTGTGTTCAATAAAGAGAACCAATTTGTATCTGATGTTGTATCGTAGCCGAGATTATTTAGTTCTTTCCACAAATGAGCTCCCTTCTCATCTTCATCAATCAATCCCAACTCCACAAGAGCCATTACTTCGTCCACAATCTTCGCTCCTTTTTTATTTTTTATTCGATGAAGGAATATTTGGAGGACTTCATTGTTGTTAAGGAAAATGGATTCAAGTGCTTCGGTAGTGGGCAACTTTTCTTCCGAATCGTTGTTTTCAAGTTTTGCCCATCTGTTGAACGCCTCCATCATGGCTTTAAAATCTTCATCATTCAGTCTGTGAAACGGATGAGCAGCATAGCCATTGCAATCGTCATCATTCAATCCCAAAACGGCATCATCGTCAAGCGGTTCGTAAGTAATAAAGCGGAACGGCTTATGGTCGTTTTCATTCTTATCGGTGATAATCTGCAAACGCAGGGTCAGCTGTCGTTGAACGGCTTCAACAAATGAGGGTTGTTTCAAAGAACAAACCTTATCAAGCCATTGCTCTCCATATGTAAAATAGATTTTTTTCACTGTTTCGTTGACGAATTGCCTTTCCGATATGTCAGCAATAAATTCATAATAAATGGCTTTTGCTAACTTCTTAGTGTCGGTAGTGTTAATGAGGACATAGTAAACTTCAAAAGGTTTGACCCAATCACCATACACCGCTTTGATTTGTTCTTCATCCTCCTTTTTAGGAGCATAACCCCCATTGATGAAACTTGAAACAGCGACTCTTCCCAAAGACCAATCAAACACTTGATTCAAGTATATCTCCGTGGTCTGGAAGCCTGACGCTGCAATCAGGTCGAACTCTTTCCATTTGAATACTGCTGGAACAGGGTCTTCCTTGAATACAAAGTACAGCGGCAACTTCTTTCTCAAAAGGTTTCTATATTCAAAATAAAGCCTTGAGAACACTTTTTCCTTGTTTGTATCAAACTCAAACAGGACTTCACTATCCTTGAATGCTTGACTTTCTTCCTTGAGATGTTCGTTAATAAATGCTATTTCAGATTTGTGGGGATCACCAATATGTTCAATTTCAGCCTTGTGTTTCTTGCGGAATCTCTTCAGGCGTTCCTTATAATAATAGGTGTAAAACTTTGTGTAATCATTCCCCTTGCCTTTCGGCAATTTAGTGAAGCAGTAGCCGATGAAGTGAGAGGCGACAACAGGGGATTTCTCTAAATCCTCATCAGTGATGTTGTCGCCTTTATCCTTTGCTATGAACTTCAACGAATAGTCATCATCGTCAATCGCACAAAAACAACCACGTTTACCATTATCCCATTTTTGGATTTGCATCATCGAGTCTTCCATTATTTACAATTTGGATTCTTCTATAACATTCAAATCTTTGTCGGTTCTATAACGGGGCTGTCCGAATCCGACACACATCAAATCGAAACTGTCTTTCAGCCAGAATCTCGTGTAATGGTTGATGGCCTTTGACCCTTCCTCGTGTAGGCCAGTCGTGTACAAATTGATTTGAGCAACTTTGCTCAATTCCTCGCTGGTCTCTCTTGCAGTCTGGCTGCTTGCACCCTCCCACAACGGGAAATAGTCAAGTTCTTTTGTTGTTTTGTTGTACTTGGAGCATTCACGAGTTATGCCACACGCTTTCAACAGCTCCTTAATCAAAGCATTATATCCCATTGCACCAGTAATGTTTCTGAGAATGGGAAAGTTGAATTGGTACTTCTTTACGATATCGAGGGCATATCTCATCAATGGGCGGTCGGTTTCCTCGTAGATGTCGGTTTGCTTCTGTGTCTTGCTTTGCATCTTGTGCACGTATGGGATGCCATCAGTGCTTACGGATAGGTTTTTCAACGTCAGTTTGGAGAAGTCACCTATTCTATAACCGATATTGCATTGCAGCAGAAAAGCATCTTTGGTCTCTTGCAAGTATGCCGGAACTTTCGTTTCAAGCACCTTGATAAACTCCTCTTTCATTAGTGGTCGCGGCTTGTCGTATTTGGTTCGCATAGCCTCAATTCTTCTGCCTCTTGGCAACTTTTTAAAGGGGGATTTGTCGATGAATGACGCGGCCTCCTCTGCATTGAAAAACGCACGGAGCTTTTTCAATTTCGTGGCGATGGTGTTTTGGCTACGGATTTCCTTCGGGAGGTTGCGCTCGCTCATGTTGGTATAAAGACCTCTATTGTCATCAACAAACTTATATTCATCGCGGAGAAATAGGCGGAAATCCATGATGTCGTCACCTGTGAACTCAGCAGGTGTCATTTTCAGTTTTTTGTTGATGATAAGGAAACGCTCCAGCTCATGCCAAAAGACTTTGTAATGCTTCCACGTGTCCTCGTTTATCACGCCATCATTGTAGCTGTCATTGATGAACTTCCAGAAGCGCCCCAAAAGGGTCTTATCGTCATCACGGTCAACTTTCTTGACTTCGGGGTGAAGGATGGCATTGACCATCAACTCGAATTGCTCGCCATCGACAATCAAATCATCTTTTTTGATAGCCTTATAGGCTTCTTTGATGGCATCCAACTCTTCCTTAATCTGCTGATACAATTCCCTGTCGAACTTGTTGTGGCCTTTCTTTACCGTGCCATCGGTGTTAATGTGTTCAAGGAATTGTTTCAAGGACTCAATGTCAACCTTGATTTCGCTTTTGTGGTAGAGGTCAACGCCGTTGGGATGCTTTGCGTCCTTGCCTCTTTCGCTGTCTTGCAGCCTAAACCTTAAACGGATGTCTCCTTCCGTTTTCGTGGTTCTGATGAAAAGGGTTACTCGTTCCATAGTGCAATAAATTTATCGTAGTGCAAAAATACGAAATTTGCACTATAAATTTGCACTATGGTGGAAAAAAATTGCAACGCAAAAGAAAAAAGTTTTATTTTTGCGGCTTGAAACCCACTGACTTAGGATGGGTATAGTTGTTTGAAATTATTTCGCAAAGATGCACCTACAAGTCCTAGTGGGACCACAATGAAAAAAGCCACTTACAAGTGGCTTTTTCGTTTTTAGCTCATCTGTGTGTAATCCCTTGCCAGTCCCCCCTGCGAAGTCTCCTTATAAAGCGATGGCAAATCCTTGCCGGTTTCTTTCATCGTTTCCACGACCTTGTCGAACGACACACGATGGTGACCATCGGAAAAAGTGGAGTAGATGTTGGAGTCGAGGGCACGGGCAGCGGCGTAGGCGTTGCGCTCGATGCATGGAATTTGGACAAGACCGCACACGGGGTCACAGGTCATGCCCAAATGGTGCTCAAGCGCCATCTCTGCAGCGTATTCAATCTGGGCCGGACTTCCCCCAAACAATTGGTTGGCAGCAGCGGCAGCCATGGCGCAAGCCACGCCCACCTCGCCTTGACAGCCCACCTCGGCACCCGAGATGGAGGCGTTGGTGCGCACGATGTTGCCCACCAAGCCTGCCGTCACCAAAGCGCGGACAATGCGTTGGTCGGTGAACTCGTAACTCTTTGAGAGATGATATAATACAGCAGGCATCACGCCACACGACCCACAGGTCGGTGCCGTGACAATGACACCGCCCGAAGCATTTTCTTCAGAGACAGCCAAGGCGTAGGAATAAACCAAGCCACGGCTTTTCAGAGTGTGCGTGTAGCCCGAGGCTTTGATGTGGTAGGTGGCGGCTTTGCGACTCAAGTTGAGTGGTCCAGGAAGGACACCCTCGGCTTGCAAGCCTCGCTCAACGGCAGCCTTCATTACTTGCCAAACCTTCAGCATGTAGTCCTCAATCTCCTTTTGGTTCTCGTATTCGTACACATACTCCCAATAAGTGCGTCCAGTCCGTTCGCACCAGTTGAGGATGTCGGTCATCTTCGAGAGCGGGTAGACCTCGGGCGACTCATCCAATTTGCCTTCTTCGGCCAAGTTGCCGCCGCCTATGCTGAATACCTGCCAATCACCGAGAAGTTTTTTCTCTGCGTCGAAAGCCTTGAACAACATGCCGTTAGGGTGAAATGGAAGGATGACATCAGGTTTCCAAACGATTTCTGTAGGAGCTTGAAGGGTATTGAGAATGGCGGTGTCGGTCATGTGACCCTTGCCCGTGGCGGCGAGGCTGCCATAAAGTGTCACTTCAAACGAGGCTGCGTTGGGGAAACGGCTATTGAACAGGGAGGCCGCCTTCTGCGGTCCCATGGTGTGGCTGCTCGAAGGGCCTACACCAATCTTATAGATGTCTTTGATGGTTTTCATGGCGCAAAGTTAGGAAAAAAACTTACCTTTGCAGCCAATAATAATGAAGAATATGGCAGAAGAAAACAAACCCTTGACCGAATTGGACGAACTGGGCGAATTCGGCCTCATCGACCAGCTGACACAAGATTTCCCTTTGCGGAATGCCTCTTCGCTAAAAGGCGTCGGCGATGATGCCGCCGTCATCAACCACGAAGGCTACCGCACCCTTGTCTCGGTCGACATGCTTATCGAAGGCATCCATTTCGACATGACCTACTGCCCCTTGAAGCATCTTGGCTATAAGGCGGCTGTCAGCAATTTCTCTGACATCTATGCCATGAACGGCACTCCTACACAGATTGTAGTCGGACTGGGCGTGTCGAGCCGCTATACCGCCGAAGCATTGGATGAGCTGTATGCTGGCATCCGCTTGGCTTGCGAGCGCTACCATGTCGACATGGTGGGTGGCGACACGACCAGCAGCAAGACAGGTTTGGTCATCTCCATCACGGTCATTGGTATGGCGAAGGAGGAGGACATTGTCTACCGCAGCGGTGCCAAGAAGAACGACCTGCTTTGTGTGAGCGGTGACTTGGGTGGGGCCTACATCGGCCTGCTCATCCTTGAGCGCGAAAAGGCCGAGTTCCTCTCCAATCCCAACATGCAACCCCAATTGAAGGGCATGGATTATGTGCTTGAGCGCCAGTTGAAACCCGAAGCTCGAAAGGACATTGTGGAGCAGTTGAAGACCTTAGGCATCAAACCCACCTCGATGATCGACATTTCCGACGGTTTGGCTTCCGAAATCCTGCATCTCTGCAAGGAATCTGGCGTAGGTTGTCAACTTTATGAAGAGCGCATCCCCATCGACCCGACCACGGATAAGATGGCCAAAGAGTTCCAAATCGTGCCTTCAGTGGCGGCTTTGAGCGGCGGCGAGGACTACGAGTTGCTCTTCACCATCGACCAGAAGGACTACGAGAAGATACAGACCATGTCGGCAGATGTCACCGTCATCGGCTATATGACGGATGACAAGGGCGTAGCTGAGATGATTACCCCCGACAACCATGTCATTCCTATCAAAGCCCAAGGCTGGGACCACATGAAGAAAAGACAATAGCCAATGGCCTATGACTATGGCTGCCTCTACGTAAAGGCAAGCCATAGTCATAGTCATGAGCCATAGTAAAAAAAGAAATAATGCCAGAATTGCCAGAAATAGTAAAACAAAAGCTCGCCGCGCTACCCAACAAGCCTGGCGTGTATCGCTATTTCGACAAAAACGGCACCCTTATCTATGTCGGCAAGGCCAAAAACCTGAAACGCCGCGTCAGCAGTTATTTTAATAAGGAGCAATTCGGCAAGACACGTGTCTTGGTGAGCAAAATTGCCGACCTTGAATACAGCATTGTCGACTCGGAGTCGGAGGCTCTGCTGCTTGAAAACACGATGATTAAGCAGTATAAGCCGCGCTACAACATCATGCTCAAGGACGACAAGACCTACCCTTGGATTTGCATCAAGAAGGAGGCTTTTCCGCGTGTTTTCTTGACACGAAGAAAAGTGAACGACGGCTCGGAGTACTTTGGCCCTTATCCCTCGGTGCGAACAGCGCATATTCTGCTGGACTTGCTCAGTCAAGTTTACAAGGTGCGGTCATGTCGTACGCCGCTAACGGAGGCAGGTGTCGAAAAAGGCAAGTATAAGGTATGCCTCGACTATCACATCCACAAGTGCAACGGCCCCTGCGAAGGTTTGATTTCCAAAGAAGACTACAATGCCATGATTTCGGAGATTCGCGAAGTCATCAAGGGCAACTTGGGGTGGGTGCTTCGAGGCTTGAAATCGGCCATGATGGACTATGCCTCCCGCATGGAGTTTGAAGAAGCTCAGCTCATCAAGGAGAAATATGACCTCTTGGAGGAATATCGTAGCCGTTCGACCGTGGTCAGTGCCACGATTCACAATGTGGAAGTGTTTTCATATGTTGACGAGGGAGAATCTTTCTATGTCAACTATATGAAGGTGAAAGACGGTGCCGTGGTACAGAGCCATTCCTTCGAGATGAAGCGTCGTTTGGAAGAGACGGCGGAAGAATTGCTGCTCTTGGCTGTAACCGACTTGCGGCAGCAGTTTGGCGACCATGCCCCTGAAATCATTGTGCCTATGAAATTGGATTATCCGATTGATGAGGTGCAAATGACTATCCCACAGCGTGGTGACAAGCTCAAACTTCTCGACCTCTCGCGCCGCAATGCCATCCAGTATAAGATTGACTTGGAGAAGCAGCTTACCTTGGTAGACCCAGAAAGGCATCAAAAACGCGTGCTCAACAGCCTCAAGGAGGCTTTGCAACTTGAAATGGTTCCTGAGGTCATTGAATGTTTCGACAATTCCAATTTCCAGGGTGATTATGCCGTGGCGGGCATGGTGCAGTTTGTGAACGGCAAGCCCAACAAGGCGGGCTACCGACATTTCAACATCAAGACGGTGGAAGGCCCCGACGATTACGCTTCAATGAAAGAGGTGGTGCGCCGCCGCTATTCAAGGTTGATCGAGGAAAACAAGCCTTTGCCCAATCTCATCATCACTGATGGTGGCAAGGGACAGATGGAGGTAGTGCGTCAGGTGATTCAAGATGAGTTGCATGTCGACATTCCTATTGCGGGTTTGGCCAAGGATGACCGTCACCGTACGAATGAATTGCTGTTCGGCTTCCCGCCGCGCGTGGTGGGCTTGAAACCTAATTCAGAGGTGTTTCGACTGTTGGCGCATATCCAAGATGAGGTGCACCGTTTTGCTATTACCTTCCACCGCAAGAAGTTCGAGAAGGGCTTTATGCATTCCGAGTTGGCCGACATCAAGGGAATAGGGAAGAAGACCGCCGAGAAGCTTTTGCTGGAGCTGAAGTCCGTGAAAGGCATCAAGGAGGCTTCGTTGGAGCGCCTCACCGAGATTGTTGGCTCCGCCAAGGCAGAGATAGTTTTCAAGCATTTTCACCAATAAAAAAAATCCGACGCATTGCGCCGGATTTTTCATTTCACCTTTCTTCAACTGCTTACTGCAGCTTGAAGAACACAGGAATCTGATAAGACACACGCACGGCCTTACCACGCTGCTTGCCGGGTTTCCACTTCGGCAAAGACTTGATAACGCGCATAGCCTCTTCATCGCAGCCGCCGCCGATACCACGGAGCAGCTTCACGTTGGAGATGGAGCCATCGGGTTCGACAACGAAGCCAACGAACACACGGCCTTGGATACCAGTCTCACGGGCAATCTGAGGATACTTGATGTTTTTGGCAACATACTCCATCAGTTTGGCCTCGCCGCCAGGGAAGGCAGGCATCTCTTCCACAATCTGGAAAATCTCCTGCTCCACAACTTCTTCTTCAACAACTTCAGGAGCAACGTACTCTTCAATGACTTCGTTCTGCTCCACTTCGGCGTTGATGTTGAGGTCTTCAGTCTCTACGTCGTCATCCACGATTTCGAGCTGTGTAGTTTGTTGGGGCTGTTCCACAGGCTGTGGCTTTTGCTCCTCTTGCTTGGTGATTTCCACCATTTCCTCATCCAATACGACCTCACGATTGAGAAGACTCTCGTCAATCTCGCGCTTGTCGTAGCTCTTGTGCTCGAAAGCCAACCAAGCGATGAGCAAGCTGATGATCATACCTATCTGCATGAACATCAATTTCTTGTTCTCAAGATTAGCTTTAGGTGATTTTTTTTCTTCCATGGTTGTTATGTTTTTAAATTCTACTTTCCAATTGACGTTGCGAAAGTAGTAATTATTTGCTTATAAAACGCAAGAGAAATGAATTTTATTTTTTCCTGCGAAAAAAAAGATAAAAAACAAGCACGCCAAGCGCTGTTCCGATGGCATCGGCAATCAAGTCGCGCCAATCACCAGAGCGTCGGAGCAGCGTAATCGTTTCCTGCATGATTTCGGTCAGTCCGCCGTAGGCAATGCTGATGATGACGGTGAGGAGGATGGCTCTTTTTTTGTAGGCTAATCCATTGGAAACAAATTGCTTGCGGTATCCCCAAAGACAAGCATAGGCGAATCCTGCGTACATTAGGATATGGGCTACCTTGTCGAGGCCAATGGCAGGTTTGACGCGGGGAAACAAAGAACCCGGGAGTCCGGTAAGAATCAGGATGATGATTCCGCACAGGATTCCCGGGATGCTATTTCTGGTCAGTCGTTCCAATGATTAACCGATCTTTGCTTCGTAAGCAGCGGCATCAAGGAGGCCGTCGAGTTCAGCGACGTCGTTCACTTTGATCTTGATGATCCAAGCTTCGCCGTAGGGGTCGCTGTTGACGAGCTTTGCATTTTCCTCATCAGCGAGGGCTTCGTTGACTTCGAGGATTTCACCAGCCACGGGCATGAGCAGCTCGGCGGTGGTCTTCACGGCTTCGATGGCGCCGAATTCTTCTTGGGCGTCAAGGGTCTCGCCGACGATGTCGGGGTCAACATCCACGAAGGTGATGTCGCCAAGTTCATGTTGTGCGTAATCGGTGATGCCGACGTAGGCTTCTTCGCCTTCGAGGCGGATCCATTCGTCATCGTTGGTGTACTTCAGATTTGTTGGAATATTCATTTGTTGTATGTTTTAAAGTGTTTGTTTAGGCTGCGAAAATACATATTTTAGTGGCTCATTCCGCATTTTGCTGAAAATTTTATTGTGCTAGGCTGAGCCTGAGGGTGATACCGCCGTAGGTGGTGGAGTTCCTGAAGGTGTTGGCCACCTCGGGAATCGAGAGGTCATACTTGAAGAAGGCTTGTGCTGACAAGCGTTGGCTGAAGTTATAGTCGGCAGTGAGATAGAAGTTGATCTTGTTCTGGCCAGCCGACACTTGGTTGTTGTTCTCATCGATACGGCGCAGGATGGTGATGTCTCTCTTGAAGCCGATGTCGAGTTTCAACACGAGGTCGTTCTTGATGGTCTGAGCCTTGCCTCCGCCTCCAATGGGGGTGACGTTGAACGAAAGGTCTTTGATGCGGTAACCGCCTCCGACCACGATTTCGCGCCCGTTCACCTCAGTGAGTTGGTTGTTGGCGAAGCTCAGTGTCAGCGTTCTCGACTTCTTGAATTGGAGGTTGAAGGTCATGGAGTTTTGCAAGCCGAGGTCTACACCAACCAACGGGGTGAATTGCTCATTCAGGACAATCTGGGAGATGTCGTACTTGGGTATGATAATGTCGGAATTCTCGAAGGTTTGTACGGTGTTGTTTTCGTTGTAATAAACATTGGTGGCCCAAGAGTTGATGGCATAGTTCGACTTGTAGCCGTGCGAGATGCTGACGGTCTTGAAGAGCTTGCTGATGGACGGTATGTTAGTCAGGCCGTTGTAGGTGAAGTTCCAGTTGGGCAACGGGATGCGAGGGAAGGGGTTGAGCGAAATCTTCTCAGCATCCTGACCTGTATAGGCTGCAATGAAGGAGTAGAGCAACACGTCCATTGAACTAGAACCATAGCCTTTGGGGAAATAGTCGCCCGCGATGCTGTCGAAGGTGTATTCATTCACGTTCTCAATCCATTGCGGGTTGTTGCGGGCGATGCGTTCGGCGATGACCTTCCGGTTCTCCATCAAGTTGTCGAACAGGCGCGACGCAGTAGAGTCGGAGCTGACAAAAGCGGTACCGGCCATGAAGTAACTCATACTGAAGTTACCATTGTTGGTCGGGGTGAAGATGTCGAAGTTGTTGGTGTCCCAATTGTAGCGGAAATAATGCTGCAAGTTCTCGGCATAGCTTCTGTTACCGGTGAAGTCAATCTTGATGCCAGGCAATGGCTCGGTATTGACACGATAGTTCATGGTTTCCGTCTTGCGGCGGATGTATGGCTCACTGAGGATGGAGTCGGTGGTAAGCCACCAATTGGCAAGGTTGGTCGGGTCGGTGCTGTTGAGCACAGCCTTCTCGTAGATGTTGGCATCGCTGCCAAAATTGCTACCGAGTACGAATCCGACACCCGGCGACCAACCTGCGGTGTTCATACCGAGATACTCGGTCTTGGGCATGAAACCAGGCAACGACTGTCCGTTAGTGGTCGAATAAGTACCCGACACTTTTTTGACAAGGGTGAGTATGCGCAGCGAGTTGTCGAGCACGATTTTGCCGTAGTTTGTCTTGGCTGTTATCTTGGTGGAATCGGCAGGTTGGGCTCCTTCATCCTTCCCCTTGTCGTCTTTATTCTTCGAGTCCTTTTCTTTTTTGTCTTTTTCACCGTCTTTCCCTTTACCCCTTTGGTCTTTTTCGTTTCTGCCGTCATTGCGCCGCTGAGGTGTGTTCACCTGCTTCAGGTAAGGCACCTTGTTGTAAAGCTTGGTGAAGTCGAGGGTTGCGTTGCCTTGTATGTTGCTGGTGTTGTCGATGGTGTTGCCCAAGCGGTGCTGTATGGATTTTGCAGATGCGGTCCAGTTGTAGGTGCCTTGATAGCTGGCACTGGCGGTAATCCAGTTGAAAATCGGGATTTTGTTGATGGGCAAGGTGTAGCTTGCGTTGAAGTTTTGCGTATAGCGCGACACGGAACCAAGGTTTCTCAGTTCATTCTTGATGGTGTCTTGCACTTTCTGCCATTTCTCAGGGTCGGCGTTACGGTCAACATAGCCTGCGGGTTCGTAGATGTAGGCTTGGGCTTGTGCCGAATAGTCGAAGGTGAGAGCCTTGGTAAGGTCGTAACGCAACTGATAGTTACGTGTCCAATCCCATTGTTTCGAATAGGTCGGGATGATGTTGATGATGCCGCCGCTCTTGTTGCGCATCTCTCGCTCCGAATAGTAGCGGTACATCTCGGTGTTGAAGACAATGCTCTTCGGTGCGTAGAAGAAGTTGATGTCCTTGATGATTTGCAAGGCGGGACTCGAAGCCCACTTGGCTTTGGCGAAGGGTTCAACAGGCTTGGGGTTTCCAGCATAGTTGTAACCCAAACCGCCCCTGTATGACTTTACAAGGTAGGACTTTATGTCTGTGTTCTCCTGGAAAGTCTCATTGTAAGCGAAGGAGAGGTTGAAGTTCTCGATGTCGTAGATGTGTACCTTGGGCATGTTGCCACGACCACCTTTAAAGCCTTGATTGGGGTCTCTTGAGTTTTCTTTCTCTTTTTTACCCTTGTCTCCTTCATCATCGTTGCGTTTCTTGTTGACGCGCTCCTTCCTGACGTTCATGAAGTTGATGTTCTTCTGACGGGTGTAGTCATGGATGGTGGAGGTGAACTCGGTTCGTTCTTCGTCGCTGTTCATGGCAGCAAGGGCGTCTTTCAGCTTGATGTCGGGGTCGTAGGGGTTATAAAGCGGTGTGATCTTGTTTTGTCCATAGTCGATGTGCATCGGGATCTTGAGGCCAGTGTTTTCGAGGAACTTGCCCAATTCGAGGTCTGTTGCCACGTTGAAGGTGGAATGGGCTTCGAAGGTGTTGTTGGTGATACGGCTGTCCAAGGCACCGAAGCCTGCCGAGCTATAGGAGCCGTTGACGCTCACGCGTCCCAAGTCGGCAAGAGTGGCCTCAATGCGTCCCGTGGCCGCAATGCCACCATTGCTGTTCAAGTCGGTGAGGCGCAATTCGTTGACCCACACCACGGCACTCTTGGGTTGGCCGTCATCGGCATCGGCAAGGTTTTGCCGCTTCGGGTTGCGGATACCGATCATCATGGCTTCCACGTCGCTGATGCTCGGGTTACCGATGACCTTGATGGTATGGTAGTAGTCTTTGTTGTCAACCGTGCCTTTCTTGGTCTTTTCGGAGTAGATGTAGTTGAGGCGGACATTGCTGTTGGGCTGGTTCATGGCCTCGTTGCGCCGTTGTTTCACCTCAACGAAATCTTCTAGTCTGATGTCCAAGTTATTGATTTCAGGCCAAATGGCTTCATCGTTGGTGTAAGGTGAACCCCATGGTGTCACCTTTAGTGGCACTTCGTATTCGTAGTAGTTTTCGGTGAAGTCGGTACCGATACGCATGAATACGGTGAGGTCTTGGTCATCGAGTGGCATGTCTTCGTGGGCGGCTTCGGCGTGGACAAACATCTTCAAGTATTTGTATTGTCGCAGGTCGAAGTCAGCGGTCTTGTAAATGGCACGACCGTCGCCGTCCACGAGGTTTTGGACGGTGATTTGCAGCGACTGCTCGTTGATACGAGTGGTCTGCGTCATGCCGATAACACGCTCTTGTTGGATGCCGGGTGGGATGACATAAGGCACGGGCTGGCGGCGGCTGTTCTCGTCGACGCTGACGGCCGAGATGTCGAATGTGGTCTCGTTGGTGATGTCGTTGGGCTCGTATTCGCCAGGGGCTTGGATGCTCTGCGAATAGGTGCGCCATTCGCCTTTCACGAGGTCGAGGGTGGCGAAACGCAACACGATGGGACGCTGGAAGTCGGTAAGGAACATACGCATGAAGCGGATGCTGGAGTAGTCGTCGATGCGGCCGATGACCCTGTCAGGCTGCCTGATAGGGATGCGGAATTGGTACCATGTGACACCGCCAATCTGTCCGTTGGGCAAAGAGACACCACCAGATTGGAAGATGTCTGCGATATGGTTTTGGCCAACGACCATTTTGGCAGGATTGAGGTCGATTTCGTATTGGTAATAACGCTCCGACTCGCTCAAGGTGTTGTCGCCGTTGATGTCTTCGGCATTGGGCAAGGTGGAGTTGCTGCTCATGTAGCCTTCGGTCTGCTGGATGTCGGCAGGCGAGTTGCCGTCAGGACCATTAAATTGCTTGTAGCGGGCCAAAATGCTCTTGTGGACTTCGTCGTCCGGCGTGTCCCAATCGTTGGAACGGAAGTAGTGGTAGTTGTCGCCCGAAGGGTCATCGTAGGCCTGGGTGTAGGCAGCTGAGCTTTCGCCAAAGCGTTCCCTAAGAACACTTAGATAGGTGTTCTCGAAGAAACTACGCTCGTCTATATCGCGCAAGCCGTCATAACCCACATCTTGGTATTGACGGGCTTCCGAGGAGTTGTTGAAAGTGCCGACAAGGTCTTGCAAGGTGGGTACACGACCCCAAATGGTGGTGTCGACATTCTCTACCGTCGATGTGGCGGGCAGGCCGTTTTCGTAGAACTTGCGGCCATCGCGGAGGATGTCTTCCGAGACATCGCCCAAGTTGATGTAAAGCTTACCTGGATTGTCGGCAAATTCCTCGTCGGCAAAGGGATCCATCAGCCAAAACTCGATATATTCGATATTGGTCGCTTCAAAGTCGGTCGACTCCATCTTGCGCATAATGCCGCCCCAACGGCTCTTCGGGTCTTTCAGCGAGCCGTCTTCAGCGATACCGGCAGAGTAGGGGGTCGGGTCGATATCGTAATTGTATGGACCACGCTCTTCGGGGTAATAGGCCAAGTTGAGCACCGAGATGTTGGTCTGTGTGCCGGTTTCAATGTCCTTGTTGGGGAAGAGCTCGGTCTCAAGCACTTGACGGACGGAGTTTTTCGACAGCTCTTCGTTGTCGACATTGGCAGGACGATAACTATAGTTGCGGTCGTAGAAGACCGAGTTGTCGATGACATACCACGACAGCAAGGCGCGGTTCTTGCCATAATTGAGGCCGGTGTTGGCCGCTGCCTCAGGGAAGAGGTCGTTTTGGTTTTGCGGCGTGCTGGCTAAATTCCATAAAGTGGGCAGACGCAAGTCGATGGTTGACTTGGCACCCTCGAAATCGTCGATGTAGGAGGTGCCAGGCTCGCTGGCCGACTTGGACAGGCCTGGGATGAATCGGGCAAACTCACCGTCCACGTTGATGCGCGAAGGAGCCTTGGTGCTGATGCCAGGCAAGGCATTGATGAAGCTTGTCAGCCAACGCGCCTCGGTGTGATAGCTGAGGTCGGCACCGTATATGGTGTTGGCGATGGCTTCCTCGCCGTAGTTGATCTTCTGTGTGTACGATTTCTCGCCGAGATAGAGTATGGTGGCTCCGGCATGGAAGTCTTGGCTGAACTCATGCTCGACGCGGGAGCCTAGGAATGTTTTTCGAATGGCACTGAAGCCCGAGTTCGACTCCAACGAGATGTTAATGGGCGTGCCCGAGTTGAGGATACCTTCGTTCAGGATGGTGACACGACCTAAAGTGTAGTCGACAGTATAGTCAACGTTTTCAACGAGTTGCACGCCGCCAGCCGTAACGTTCACAGAGCCCTGGGCCACGTTCATCGCGTTGAGGCTGATCTCGCTACCCGACTGGGATGAGTAATAGCCTTTCAGGGAGAATTTGTTCTTCTCCGAATATTGCTCGGCAGAGGTCTTGGTCATCGTATAGAGCGAGTCGAAGGCGTATTTGTTGGCCAAGTTGGGCTCATCGGGGAAGACTTTCTCGTGGATGTGCTTGCCGAACGGCTCCAGCACAGGAAAATAGATGCGGCCATTCGAAGCGTTGATGGTACCACCTTGCGTTGCAGCATTGTTCAAGAAGTCGAACACACCATCACCGCCCGCGATGGGGTTGTTTTGCGTGGTCAGGTTGTCCAAGCCCATCAGGTTCAGCAGCGAGACACCTTTCACCGAGCCTTCAGTGAAGTAACCGTATGGGGTGCTGTTGGAGTTGCCGTTGTAGAAGATGTTCAGCATGAAGTCTTGCGACCCCACCTGATAGGCTCTGATGTTGTAGACGTTCTTCATCATCAGGTTCCAGATGGGCATTTTTGTGTTCACCGTGGTGCCTTTCAGCAGCTTGGTCACCAACACCTTAGGCGTGTTGATGCCTTGGTCGGAGAATTCACCGACTTGGTAGACCTCATCGGAACCCACGATGGTGTATTGGTAGGCAACGGCCAAGGTCTGGTTGGCGTTGAGGTTGACGTTCAAGGAGATGAAACCCAACTTCGAGTTGAGCGAGTATTCGGTGTTGCTCAAGCGACGGGCATTTTCCACTTTCTCAAAGTCGCGCCCAGAAACCATATAGCCCGACCTGCCGATGCGCATGGGGTCGTTACTCATGTAGTTGGTCACCGTGCTGATGCCGCGGATTTGCGTGGTGTCCATACGGGAGACCAAGTTGTTAGCGCCGTTGCGTGGATAGGTCTTGCTGCTGGTTGGGATGACTTCCGGGTTGTAGATCCAGTTGTCTTTGCCTTCGCCCAAGTCGTTCAATGCAAGGATATTACGTGTGTTCTGCGTCGAAGTGTTGGTGTTGGTGATCCAGACTTCAATCTTGGTGATGTTGATGCTTGAAGTAACCGTAGGTAGCGTTGAGAGGGCGGTCTCATATTGGTCGCGGAAATATTGGCTGAGGAAGAAGTGGCGGTTTTCTTCGTAGTCCAAACAGCTGAGTTCAAACTCGTTAGTCTGGGCGCCGCCTTGCACAGTGATGTTTTGCGACTCGCTCTCTTGGTAGGAGACGATGGATGAAATGGTGGTCTTGCCGAACTTCAGTTTGCTCTTCACACCGAACAACTGTTGCGTACCCGTGATGAGGGTGCTGTTGAGGGGGAAGCTGACGTTACCGGCTTCCAAGAGCTGGATGATTTCGTCTTCCTTGCCTTGGTATTTCAGGGCGAGCTTATCCTGGAAATTGAAGGTTGCCTTGGTGTTCTTGTTGATGTTGAAGTTGATCTTGTCACCAATTTTGGCCATCACGTTGAGCTGGATGTCCTGCTCGAAGACGAAGTCGTTGTGGCGTTTGCGGCGTTCGGTCATCGAGGGGTCGTCGCGGAAGCTGTGCTTGAAGCCGAAGGTGAGGTCGACCGAGCCTTGGGGACGGATGTCGATGGTGTTGCTGCCGAAGATGGTCTCGAAGGCCTTGCCGCCGATGAACATGGGCGGGATGATGGAACTGCCGTTGGTGGTCGAACGCGCGTTCTGGCTGCGGCGTTCCTTCCAGTATTCTTGTATGCCTTGACGATTCTTATACTCGAAATATTCGCTTTGCGTGAGGGTGGTGGGGGTGTCGTAGTAGAACTGGCCGATGCGGCGTTTGAATGTGTATTGCCCGGTCAGGGGGTCATAGATGATTTCGGTCTCGAAGTTGCTGGGGTCGTTGAGGTAGAAAGGCGACTTGTTGTTGAGGTCCAGCAAGGGGTTGCCCGTGTTGACCGGGATGGGATAGATCATCTTGTTCGTGTCGGGCTCGACAGTGTATGGGTTGGGATAGAAAATATTATAGTCGCTTGCAGCAGTCAAATTGAGGGCTGGCGATAAGAAAAAAGCAAGAAAGAAAAGAATTAGGAATGCTGAATGCTGAATGTTAAATGCTGAATGAGAATCCACATTCCTCATTCCGCATTGACTTCGTCGAATGCTTTGCATTTCCTCATTCCGCATTTGTACTATATGGGTATTCATCTAAATTACAATATTTTAAGTGCTTCTTTAATCAGCGTTTCGACATTGGCGTCGGGCATTTGTTTCAGCAGGCGGTCGAGGGCCTTGTCGACGGCGGCTTTGCCGAAGCCCAATATCGTCAATGCTGATAACGCTTCAGACTTGATTGTATTGTCTGCCACAGCGAATATTTCGGTCGGGAAGTCGTTTTTCTTGAGTTTGTCTTTCAGGTCGATGACGATGCGTTGGGCAGTCTTGGCGCCGATGCCTTTCACGGCTTGTATGGTTTTCACGTCATCGTTGGCGATGGCGTTGCTCAACTCGTTGACAGTCAGTGAGCTGAGGATAAGCCTGGCCGTGTTGCAGCCTACGCCCGACACGGAGATGAGCAGTTCGAAGAGGTCGCGTTCCTTGGCGGTGAAGAAGCCAAAGAGGTTGTGTGCATCTTCAAGGATTTGCTCATGGACGTAGAGGCGCACCTCTTCCTTCTCGCCGATGGCGGTGAAAGTGTTGAGCGTGATGTTGATGCAATAGCCGATGCCTTGGTTGTCCAAGACAACGTAGGTGGGCGATTTTTCGGCTATTTTGCCAGTGATATAGGCGTACATTTAGGCGCAGTTTGGATTAAACTGCAAAAATAGGAAAAAAAGGGATAGGGGAAACAAATCTAACATAAATCTTTCGTAATAAGTAAATGTTCCTATTCCTCTTTCCCACCGATATACTTGAAGCCCCAATTGGTCATCTCCATCAGTTCGGGCACTGTCTCGCCGCCCAACCTGATGCCATGTTTCACCGTCATCTTTGATGAAAACACGCCATAGCCGCCGTCGATGAGCGACAAATCGTTGTCACCCAAAGGAACCCCGTTTGAAGGATCGTTGAGGTAGATGTATTGCTGCAAGTCCTCGCCGCCTGCGTCGATGGTGACTTCGATGGGATAATCTGTAAGCAACCGGCGCACGCCTGAAACCGTGTCGCCACCGACAAATTCTTTCAAATGCGCGTAAAACTCTTCGGGGCGATAGTGAAACACATAGCACTCGTTCATCATCTGATAGATTAAGTTGCTCTCATAATAATAACCTTTGTCCCAGATCATGGTGCGCGGTACCGAGTCGGCATCGGGTGTCCTTTGCTCCAAATAGGTGAAGGCGATGGTCACATGGTAGATGCCTGCATTGGGTGCAGGACGGAACAGGAAAAACTGACTCATTCCGAAATACTCTTTCGAGAAATTCATTCCCAAGCTTTGCACGTCAAAGTGGTTGCTGCCCACCATCTTGGTCTCGGAGACCAATGTGCGGTCGGGAAGGACGATGCTCAAACGATAGCTATAGTTCTTTTCGTTTCCGTTCATGCCCAATTTCTCTGTCGTGTAATACAGCTTTTGGTCAGGTGCATAAAAGATGCCTTGCTCCTTGTTGTGGATGGTGATGGTGTCGAACACGATCTCACGTATAGAGTCGCCGTTGCAATACTCAATCATGCGGACGTCCAACTTGCCCGGATAGTTGCTCGAGTCGGGGTTGGCGGCTACCTGATAGGCATCGCCTCGCACGCAAAAAGTGCGGTTGATCTTGATGAAATTGGTGTCGGCATTGGAGTCGAGGAGGCCATAGACGATGGGTTTTTCCTCGTATTCTGCATAGAGGTCGATGTCGGTCGAGCAGGCGAAAAATAGTGCAGCGAGTGGCAAGCAAAGGATGATGTAAAGTCTTTTCATGGCGCTTTTGTGGTCAAATCACGCTGCAATAATACAAAAAAATCCGTTTCAAACAAAATTTTTCTGCTTTAATTGAATTTTTTTTGTTTGTTTACCGAAGTTCACTCGTTCCACACCCGTTTCGGCGGATTTGCAATCCCCTTCATCACTCCTTCACCACCTTCCTCACGCATTTCCGCCCCTCCTTGTCGGTGACGGTGATGAAGTAGATACCAGAGGGCAGCATAGTCATGTCGATGTAAAGCTCGTTACATTCACCTACCACATGCATCACTTGCTGACCAAACAAATTGACCACCACGGCCTGCCGCAGGTCTTCGCCTTTGACAGAAACAAAACTTGAGGTGGGGTTGGGATGGACAGTTACCCAATCGTTCGAATCCTGGCTCTCGGGAACACCCACATAGTAATCCCCAAACACAGGTATGCTGTCGTTGATTATCGTCCAAGTCCTGTAGAGCTCAGGATGCTCCTGATTAGCTATCCAAAGGTTGAGCGCATCAAGTAGGTTGTCGGTGGGGATGCCGTTGACAGTAACAGAGTCTGCCAATGATCCAACACTCTCAATAATGGTATACGAGGAACAGTCCTGCATCTCGCCTTGATTCTGCCCAACCATAATGGGATAGCTCACTTTGGTAAAATCTGTATAGCAATTACTGATGATGCTGCCTTCTGAATTGACCGCTGCAAAAACACCATCTTCTTTGTAAGCCCAAAAATCACTTGTCGGAGTGCTATGGCAGTTCCTCACAATAGCTCGCTTACCATTGTCGTTGGTTACAGTTTCATTGTAACACACAAGACCACCAAGATACCATGTGCTGAAAGAAGGGTCAACTCTTCCATAAAAATAACAGTTCTCTACTATGGCATCAGCATACCCCCCTTCGGAACGGTTGTAAGCCACTAAACCAGCACCTTCAAACGGAGAACCTAAACTATTATTATGCCCACCACATGAGCAATTTCTTATGGTTGAATTGCGGTTCATGCCAACTACCCCACCACCGTAACTATGAATACCTATGGAATTACTAGTATGGCAGTTCTCCACGATGGAAAGGGAGTCAGCAAAGCCCACCACGCCTCCTCTATAATAATCGACATCGTTAGCTGATGAACCTATTCCGCTTGTCGGATCAATGGTAACGTTCCTCACCACAGCATGACGGATATATCCGAAAAAGCCCATATCGAAATAGTAATGATAATCAGGGACATATCGAGAGTAAACCTGCCAAAGGTGCATAATCCTGTAGCCATTGCCGTCAAAGGTTCCCAAAAACGGTGTCTCACGTGTACCGATAGGGCTGAAGCAATAGTTCAAACCTGTCTCCCCAAAATCGATGTCGTTTGCCAAACTCACAGTACGGCCATTGAAATCATCGGGCTCACAACCATTCAATCCATTCACGGTGGAGATGAGCCAGACCAAGCCATCTGAAGAGGATATTTCCACATTGCCTTCGGCGTCCGCCACATAGCCTTCCGGTTGCGACATGATGGTGTCGGTCCAATTCGGCAGCGGATACTCACGCAGGAAATCCTTATCCTGTGCAACCGCCATAAACGGCAAGCAGAAAAGCAAAATAATAAAGATGTGTTTTTTCATAATGTATAGATTTATAGTTAATTTTCAGTTTTTACGACAAAAACAACTTACTTTTTTATTACCTTCTTTGTCACAACGAAACCGCGCTCATCCGCAATGCGCAAAGTGTAAATCCCTTGCGGCAAGCCTTCCAAGTTGATTTCATTGGCGTTTTGGATTATCTTAATTAATTGGCCAAGCATGTCGTATACCGTTACTTCGGCCACGTCAACGCCATCGATGCAAATAAAATCCTCGGTAGGATTGGGATAAAGTAGCATTTCAAGAGCCGACAAATTAGATTCCGGAACGTCATAATTCGAATCTTCAAACTCAGGCAGACCTATTTCATCATATACCCAGTTTCTATATTGCGTTGGATCATCTTGCTCAATTATCCAAAGGTTAAGGGCATCAAGCAAGGTACTAGCCTCTTGACCACCAATAGTGACGGGGATATCCAGAAGACATTCCATTCCATTTTGCTCAAATCCGCTACAATTTATCGCATCTCCATCATTATGGCCAAATAAACCGCAAAAATATGTTCCAGGAGCTAATGCAAAACAATTGTATGCGACGCTCCTTTCAGTGTTAACGGCGATGATGTGCCCATTATAGCCATCTCTCCAATTGCTGTCTCGGTTTAACTTGTATGACTCGGTTATGTCAACATACGCATAGCAATTCTCTACTATTGCCTTATATTCGTTAGCCTCAGCAGTTGTTTCATTATAGCATACGATACCTCCGTAATCTGTAACAACCTTCGGCATCACCTTTCCAATAAAATAGCAATTCGCCACGATAGCATCCGAGATACTCTCTTCGCAAACATTTTCCCCCACGATGCCACCTCCGCCAATACCAAACAGATAGTTGTAACCAGTCGAAAAATAACCACAGTTCTTTACCGTTGAGTTGCGGTTCCTTCCAACTATTCCACCTATGACACCACCGCCGCCAACGCCGTTATCACCCGTACATGAAATAAAAAAACAGTTTTCAACCAGCGACAATGAATCGGAAACTCCTGCTACTGAACCTGAATACCACGTCTGATCACTTTGGCTCCCCTTGTAGGGATATAGAATCAATGCGGCATCCTTCAATACCAAGTTTCGAACTATAGCATGCTGCAAATAGCCAAATAATCCCAAGTCTGTTTTGTCTTCACCGTCCGCATAAAGGGTTAATCTTTCAATGCGATGCCCCATGCCATTAAATTCACCCATGAAACAATGGTTCCGATTGCCAATAGGCGTGAAATTCATCGAATCACCACACATCGGCACATCTACCATAAGTCGAACCTTATGTCCCTCAAAACTATAAGGCTCACATCCATTCAGCCCGTTTACCACGGAGATAAGCCACGCCAACCCTTCGGCAGATGAGATTTCAACATCGCCGTTTTCCAACACCACATATCCTTCCGGCTGCGAAGTGACTATTTCAGTCCAATAGGGATTGTCCCTGTTTTCGTTATCCTGCCCAACCGCCATAAACGGCAAGCAGAAAAACAAAATAATAAAGATGTGTTTTTTCATAATGTATAGATATATAGTTAATTTTCAGTTTTTATCCCCGTTCCAGCGGATTTGCAATCCGCTGGAGCTGAGTATGGGGATTTGCAATCCCCTATGTTAACACTGGCTCTCATGTTTATTTCATGTTTCGGTGGCAAAGATAATGGTTTTCATCCAATTGAGCAAGCCTTTTTTCTCGCATTACAAATGCTGATATTCGAGGTTGGCGGATTACAAATCCACCAGAACTAGGGGAAATCCTTTTTTCATAATACTATTATTTTAGATACATACTTTATGCTTATTAATTGTTATTTCACGAATAATTTCTTGGTTAACACAACGCCATTTCGTTCAACAATACTGATTAAATAAACACCCTTGTTCCATTCTGTGACATCAACGCTGACGGGCTGGTTATCAGTCTCATGCACTTTCTGCCCAACGAGGTTATAGACCTCCACCCGTGCCACATTCGCGCCTTCCACGGTGAATCGATCATTGGTGGGATTAGGATAAATGATATAGCTTTCAGGCTTAAGTTGTGCTTCGCTTATTCCATACCCATCACTGCAAAAAACAGGTAATGTTTCTCCTTCACACCAATTGTTATAAACGGCCAATACCTGAAGGGAACCCCAATTGTTTAGTGCTTCAAGCAAACTGGTAGTCACGTAGGGTCCAATAGAAATAGGTTCTGCCAATTGCCCATCACCATTGTTAGGAACAAAACTGGTGCAGTTACGAGTCTCGCCCAAATCGGTTCCAAATAATCCGCCCCATCCATTATATTGTTGTCTTAAATCTGCATAGCAATATTCTACAGTACTGCCTTCTGAATTATGAGCCACGATGCATCCGTTGTCGAAATCTCCGAAAATCTCTCCAGTCAGTTCCGAATAACAGTTTCTAACAACTGCTGTCTTTCCGTTGTTTTCGGCAGCGGTCTCGTTGAAGCAAGCGATTCCGCCTTCATTCATAACGCTATATGACCCCAACATGTTGCCATAAAAAAAGCAGTTGGAGATTTCGGCATTGGCATAACCGCCTTCAGAGAGGTTCCGCAGAGCTATTCCTCCTCCGTTAAGTTCTACGATGAAAGTGTTGTCAATGGGGGGCAAAAAGGCACAGTTCCTAATTGTGGAGTTTCTATTCAGCCCTACGATGCTTCCTCCGTTAGTGACGCTCATCCTTGTCTTGACAAAGCAGTTGTCTACCAAAGAAAGGGAGTCGGAAACGCCAACAATGCAACCTTGATACCACTGTTCGTAGTTTTGGCCTGAAAAGACCGCACTCCCCGAGTTGACGGAGAGGTTTCTTACTGTTCCATGTAACAAGTATCCGAACAATCCCAAATCGGAAGGAACAATAGCTTCAGCATTTTCATATGACAAGTGCAGACCTTCGATGCCACGTCCTCCGCCATCAAAATCGCCCATGAAACGATTGACCCGATTTCCAATTGGCGTAAACAACTTTTTCCCTTCGTTTTCAAGGTCGATGTCAGTTGTAAGCGCAATCTTTCGCCCTTCGAAATTGTCTGCCGCGCATCCGTTCAGCCCGTTCACCACAGAGATGAGCCACGCCAGCCCTTCGGCGGATGAAATCTCCACGTCGCCGTTTTCCAGCACCACATATCCTTGGGGCTGCGAAGTGACTATCTCGGTCCACAAGGGATAGGGGTCTTCTTTTTCCTGAGCCATAACAGGAAACGTCGCAAAAAGCAAAATCACGAAAAGGTAGAAAAGCTTTCTCATAATGGATGTGTTTTTGGGGTTAATACGTTGCAAAGTTAGACAAAAACAAGAAGTATTTGTTTTTTTCGGTTGCAGATAGTTTTTATTCTAATGTTTAATAATTAACGCAACAGAACTATAGTGAGATTTTGAACGGTTACTTAATAATTTAGGTGAATTGAAGATTAATCTTTGTCGAAGATTTGCAATCCCCGTCATCACTCCTTTACCACCTTCCTCACGTATTTCCGCCCCTCCTCGTCGGTGACGGTGACGAAATAGATGCCTGCGGGCAGCGCCGTCATGTCAATATGGAGCTCTTTGCCTTTGCCCTGCACACAGAGCATCTTTTGCCCGAGCATGTTGACCACTTCGGCCTGCCGCAGGTCCTCGCCGGTGAGGATGACCAAGCCCGTGGTGGGGTTGGGATGGAGGGAGGGCGAAACGGTGTTGCTTTCTTGGATGTCGAGAAAAGAGGACTTGAGGTAGAAATTGCAACTATCGGTGTTGCAGTCGTTGCCCATTATGGCAGTTAGGATGACATAATCCTCGTCGTGGTCGGCCACATAGACGATACAGTCACTAAAGCAAGTGTCGTTTTGGATCTGTACACCATCATGAATGGTGTCGATGGACCAAGAAGGTTTGCTAATAGACCATTTGCAGGAGTTCCAAAGGCATCCCGTCGTGTCATGCATTGTCTCCTTCGCCCTAAATGCATATTGGAATGAGAAGAACTCGGTGTTGGTGACCACGGCGACGGTGTCTCCAGAGACAACGGCGTTGTCGGTGGTACAGCTGATTTTTGGGCTGGGCGAATAAGATAGCTCCAGATCAAGATACACGATGCTGTCGCAACCAAATGAACTGGTTAGGGTTTTACTGAATTCTCCCGATGTCCTGTAGGTTGAATCTATCCAATGATAGGAGTTGCATGTGTCTATTGTGAGAGGATGACTAGGGTTGTCGTACACCTCGTCCACTTCGAGGATTAGACGTAAGGTGCTGTCGCAGCCAAATGATTGAATGGTGATAGAGTCTGTGTAGATACCGGGCTCGTCGTAGTGGATGATGAATCCATTTTCTGTGTAGGTACCGGAGCCACTGAAACAGATGTTGTCATGAAGGGTGGTTTCGCTCGCGTGGTTTAGGTTGATATAGAAGGTCTTGGTGACGGTGGAAGAGACCTGGCAGGGGATCTCTTCGGAGGTGACGGTGAGCGTGACCTCATACAAGCCGTAGTCGTCGTAGCCGTGGAGGGCGGTGACGTCGTGGCTGTGCGGCGAACCGTCGCCGAAATCCCATTCAAGCTCGAAGTCCTGGTAGTTGATTTCCGCCCCGAAGGTGATGGGGCTCAAGGAGCAGCTGTTTATGGTGTCGTTCTGCTGGACGGTCTCACCGTCGACGAGGACTGTGGTTGACAGGTCGGAGGCGGTGGAACCCACCAGATAGGCATAGCCTTTGGCATGGCCGAAGCCGTAGACGTGGGCGTTGAACCCGTTGTGGCAGGTGATGCGGTGCACGCCGTGGCGGATGTCCAGCCTCGCGTAGCTGTAGTCGTCGTTGCCGTTGACGCGATGGAAGTTGGAGGGCGCGACGGTTTCGCCGTCGAGAAGCACGTTGGCGCTGTCGTTGGTGTGGATGATGATGTTGACGCTGTGCGTCTCGATGTTGATGTCGGGGTGGTCGAAGGTGGAGAAGGTCACGTCGTCGATGCGCTGCTCCACGGGGGCTATCCACACCATCGAGGGGTCGCCCTGGGTCTCGTCGTGGCTCGTCTGGTAAAGGTAGACGGCACTGGGTTGTGTGGTCTGCAGGTAGCAGGAACCCTCGCTTTCGAGAATGGGGAAATAGTGGAATCGGCCGGTGTCAAGCGTGTCAACGGTTACGCCGTTCAAGGTGACGATGTTGTTGTCGGCGCTCGAGATGACCTTGACATAGTCGCGAACCCGGTTTCTGGAGCTGGTCACGATGAAGTTCCTGCCCCACGAGCGCAGGGGCATGGCCTGCTCAAATATGTGGTCGAAGCCGTTGCCCGCGTCGGTGGGGATACGGGTGATGGTGTTGCCGTTGAAGACGGCGATGCGCTTGCAGCCGCGCGCATGGATGCGGGTGCCGCTGAGGTCGATGGGACGCTCGGTGATGCGCTCCGACCTGAGCTGGAAGGTCTCGCCGGCGTGCATCGTGATGGTAAAGGTCTGGTTGGCGAGGTGGCCCCCCAAGGTGTTCACGGTGGGCGTGATGTCGATCTCGGTGTTGTCTTCGGTGGCCACGATGAGGAAAGCCGTGGTTTCGTTGTTCCACGAAAAGGGGGTGCTGGCTCCTTTCGATTGGTCGCCGCATTGGATGATGTATTCGTCGCCGAGGCTTTCGACGGGCAACACGAAGGAGGCATCGAACGACACATAGGCGATGTTGGTGCAATACACCGAGATGGTGTCGCTGGCGGTCACCTTGATGCCTTTCTCGAAGATGCGCTCGTGTTGGCTTCCGCTGTGGTACCCCTGTTCGCTGGGAATCTCGACGGTGGTGATGTTGTTGGCGCTGACGCTGAAGCTTTGCGACCAGCCCGAAAGCGGGTTCGAAACGGTGCCCGAGCAGTCGCGTTTGGCGCTGATGAGCACCTGGTTGATGACCCAGCCGCCCGAGGAATGGTCCTTGAAGCCGTTGTGCATGAACGAGAGCCAGAACTCCTTGCCTTGCGTCGTGGTGTTTTGCGAAAACGACGAGGGTGAGGCGAAGAGACAGGCGATGAATAGGAGCAAAAGAGTTCGGATCTGTTTCATGTTGGTGCGTTTTTTTTGTTTTTTATGACTATGACCATTGACTATGACCATGACCGCTTTTTATATAGATGTAGAAGATCCTTGGCTTCGTTAAAGCGGTCATAGTCATTGTCACAAGTCATTGTTTCCCTTCTTCATTCCTCTTGTTCTTGCGCGCCATCGTTCTTGCTTTGTTCCGGCGGATTTGCAATCCGCCGGCTTTGAGTTGGGGATTTGCAATCCCCTTCATCATTCCTTCACCACTTTGTCCGAATAGGTCTCTCCGTTCTCCAAGGTGACGCGCATCGTGTAGGTTCCAGCGGGCAGTTGGCCCATGTCGATGCTTTCGAAGGCATTGCCTTGCGTGCGTACCAAGCGGCCTTGCAGGTCGTAGAGCTCAATTTGCTTGGGCTGAACATCGGGGGAAAACTGCATGAGTAGTTGCTCTTTCACTGGGTTGGGATAGAAGGCGTAGGGGCGCACTTCTATGCTGCATTCTACCGAGGCGGGAATGCCGTCGTGGGTGAGAATTAGATGAATAACTCCCTCCTGGTAGGTCTCAGAGCATACGAAACCATTCTCGTTCCCTTCTCCGTCTTCGACAGTGATTGACAATTGTGTCCCAAACGGATCGACGTACATCAGTTCTTCTGGTGTCTCGCAATAGCGTTTCCACTCTACATTGAGGTCCGAGTCCATCTTGACCACAGTCATCCAATACTTGACCGGCATGCCCTCTTCCCGGTAAAGGAGGTACACCGTGCCGTCGGGCATCTTTTGGAAGCCGTAGCACTTGGCCGAGGCTTCTAGTCCTGAATAGTCGTTGAACTTAACCAAGGCCTTGCGTTGCATAGTACGTAAGTTGTAGCGAGCAGCGGCAACGCCAAATTCTAGGTTTGTATACATTGTATCTGTCTCGTATTTTTCATAATATGTCGCCACCAACACGTCGTCTCCATCGGGAATGACAAAAGTCGAATTGGAATTGGAAGAGTAAAAATCGAAATTCTCGTGTATATATGGATTCTGCGATTCGTAGATGACCTTATTGATGAGGTATGTGTTTTTCAACTGGAAGGTCGAGTCAAGCACATAGAAGTTCAGGTTCCCGTCACCGGCTCTCCTCCATTGGCAGTATTCCAAAGGCGACTCTTTATACACCTCCATCGTCCTGATGTAGTTCTGGGAACTGGGGATGATGGCATCATGCAATAGGTTTCCCTCGACGTCGTAACGCACAATATGCCCTTCTGTCACGCCGTCGTTTTCTTTGTAGTATTTCATGATGAGGTGACCTTGGCAATCGAGCATGTAGCTGAATGCGTCATCCAATGCAGTGCCTTCGCACAGAGGCACGACCACGTCAGAATCATGGTCAATGTGAAGGTTGTCATCGGTGAAGTGTGCGATGCGAAGCAGTGAGTTGCCTTCGCCGTCGGGTTCAATGTTGGCCCGTATGTTACCCTCGCCGCGAGGGTCTCGGGCATACAGATAGAAAGGAGGCACGGTGTCGGCCAGAAAAAGCGAATCCGTGACCTGCAACGTTGTTGGCGACATCTTGAGGACATAAACACCCAAAACCTGTGTATTACTTTGGTCGTCTCTGTTAGCCATAAATACATGAGTAATGATGTCGCCGTTGCGTTGCTGCATCATATTCTCGACACTACATCTATTTGCCTCTAGTGGATTGGATGTAACCTGTGTGTTCGATTCCTGGGCATGGGCGGCCAGTGCCGCAAAAGCGAAAACAAAAAGAAATAGATTTTTTTTCATGGTGTTTTAGAATTAATTTTTCCGCAAAAATACAAAATATTCCGTTTCAGGCAAGATTTTTTTTTGATTTTTTCTTCTCGAGACACGGGACAAGCCAAACGTTTCGCAGTCTCGTGTCTCGCGTCTTATATGTAACTAATTATGTTTATCTACCATCTACTTAAATGTTTTAGTCTTGAGGCGTAGGTTGGCTTGTTGTGTAAGGTGTCCCATACCGAACATTCAGCCTATGATAGTATGAATGAAGATTATCATTTGGAAACACCGTATCGATTGGTTTTATTGTCCAATATATGGGATATTCATTATCAACATAATAATTATTGGCAAGATAATCGACACCTAAGCCTAGGTACGAGTCAAGACAATAACACATATCATCTTGAGAAAGAATAAACTTTCCTGCACATAATCTAGAGTCTCGATCAAAAGGTGAACCGTATGGATCTGACCATTGAGGAAAGTCGAAACTAATGGTTCTAGTTGGGATGTAAGATGAAGCATACGGTGTTTCCCTACCTTCAAAAACATTCATAACTCTTTCCAGTTCTCTCTTGGCTGTTGTAGTCCACGGGTATTGATAATATGTGAATTGGACATAACATATAGAATCAAGGTATCCGAAAGTATCCGGAAAATACCAATAATAGTCATACAAATCGCGTGAAAGGATGTTGGATGTGGTCATCAAGACAATCTTGGCTATGCCGTTTTCAGAGACAAAAACATCGACAAAACGTAGGTTTTGGTTGTCGAGCCCTAAAGTCTCTTCAACATTTTGGATTTCTATGAGCATCTGCTCGTATGCCAATCGTAGATCACTCATTTCTATTACACCTTCAGTAATCTTGACTTGCATCTCTACCGTGTCGAAGCGGACATTGTTGAATTCCACATTGGCGTTGCATAGGTCAACATTGGCCAAACAGGCAAGATGCCATGCGGCTTGGTCTACATTCATGGTTTCATCGCTCTTGCTCTGAATCATCTTCTTTCGAAAGTCACTCAAATAGACGTTGATGTCGTCAATCTTTCTAAGGTCAAAGACTTCGTTTGCGTTGCTCTTTTTACTGTTGAACACGGTGTTTTCTGCCTCTTTTTTGCAAGAAACAGCAGCCACTACAATGGCCATAATTGCCACAGCGAAGATAGCAATAAATGAATTTAATTTTTTCATAGTTGTAGGATTTAATTTGTTAAGTAAATGAGAAAAATAAGTTTACATAAAATACAATCAACTGGATAAAACGAACCTAACACTTTTTACCGTCATGGCGTTGCGGACCTGATCCGCAAACTATCCGCCATCTCCAAAGCGCGAAGACTGTCTTTCACGCACTTGGGATTGCGGGTCAAGCCAGCAATGACGGTTAAGGACTATGTTAGGTATACCCATATTAATGTAGTGAGATTTTGAACGGTTACTTAATAATTAGGTGAATTGAAGATTAATCTTTGTCGAATTCGCCTTCGGCGTAGCCGTTGGCACTGTTGAGTTCGACAATGTAGCTGCCACTGGCAACACCTGAGAATGGAATGATGAAAACCTGTTGCACATCGGTGTTTACCACGGTATTGTAGACAAGGCCACCCATACCATTGTAGATGGAGATGTTCACATTGCCGAAGCTTTGGTTGAAGCCGATGTAGACGGCATCGTCATTGGCACCTGCGTTGATTGAATTGGGATTAACCCCCATCATCAATGAGCCTCGCAAATCAATTATTTCGTATCCAGTTGGAACATTGTCTTCCATTTTAATAATGAAAGAGCGTTCGACATTTGTAGCTTGGGCTTGCCAAGTGAAAATACTTAAAGCGCAAAGGCCAGCAAGGATAAATGCATTTTTCTTCATTGTAGTTGTTTTTTGATGGTTTAACAATTTTTTACTGAAACGTTTCACGGTGCTAAGCTACAGTGATAAATCCAATTGTCAATCAAGATACAACGATGTTTTTGTTATGTACAATTTTTTCTTGCATTGGATAATGCAAATTGTTGATACACAATAAAAACAATAACCAACGGTACAATTGTTTTTTAGTCAGGGTACAAATAAGAGATGCTACAAATGACAAAAAAAAATAGTTTTGAAAGCTCAAATGAAGAAAAAATGATCAATGGGAGATAGCTTTGTGTAGCTGCTCCTTCATTTTTTCAGGCTTCAAGTTCAGTTTATCGCGTAGTTTGCTTCGATTTTTGTCAATGGTATATTTACTCATTCCCAATATTTCAGCTATTTCCGTATTTGAGAGGTCTGAGGAAGACAACAGGCAAACTTTGGTTTCCGTTTCATTCAGTTCGGGATATTTCTGCCGCAAAACGGTATAGATGTCAGGATACACTTTTTCCATTTCCTCCAATACAGCATCAAAAAGCTTTACCTTTCCATTCATCAGTTTAAATACAACAGAACTCCATTCTTTATTAGGATCATAGGCTTTTTTTTGAGCGCGATAGGCAGCAACAGTCAAACGAAGACGCGAAGAAAGTTCTTGTTCCAAATAGGAAGTCTTGATAGATTCCTGTAAGTCGTTTTTCAAATTGTCAATTTGCCTTTTCATTTCCGCTTCCGCTTCTTTCATTTGCTTTTGCCTCAATTGCAAAACTAAAATAATGATGGTTGCTACAAGCAACAATAGGCTGATAATCAAAATGATTCTATGTCTTAGAATAATCTTTTTGTTCAATGCATTTTGAAGGTTTTCATAGTCGTACTGTTTTTGGATGCGATAGAAACTTTGTTCTTGTCGTCGCTGCATCACCTCATACATTAATTTCTCGTGTTTTTCACGGTATTGCAGAGCCAAGGAATCGTTACCTAGACTTTTGGCAAATTGTGAAAGAGCGCCATAGGCCGAAATTCTGCTCTCATCTTTCACATTAATATTATGCAGGATATCTTCCAAATGCTGGTAATAAATTGTAGCAGAATCTATTTCTCCAGAAGATGCAAACGAATTGCCAAAATTAAGATAAAGTATAGCTTCTTCACTTTCTGTCAATTTGGGTTCTTTGCCAATTTGTCTTAGACATTCTATTGCTTGATTGTATTTTCCTTGCAAACGATAAAGCACGGCGTAGTTATTCAATACTTTGTGCAGCACTTTATCAGTACAACTTTGTTCTGCAAACACCATGCTTCGGTTTAGGCTGTTTTCCGCGTTCTCAAAATCACCGTGGACAATAAAGCATACGGACATCATACTTTGTACCATAGCTCTTTCAGCAAAACGACTGCCCAATTTTCTATCAGCAGATTTGAACAAAGATATGGCTACACTATCTGCGTAATCTTCATACATCATTTTCCCCATTAGACAATGTGTCCTCGCCACGATGAGACTATCCTTTGACATTTCACCATAAAGCTCGGCATCCTTAAATGATTTCATGGCGGATTCCTTCTCGTTGTAGTGCTGCTGTACGAAGCCGCTGTATAGCGCCGCATGGGCGGCCTTGGCGTTTTGCTTTTTCCCAGCATAATAGGCTGCGGCACGTTCCAATTCGGGGCTGGTGGAGTGGTTGGCGTGCTCGTCGAAGAAATCGTCGTCCATCACGGGCGAGATCTCTTGTCCATGGTCACCAAACAAGGCCTCGGCCTGCAGCAAGGCCATGTCCATGCGCTCCCGCTCGCTGAGGCTCGCGGGCATGCGTAGCACGCTGTCAATCAAGCGCACGGTGCTGTCGGGCAGGGTGTCGGCCAACAGCTCGGCACGCTTCACCATGCGCCGCGCCTCGCGCGTGGTGGTGTCGCAAGCACATAGCATCACGGCAAGAAGACAAACCAATATGCATTGATGGGTTTTCATCGCTGCAAAATTATAAAAAAACACGGATTCCACGGATTTTCACTGAAATTATAGTATCCGTGAGTATCCGCGAAATCCGTGTTCGAGATACAAAAAAAGAGGACTTTTCAGCCCTCTTTTTCATTGAATTAGAGTTTCTCAATTACTCGGCAGGAGTCTCAGCAGGAGTCTCGGCAGGAGCATCGTGCTTGCAGCAGCCCTTTTCTTCACCGCCGCAGCCTTCGAGGCGCTTCAAGACGAGGTCCTTCTGCTCGTCAACGGTCATGTTGGCGAAGTTGGCCCAAGCTTCTTTCATCTCAGCGCACTTCTTTTCGCACTCAGCCTTGGCTTCTTCGGTCATTTCGGCCATCTCTTTGGCGCAACCTTCACCGGCGGCTTTCATCTCTTCCATCTTGGCATCCATTTCAGCAAAGACGGCGCAGGCCTTGTTGTTCAGCTCTGCCTTGGCCTCATCGGTCATCTCGTCCCACTTGGCATACTCTTCTTTCAGAGCGTGCATGGGGCAATCGTGCTTTTCTTCAACGACTTCGGTCTTCTCTTCTTGAACGGGTTCAGCAGGCTGGACGGGTTCCTTGGGAGTGTTGTTGCAGGCCACCATGAAGAGGCAGGCCAGTCCGAGTGTAAGAACTAATTTCTTCATTTTTAGTGAGTTTTAAATGTTGTTTAATGTTGTTTTCTGTTTTTGAGCGCGCAAAAGTACAAATAATTTCAATAGCCTCTAAAAAAATGTTGTTTTTTGTGAAAAATAATTCTTTGATATGTAGTTGTTTATTTGATGGGGAATGCCTAATTTTGCGGCCTTATTTGTTGACAAGCGCAATGCTTTATTTGTTTCTGCAAAGTGCTGAAAAACACAATGAATAGCGATTTGACAATATATCAACCATCTGATGAATCCATTGTTGTCTATAAAAGTAACGATGGTATAGTTCAACTAGAGGTACAGTTGGCTAATGAGACTGTGTGGTTGACATTAGACCAAATGGCAGAACTTTTCCAGCGCAATAAGTCAACCATTTCGCGTCACATCAGAAACATCTTTGAATGTGGAGAGCTGAGCCAAGACATGGTAGTTGCAAAAAATGCAACAACCACTAAACACGGTGCTTTGCAAGGTAAGACTCAAACTCACGAGGTGACATTTTACAACCTTGATATGATTATCAGTATCGGGTATAGAGTTAACTCCATTCGTGGTGTGCAGTTCCGTCAGTGGGCCAGCCGTGTTCTCAAAGAATATTTGCTGCGGGGTTATAGCATCAACCAGCATCTGGTGTATATGGAACGGCGCATCGACCATCAATTGCAGGAGCATGCGGAGCAAATACACGAGTTGCAGGACAAGGTTGATTTCTTTGTGCGCACATCGTTGCCTCCAAAAGAGGGTGTGTTCTACAATGGGCAGATTTTCGATGCATATGTCTTTGCAACGGATTTGATTAAGTCGGCCAAGAAGAGCATCACGCTAATCGACAACTATATTGACGAGTCGGTTTTGCTGATGTTAGCTAAACGTAATGATGGCGTAACTGCAAAAATCATCACACGAAGCATTTCCGACCCACTTAAACTTGACCTTGATAAACACAACAAGCAGTATCTGCCGATTGATATTCAAGAGTCGGACAGATACCATGACCGTTTCCTCATCATTGATGAAGACGTTTACCATCTTGGAGCATCTATGAAAGACCTTGGAAAGAAGCTGTTTGCTTTTTCCAAGATGGAGATACCTTCGAAAATACTATTTCAATAAACTAATATTTAACTAATTCATAAACATTTAAAAAAGTATTATGGCAGAAAAGAAATTTTTGACATGTGATGGTAACCAGGCTGCGGCCCATGTTGCCTACATGTTCAGTGAAGTGGCCGCCATTTATCCTATCACTCCGTCGTCGCCGATGGCCGAGTATATCGATGAATGGGCCGCTAAAGGTCAGAAGAACATCTTTGGCGAGACCGTCAAGGTTGTTGAGATGCAGTCCGAAGCCGGTGCCGCCGGTGCCGTCCACGGCTCGCTGCAGGCCGGTGCCCTCACCACAACCTACACCGCCTCGCAAGGTCTCTTGCTGATGATCCCCAATATGTACAAAATCGCCGGTGAGCTCCTTCCTGGCGTGTTCCACGTCTCGGCCCGCGCCCTCGCCGCCCAGGCCCTGTCCATCTTCGGCGACCATGCCGACGTGATGGCCTGCCGTCAGACGGGCTTCGCCATGCTGGCCACCAGCAGCGTCCAGGAGATCATGGACCTCGCCCCTGTGGCACACCTCGCCGCCATCGAAGGCCGCGTGCCGTTTGTGCACTTCTTCGACGGCTTCCGCACCTCTCACGAAATCCAGAAGGTCGAGGCTGCCGACATGGAGAAACTCCGTAAGCTCGTCAACCAGAAGGCCCTCAAGGAATACCGCGAACGCGCCCTCAATCCTGAGCACCCGGTAACCCGTGGTACCGCCCAAAACCCTGACATCTACTTCCAGACCCGCGAACTGCAGAACAAGTACTACGACGCTCTGCCCGACATCGTGGCCAAGTATATGAAGCAGATGAGCCGCATCACTGGTCGTCAATATGCTCCGTTCGTTTACTACGGCGCTCCCGATGCCACCGATATCATCATCGCCATGGGCTCCATCAACGATGTCATCAAGACCGTTATCGACAAGGAGAACAAGGCTGGCAAGAAGCTCGGCCTCATCACCGTGCACCTCTATCGTCCCTTCAGCGTGAAGTATCTCATGGACGTCATGCCGAAGACCGTGAAGCGCATCTGCGTCCTCGACCGCACCAAGGAACCCGGCGCCAATGGCGACCCGCTCTACCTCGACGTTGTCGAAGCCTTCAAGGATGTCAAGAAGCAGCCTATGATTATCGGCGGCCGCTATGGTTTGTCTTCAAAGGACACCACGCCGGCTCAGGTGCTTGCCGTCTACAAGAACCTCGCTGCTGAGAAACCGATGAACCAGTTCACCGTGGGTATCAAGGACGACGTCACCCGTCGTTCGCTCAAGGTCGGTAAGGAAATCTCCATCCTGCCGAAGGGCACGTTCGAAGCCAAGTTCTACGGCCTCGGCGCTGACGGTACCGTGGGTGCCAACAAGAACTCCATCAAGATCATCGGCGACAACACCAACAAGTACAGCCAAGCTTACTTCGACTACGACTCCAAGAAGTCCGGCGGCTACACCTGCTCGCACCTGCGTTTCGGCGACCAGCCCATCCTGGCTCCTTATCTCGTCGGTACGCCCGACTTCGTGGCTGTCCACGTCCCGAGCTACCTGAAGAAATACGACTGCCTCCGTGGCTTGAAGAAGAACGGCACGTTCCTCTACAACTCGCCTTGGAGCGTGGCTGAGACCAAGAAGCATCTTCCCGACTTCGTGAAGAAGTACCTGGCCCTCAACAATATTAATATGTATATCATCGACGCCACGAAGATCGCCGCCGAGATCGGTCTGGGCAACCGCACCAACACCATCCTCCAGAGCGCTTTCTTCAAGATTTCGGGCGTCATTCCTTACGACCTCGCCGTCGAGCAGATGAAGAAGTTCATCGTGAAGAGCTACGGCAAGAAGGGTGAGGACATCGTCAACATGAACTATGCTGCCGTTGACCGCGGTGGCGAGATCACCAAGGTCGACATCCCCGCCGAGTGGGCCAAGCTCGACTGCACCACCGACTTCGTCTTCGAGCACAATGATGCCGATCCCGAATTTATTAATAAGGTGATGCGCCCAATGGTCGCCCAGTGCGGCAACGACCTGCCCGTGAGCGCCTTCAAGGACATCGTCGACGGTACCTTCCCGGCTGGCACCACCGCCTATGAGAAGCGTGGCGTCGCCACTGTCGTTCCCGAGTGGAACTCCAAGAACTGCATCCAGTGCAACCAGTGCTCGCTGGTGTGCCCGCACGCCGCCATCCGTCCTGTCGTCATGACCGACGCCGAGCTGAAGAAGGCTCCGAAGGGCATGGTTGCCATCGACATGAAGATGCCGAAGGAAATGGCTGGTATGCATTTCAGAATGCAGGTCTCCGTCATGGACTGCACTGGTTGCGGCAACTGCGCCGACGTGTGCCCCGCCAAGGAGAAAGCCTTAGTGATGAAACCGTTCGAGAGCCAACTCGACGAGGCCAAGAATTGGGAGTACGGTCAGAAGAAGGTCACCTACAAGGACGAACTCATCGACAAGTACGCCAACGTGAAGAACAGCCAGTTCGCACAGCCGCTGTTCGAGTTCTCGGGTGCTTGCGCCGGTTGCGGTGAGACGCCTTACATCAAGACCATTACCCAGCTGTTCGGTGAGCGCATGCTCGTCGCCAACGCCACGGGTTGCTCGTCCATCTATGGTGGTTCTGCTCCCGCGACGCCTTACTGCAAGAACAACCGCACGGGCAAGGGTGTGGCATGGGCCAACTCCCTGTTTGAGGACAATGCCGAGTTCGGTCTCGGTATGGCCACCGCTACCCGCAAGATGCGCGACCGCGTCGAACGCATCATGAAGGAAGCCATCGCCAACTGCAAGTGCTGCAGCGACGAGCTGAAGGCCATCTTCCAAGAGTGGATCGACAACCGCGAGGACGGCGTGAAGACCGCTGAATTGGCTCCGCGTATCATCGCCGAGTGCGAGAAGTGCGGCTGCGACTACTGCAAGCAAATCATCGACCTCAAAGACCATCTGGTCAAGAAGAGCCAGTGGATCTTCGGTGGTGACGGTTGGGCTTACGACATCGGCTTCGGCGGCCTCGACCACGTGTTGGCCAGCGGCGAAGACGTCAACGTCCTCGTCCTCGACACCGAGGTTTACTCGAACACGGGTGGTCAAAGCTCGAAGGCTACGCCTGCCGGTGCTGTCGCCAAGTTTGCTGCCTCTGGTAAGAAGGTCCGCAAGAAAGACCTCGGCATGATTGCCAAGAGCTACGGCTACGTCTATGTGGCTCAGGTGGCCATGGG
>JAFRRE010000036.1 GCA_017428285.1 Bacteroidales bacterium | reverse complement strand
TGCTCTGCCAGACCCTCTGGAACCAAAACTTCCCCTGGAACAGCCAATGCCCTGAAGACCCCGAAGGCAACGGCGGCCACGTCTACGCCGGCTGCGTAGCCACCGCCATGGGACAGGTGATGAAGTTCTGGGATTGGCCTGCACAAGGCACCGGTTCGCACACCTACAACCCTCAAGGCTACGCCCAACAAACCGCCAACTTCGGCGAGACCGAATACCACTTTGAGCTGATGCCCAACGTGCTCGACTCGACCAGCACTGAAGACGACTACTACTACATCGCCCAGTTCCTGCACCACTGCGGCATCGCTGTCAACATGCAATACAGCGGCAACGGCAGCGGCGCCTATTCCGAAGATGTGCCCGACGCCTTGCGCAACTATTTCCGCTACACCTGCGACGACCACATCACCAACTACGGTGACTGGTGGCCAGGCATGGGCTACACCAACGAAGAATGGGCCCAGATGCTGAAAGACGGCGGCCTCGATGAAGGCCTCCCGCTCTACTACAGCGGTCAGGACGACATGGGTCAAGGCGGCCACGCCTACGTGGTGGACGGCTACGACGAGAATGACTACTTCCACTACAACTGGGGCTGGAGCGGCCGCGACAACGCCTGGTGCCCCATCGGCGCAGCCAACACCACCCGCTACAACTTCAACACGATGGTGGGCTTCACCGGCCACATCATCCCTGCCAACGACACCTATTACTCGCGCCCCGACAGCGTGGCTAACATGGCCGTGCTCGAAAACGCCGACTTCAACGGTGTCCGCCTCAGCTGGACCAACCCCACGCTCGACCTCAACGGCAACGAACTCACCAGCATCACCTCGGTGACCATCCGCCGCAACGGTGAAGTCATCGCCGAACTGACCGATGCCCAAGTGGGTGCCGACATGGAATACCAAGACAATGGTCTTGAACCCGGTCTTTACGAATATGCTATCTACGTGACCAACGAAGCCGGTATCAGCCGCACCACCTACCGCAAAATCCTGGTTGGCGAGAAGTGCAACGTCGTCTTCCAACTCCACGACGAGGGTGGCAACGGCTGGAAAGGCGCTGCCATTAGCGTGACCTCTGAAAGCGGACAACGCATCGCCATCATTACGATGACCGAGGGTTCAGACCTGGTTGTTGACCTGCCCCTATTACGCGGCAACCTCAACTTCATCTGGAACCACGGTTGGTATCATGCCTACGAAGAGCACGACACCGATTTTGAATGCTCTTTCACCATCCTCGATTACGAAGGCAACGAACTCTACACTTCCGCCGATCTCGAAGACGGCATCTTCATGACCTATGAAAACAACTGCGAAGAAGGTCCGTTGACCTGTTATCCCGTGCAGAACCTGCAAGGCGAATACCAATGGCATAATGGCGAAGAATATGGTGCCTATATCTCATGGGATCGCCCCGACATCACAGCCAACCTGCATCATTTCAAAGTGCTTCGCTCAACAGGAGCTTACAAGGACGAGGTACTCGTCGCTGAAATCCCTTACGATGGCAACAATAGCTACGAGTACTTCGACAATACATACGATTTGATTCAAAGCGAATACGTCTACTACTCTGTCAACTGCGTTTATATCCGTGGAGAAGAGCAATGCGAATCGGAATGGTCGGATGTGGGGTTCTGGATCACCGATATCGAAGAGAATACCGATAAAAACATCGATGTCTACCCCAACCCAACCAACGGATTGCTCAACATCGAAGGCCAAGGCACGATGCACATCACTGTGAGCAACATCATGGGCCAGAAGCTGATGGAAGCCGCAGCCGAAGGCAATACCACCATTGACATGAGTCACTTGACAGTTGGCATGTACATTATCCGCATTGAGACCGAACATGGTGTGATGACACAAAAGGTCAATTTACGGAAATAAAAGTTTTGTTTTCATTTATGTCGAAAGCCGCCTCGTAGTTTCGGGACGGCTTTCTTCCTGTCTGTAGGGCTGTCACATCGTGGCAGCCGCTGATGATTTGACATATCGCGGCTGCCGTAATACGACAGCTCTACAAATGAATCACCACTTCAAAATCTTCTTGAAGTCGTAGTCCTCCGGATTGGGGAGGAAAGCCTTGGCGGCCTCATAGTCGGCGGGACTGAGGTACTGCAGACCGTCGTTGAAAATCAACTCGGCCTTCGGACCGTTCAGGTTGACCAAACGCGGCTTGATCTTGCCGTTCTCGTCTTCGACATCCTTCAGATAGAGCGGTTCAATCTCGCCCTTCGGGTTGGCCGTGACCATGGCACCACTTACGCCTTTATCGAAAAGTTTCTTCACGCCGTAGCCCAGCAATGAGCAATAGGTCAGGTCGTAGCCATTAGGCTCGACGCAACGGATGCCGTAACCGATTTCTACGGGACGACTCTTCACGTTGATGCCCAAAGCCTTCAGTCTTTGTTGCAGCAAGAGGTTGAAGATGTGCGCCTTACTGACATTACCCAATTCGGGATGGCCATGTTCATCGTAGGTGAATGCCACACCCGACTTCTCGATTTCCTCATCGCTCATGAAGTGGAACACGCCCTCGCTGATGATGACCACGCCATAGTTGACACCCAACAGCTTGCGCTTCACGATAGAGCTGACCACCAACTTGATGATGGCATCAAAGGTGACTTCCGTCTTGTTGAACATCTCAGGGATAACCACCATCGGGCAGTGGCAGGCCGAAGTCATACCGAAAGCCAAGTGACCCGCCTCGCGACCCATGGCTGAGACCACAAACCAGTTGCCACTGGTGCGAGCATCTTCGTATATGGTCTGCACCAAATGCACAGCGGCGTCCTTAGCGGAATAATAGCCAAAGGTCGGACTGCCTTCGGGCAACGGAAGGTCATTGTCGATGGTCTTGGGCACGTGGATGTTTTGGATGGGGAAGCCACTGCTGGCCAAGAACTTCGAGATGCGGTTGGCCGTCGAAGCGGTGTCGTCGCCACCGATGGTGACCAACAGCTTGATGTTGTTCTTGACAAAGAACTCAGTGTTAAACTCCTCGTTCTTTGGTTTATAGCGGCTCATCTTCAAGGCCGAACCACCTTGTTTGAGGATGGCATCGGCATAGAGGAAATCCATTTCGACCACATCAGGATTGGGTTGGAAAAGGTTTTTGTAGCCGTCGTTAAGGCCGAGTACACGATAACCGTCCTTGAGGAAGGTCTTGGCCACGGTGCTGATGACCGTGTTGATTCCAGGTGCCGGACCGCCGCCGGCGAGGATTACGATGGATTCTTTCATAATTTCGGATTTAAAGATTTAAAGATTCAAAAATTTAAAATTCAAAATCGAGTTTCCCTTCGGGAATGGAGTTCGTTTCGGTGTTTCAGGCGGCGGTAAATACAGTTACCTGCTTTATTACAGGTTCTACCGCCGCTGGAAACTAATAGATATACTCCATTCCCCTCAGGGGAATCTCCTACTCTATCACCAGTTCATCACAGAAGATCCAAGCCTTCTGTCCAGCGCCGACATGGCCTTCAGGGCAGGTGCCAATGGTCTTGGCCACCATCTTCACATAGCGGGCATTGGTGCGCGGGCGCACTTCCATCTCCTGAATGAAAGCACCGTCGGCGTCGATAGGCACCTGGTTCATCACCTTGCCCACGCTACGGAAATTCCTGCCATCATCGCTGATAAAGTATTCCACTTCGGTAGGCATCCAAATCCATGAGTAGATTTCCTGCAAGAAACTGCCGGCCAAACGGTTGATTCTCTTTGAGTGTCCCAAGTCAACGGTGGCGATGAGGTCGACACCATAATAGCCCTGCCAAGAGCCCGTGCGGAAGTTCTCGCCGCCGCGCTGATGGTCAATCAAAGCCTTGAGACCGCCCGCCTCATATTGTTCGTTGTATTTATGCTCCAGCTTCACCGAATGACGCGCGTCTATCTTGTAATAATGGGCATCAATTTCGTTGCTCCAACGCTCTTCCTGCTTGGCTGCAACACGCACGGTGGCGTTGTCCTTGACACAAATTGGTTGTTCAAACAACAATCCGTTTTCCTTGGGGTCGCTGCCATCCATAGTATAGTAAATCTTCACGCCTTCAACAGGATGGCTCATGCTAATCATCAAGCTGTCGAAGAAAGTGTCGGAATTGGTGTTGATGGTGGGAACGATGACAATACTTTCGCCATGGATACGCATCACAGGGCAATTCTCGGGCTGTGTGGCCCAAGTGGAATTGGCTTGATCGGTCATGGTAAACTCCAAAACACCACCATTGAACACTTCTTCAAAGGTGATGTAACTGCGTTCCAACGATTTGCCATTCAGTTTCACCGATTCCACATAGCAATTCTTGGAACTCAAGTTTTTAGCCACCACCTCAAATTGTTTGCCGTTCTCCATTGTCAATCTGATCTTTTGGAAACGCGGCAGTCCCAGCACATAATAGCCCGAAGCGGGTGTGGCAGGATAGAAGCCCATGGCTGAGAAAACGCCCCATGCCGACATCTGGCCGCAATCCTCGTTGCCGGCATAACCGTCGCGGCGGTCGGTATAGAAATCATCCATGACTTTCTTTACATAGTATTGCGTCTTGGAAGGCTTGCCAACAAAGTTGTACATATACACCGTGTTGTGGCTTGGCTCATTGCCATGGGCATACTGTCCAATGAGACCTGTTATGTCGGGCTGCTCGCGTCCTGTCAGGTTGGAAGGAGCGTTAAAGAGTCCGTCGAGTTTGGCCTCATAGTCAACCGCTCCACCCATCAAGTCGACGTGTCCATTCACATCCTGCGGCACGAAGAATCCGTATTGGTAAGAATTGGCCTCGGTCAGTGTGAAGTTGACCTGTGCGGGGTCAAAAGGCTTCATCCAGCCACCATTGCGGCGACCTTGGAAGAACTGGTTCTCGGGGTTGTAGATGTTCTTATAAGCTTGTGCGCGGGCATAAAACTCCTTGGCAATGTCTGTCTTACCCAAAGCTTCAGCCATGCGAGCCACACACCAGTCGTCGTATGCATATTCCAAAGTCTTGGAAACGGCTTCACCCTCAACCTCAATCGGGATGTAGCCATATTTCATATAGGCACCCATGCCACGGAAGTCATCCTTCGAGCTTGCCACCATGGCTTCCAAGGCTTTTTCGGCATCAAAGTCACGGATACCAGCGAAATAGGCGTCGGCAATGACGGGGATAGCGTGATTGCCAATCATGCAGTAGGTCTCATTGGCGGCCAACTCCCAGATGGGCAGCATGTGGTGCGGGTTGGTCTCGTACTTATTAATAAAGGTGTTGATGAAATCAAGGGTGCGTTCGCGCTGCATCAAGCTGAAGAGCGGATGCAAGCTGCGGAAGGTATCCCACAGCGAGAAGACCGTGTAGACAGGTCTTTCCGACTTATAGACTTTCAGGTCGTGGGCACGGTAACGGCCATCGGCATCGCTATAAAGGTTGGGGGCAACCATGCAGTGGTAGAGGGCGGAGTAGAACACCGTCTTGTTGGCCTCGTTGTTGTCGGCCACCTCGTAGCGTTTCATCTCCTTGTTCCATTTGTCGTAGGCCTTTTGGCGCAAGGCATCGAAGTCGAAGTCGTTTTCGGCCAGTTCTGCTTTCAAGTTGTTCTTGGCGCCTTCCACGTCGACGGCGGAAATAGCGATGCGCATAACGATTTGTTCACCCTCTGCCGTATCAAAATCAAAACATGCCTTCAACTTATCGCTTGCAGCGGTATCCGCAACCACCTTTTCACCATTGTCGAAGAAAGAATAATCCTTGAACGGTTTCGAGAACTCAGCATAGAAATAAAGGTATTGCTCGTTAGCCCAATCTCTGGTGCGTCGGAAACCGCTAATGGCATTCGCGCCCTCCATCTTAAGATTGGCTTCATACACAAACTCATCGTTGACACCTTCAATCATATCCAGGAACATGTGGGCATCCGCACCTTTCGGGAAAGTACAGCGCATCATGCCGACACGGTCGCCAGTGGTAAGTTCTACCTTTGTATTATAGTCATCAAGGAGAACGGCATAATAGCCTGCCTTGGCATCTTCATTCTCATGTTTGAATGCCGAGCGGTAGCCCGAAGCAGTATTGTTTTCATCACCTTTGTCGAGTTTCACCTCGCCCACAATGGGCATAAACCTAAAGTCGCCATAGTCGGAGCAGCCGGTGCCGCTGAGGTGGGTGGTGCTGAAGCCGAGGATGGTGTTGTCGGAGGTGTGGTAGCCCGAGCAGCCGTCCCAGTCGTTCATGCGCGTGTCGGGGCTGAACTGCACCATGCCGAAAGGCACAGTCGCGCCTGGGAAGGTATGGCCATGACCGCCCGTCCCAATGAAGGGATCGACATAACTGGCTGGGTCGGCAACATAATCGGCCTTAGGTTCAGTGCTGCAAGCCGCAAGGCAGAGCAGCATCAAGGGTAGAAATAGCTTTTTCATAGGATAAAGTTTTTGAGGGTGTAAAAGTAGGAATAAAAACTATTCGTTTCACAAGAAAAGAAGTTTTTTTGAGATTCCCTTTGGGAATGGATTATCGATTGTATTGTAACTCACGGCGGCAGGTAACGCTCTTGAGTTGTAAACGGCATAAGCCGTCGCTAGAAACGGGAGTGGGGAACTCCATTCCCTTCGGGAATCTCAACAATCCAAAGAACTACCATCGTATGAATCGAAAAAAATCAAAAAAAATGCCGTTCTAACCTTTACTATTCCAAAAATGATTATATTTGCAGCCCAAATAAAGACGATAATTATCGTAATAACTAACCATTAAAAACACAAAAAAATGAGAAAAGTATTACTACTTTCATTGAGCCTTGCTTTAGGCTTCAGTGCTTTTGCACAACAGCGTGTTGCCAAGAACGACAGCCGCGCTACCCAAATGAAAGCCGAAAAAATTGCCGTGGGTAATGAAAAGATCAACCCCGCAATGGCCAATTTTGCTCCTCAAACCGCTAAGAGTGTCGTGGTCAACAGATACCAAGACCTCGAAGACGGTGAGACCATGGTGACCACGTACGACCTGCAGTCCAACACTTTCTGCTCCAACCGTATGTATGAGTTGGATAATGGTTCAGCCGCTGTGGTTGCTACATTCTCACACGAACCCAACCAAACAGCAACAGACCGTGGTACAGGTTACAACTTCTACAACGGCTCAGAATGGCAGGAAATGCCTGAGGCACGTGTCGAACCCAACAGAATGGGTTGGCCCACCATCGCTCAGTGGGGCGACAAGGGCGAAATCCTCATCTCACACGCTCCCATGCACTGCTGGACCAGAGACATCGCTGGCGAAGGCGAATGGGTAGATAGAGGCCAACTCCCCGCTTCTCCCGAAGGCTATCCTTACACTGACGATGCTTCATGGCCGAGAGTTGCCACTTCTGGCCCCAACCACAACATCATCCACGTGGTTGCCGACATCCAGCACTCAATAAGTAGCGATGAAGTAGTTCACCATCAGGTTTATCTCCGTTCGGAGGATGCCGAGAACTGGACCATATCTTACGGCCCCATTGCTGAAGTTGGTTTAGAAACTGAGTTCTCCGCCGAAGACTATGTCCTTGCAGCCAACGGTCACACTGTAGCCATTCTTTACACTGGTTCTTTGACCCAAAGCGTCTGGATGTTCAAATCACTCGACGATGGTATCACTTGGACGTCAACGAAAGTTTGGGAAGACCCATACGAAGGTTCCGACTGGAACGACCCGAACGTGTGGTATGAAGACACCCTGTTCAGACCCATGAACGGTGCTATGGTTATCGACAACAATGGCGTTGTCCACACGGCTTTCAACACCTTTGAAATGGCCCGTCTTGAAGGCCAAGACCCCGGTTATTACACCAGCTGGTCTGGTCGTGCCGTCGATGGTATCCTCTATTGGAACGACACCCAAGATCCCATCCACGACACCGATCACGAGGAGTATATTGGCACTATTTACGAGGAGCACTTTGCCACTCCTCACCAGGCTCACGCCGCACGTCTCTGGTGGCCTATCCCGGATGAACCCGGCTATGTAAGAATGCACCCCGATTCAACCAGATGGATTGGTTATATCCCGATGTACGAAAACATCGCCTGGGACAATGACAAATTCTACAATGAAAACGATTATCATTATAGATTCTACGGCGCTTCAGGTCATCCGGCTCTTAGCTGCGACCCCTACGGCAACCTCGCCTGCGCTTTCTCATCACCCTGCACCAGACGTCTTGACGACAATGGCACTTCCTACTACAGAAGCATCTACGTAAGCTACTACAACGTTGACAAAGGTTACTGGGAACAAGTCGTTGACGACCTCACCGATGAAGAAGTCAACTTTATGTTCCTCTACTCCGACAACCTCTTCACAATTAGTGCCCCCAACACCTACCATCCTGGTGAATACTGGTTCGGTTTCCAAAGCGATGACCAAATCGGTTTGTATTGGGGTAGCTACGCTACACAACAGAATGCTTCAGACAACACCATCCATGCCATCAAGATTAATGCTGATGCTGAATATGTGAGCGTACCTGAAAACTACGAAGCCAAGGATGTGGTTTACAGCATCTATCCCAACCCCGCTACCGATTACGTGGTTGTGAAGTCATCAGAGAATGTTGAAGCTAACATCAGCATCGTCAACCTCGTTGGCCAGACTGTGAAGCAATTCAACCAAAGCCTGAAGATGGGTGAAAACACCATCGGCATCGACCTCAAGAGCGGTATCTACTTCTGCACCATCAGCGCCAATGGTTTCAACAAGACCATCAAGTTCGTGGTGAAGTAAGACTCTCTTGACATTAGTCAATAAAAAAGGAGACTTTCGGGTCTCCTTTTTTTTATTTTCCCACCCAAAACGAAAAAAAACACGGCACTTTGTGTTGACATCAATCAAAATATGTCTATATTTGCACGTTAAAACAGAGACTAATCTTATTAACCTAATTTAAACACACACACTATGAAGAAATTAGTTTTACTATCATTGAGCCTTGCTTTAGGCTTCAGTGCATTTGCACAACAGCGTGTTGCCAAGAACGACGTCCGTCAAGCCACGGTAAGCGCTAAGAAAGTTGCAGTGGGTAAAGAAACAGTTGCCCCCACAGCTACCAATTTCACTCCACAAACCGCTAAGAGTGTCGTTGTCAACAGATACCAAGACCTCGAAGACGGCGAGACCATGGTGACCACGTACGACTTGCAGTCCAACCATTACTGCAGCAACCGCATGTATGAATTGGAAAATGGCTCAGTCGCCTATGTCGCCACGATGTCACACCAACCCAACCAGTCGGCTTCCGACCGTGGTACGGGTTACAACTTCTACAACGGCACTGAGTGGCAGGATATGCCTGAGAACCGCATCGAAGATTTTAGAACTGGTTGGCCTTCCATCGCCCGATGGAAAGACGGCGAAATCATGCTTTGCCACGGTAATAGCCACATGCAGTGCTACACAAGAGACATTGCTGGCGAAGGAGAATGGATATACAAAGGTGCCCTTCCGGATTATCCAGCAGGATATCCTTACGACGAATACCCCACTTGGCCAAGAGTGGTCACTTGCGGCGACAATCATAATATCATCATTGCTGTCGGTGCCCTCCAGCACCAAGTAAGTAGCAATGAGACTCACAGCCACACCGTCATGTGGCGTTCGGACGACGCCGAAAACTGGACGGTCAGCTATGGTCCTATCGCTGACCTCGGTCTTGGTTATGAGGTGGACAACTTCTCAGCCGACGACTATTGCATGGCCGCTAACGGTCACACCGTAGCCCTCCTTTATTCAGGTTGCCTTACCAATAGTACCTGGTTGTTCAAGTCGACCGATGATGGTCTGACTTGGGAGACCACGAAAATTTGGGAACACCCCCACGAAGGCCGCTCACTCGACGAGGTCTTTGACTATGGCGACACCCTGTTCATGCCCATGAATGGTACCGTCGTCATCGACAACAGCGGTGTTACTCATGTCGCATTAAACACCTTAGAAATGACTCACTCGTTGGAGAACGAACCTGGTTATTATACCAGCTGGTCAGGTCGTTCCGTCGATGGTATCCTCTATTGGAACGACACCCAAGAGGCTCCCATCCAAGACACCGAGCACCCGGAATATTTGGGCACTTCCTTGGAAGAGCATTTTGCCCATCCCAACCCGTTCCACGCCGCACGTCTCTGGTGGCCTATCGTGGATGAGCCTGGTTATGTCCACATGGTGCCCGATTCAACCAGATGGATTGGTTACATCCCGATGTTCGAAAACATCGACTGGGACAATAACAAATTCTATCACGAAACCGATTATCACTCCAGATTCTACGGTGCTTCAGGTCATCCGGCTCTTAGCTGCGATCCCTTTGGCAACCTCGCATGCGCCTTCTCATCACCTTGCACCAGACGTCTTGACGACAATGGCACCTACTACTACAGAAGCATCTATGTAAGCTACTACAACGTTGATGAAGGCTATTGGCATGTACTTGAAGACGACCTCACCGATGAAGAAGTCAACTTCATGTTCCTCTACTCTGACAACATGTTCACAGTGGGTGTCCCCAACACCTACACTCCTGGCGAGTTCTGGTTTGGTTTCATGAGCGATGACAAAATCGGTTTGTACTGGGGTGATAGTCAGGCTCAAACTACCGCTTCTGACAACACTATGCATGCCATCAAGATTAATGCTAACCCTGAATTTGTGAGCGTGCCTGAAAACTATGAAGCCAAGGATGTGGTTTACAACATCTATCCCAATCCTGCTACTGATTACGTGGTTGTGAACTCATCAGAGAATGTTGAGGCTAACATCAGCATCATCAACCTCGTTGGCCAGACTGTGAAACAGTTCAACCAAAGCCTGAAGATGGGTGAAAACACCATCAGCCTCGACCTCAAGAGCGGCATCTACTTCTGCACCATCAGCGCCAATGGTTTCAACAAGACCATCAAGTTCGTTGTGAAGTAAGAATTCCCTTGACATTGGTCAATAAAAAAAGGAGACTTTCGGGTCTCCTTTTTTATTGCTCTCTACGATGACCAACCACATCGGCGGCAAGGAACACCGCCTTGCGGTAGGAGTCGGGGACAGCCTTGTTCTGGTTGGCGATGTCGTAGGCAGGACCATGCAGCGGGGCGGCACACACCACAGGCAAGCCTGCCCAGTAATAGGCATATCCTTCCGTCGACAGGAACTTCATCGGGAACACGCCTTGCTCATAGTGCATGGCCATCACGGCATCATATTTCTTCCACCAGCCCGCTGCAAACAACTGCGAAGCCGAGAAAGGCCCAAAGGCAAAGACCCCCTTTTGCTGTGCATCGCCCACGGCCTTCACCACCTTCTCATCATCGCCTGTAGGCATTGTGCCCGAATGCGGATTCACGCCCATGACGGCAATCTTCGGCGAGCTAATGCCGAAATCCGTTTTCAAGGCCTGCGATAAGGTGGAGAGCTTGGAAACGAGGAAACGGATGTCGATTTGGTCGAGCGCGGTACGCAAAGGCACGTCACTCGTGGCTAAAGCGATACGCAACTGTCCGCTCACCAAAACCTGCAAGGGGTTGGCTTCCTTATGGAACGACAGCAGGAAATCGCGGTTACTCTTTGCCACCAAAGGATTGTCGGGCGCCATCACCAAGGCATCGAGAAAACCGTTCTGCAGGTCGTCGGCAGCCCGTTTCATCGAAAGCACCGACATCTCAGCCGAAATATCGGAAGGCACTCCCGGCTCAATCTTCAATTCGTTTTCCACTATGTTGATAATGTTGAACTTCTTGTCACCAGCCTGCCGCACATCGCGGGTCAAGGCATAGTTGGGGCTTTCCATGCCGAAATTCTTCTTGTAATAGGAGAATGCCTTGGATTGTCCATACAAGACAGGAGTGAAAGTTTCGAACATGCGTGCATCGGAAAAGGTCTTCAGCATAACCTCGTAACCGATACCGTTGAAGTCGCCTTGGCTAAGTCCAATGCGAGGGAGTTGGAGGGTCATGGAATCATCTTGCATAGGCATTGTTTTTTATTAAGCTGAATTTCAACGAGAAATCAGCCTTCAAAATTAGACAATAAAATCAACAATCCAAAAAAAAGCCGCTTTTTTTATAAAAAAAGTGCTTTTTTGAAGCCTTTTAGAATGCTTTCCGTCGCCCCCACTTGGGAATTAAGGTAGTTTCGGCAGGTTTCAGAAGCCTTTGCGTAGAACGACTTGTCTTGCATCAACCGCCCAAAAACCGACTCTAATTCCCCTGCATCCTTTATAGGGAAAGCCCCTTCCAATCCAACCAAGTCGACGGCTTCCTTGAAGCTCTTGTATTTGGGACCAAACACCACGGGACAACCAAATGTGACGGGTTCCTGGATGTTGTGGATGTTCACCCCAAAGCCGCCACCGATGTAGACAAAGCGCGCATACTGATACAATTGCGACAAAATGCCAATCGTATTGATGATTAATATCCTTGCAGGTCGGCCCTTCGATGCTTCGACTTTGCTCAGCAACCTCGGGCTCAGGGACCTTGATGGCTGATCTGCATCAAGTTCAGTATAAAGCTGACTGTCGGGGAACAAGGCCTTGATTTGCGCCACATGCGACTCGGAGATGTCGTGAGGAGCGATGATAAGGCAATACTCTTCGGGCATTTTCTGGTAGAAGTCCACCAACAGCTTCTCGTCGGGCGGCCAAGTGCTGCCAGCAATGATGCATCGGCGACCGCCAATGAACTGTTCCACCTCGGGGAAAGGCTTCACCTGCTGGGCTATGGCCGCCACACGGTCGAAACGCGTGTCGCCACACACGGTGACATTTGTCAGGCCATTGGATTGAAGCAGTTGGGCCGTAGTGTCATCCTGCACGAAGAAATGCGTCACGTTTTTAAGTTGACGGAAAAACCAAGTGCCATACCAGCGGAAGAAATAGGAATCGGGCTTCAGGATGAGTGAGATGTAGAACAAAGGGATACCGGCGTCATTCAGCGCCCGCATATAGTTGAACCAAAACTCGTATTTGATGAAGAACGCCGCCACGAAATGATGGCGTTGCACCCATTGGGCAGCGTGACCGGGTGTGTCGGATGGCAGGTAGAGCACTTCATCGGCCAAGGGATAGTCTTTGCGGATTTCGTAACCCGAAGGTGAGAAAAACGACAGCAGGATTTTGTATTGGGGAAACTCTTTTTTCAGTGCCTCGATAACTGGGCGACCTTGCTCGAACTCACCCAACGAGGCGGCGTGGAACCAAATCCAATCATCTGAAGCAGGCCCCTGAGCCTGTCGAAGGGCCGTCTTTAAATTTATCGGGCCTTTCGACAAGCTCAAGGACCCTTGCTTTTTGCGCCCTTTCACCCATTGCATGGCCTTAGCGTTACCGAACAAAGCGGCTATCCTTACGCCGAGGGAATACAGCAAGACACCTATAGTATATAAGACTGACACCTATTAATTATAATAGAAATCCTGCGGTTTGCGTTCGTAGGTCGGAATGCTCCAAGTGACGCGGATGCCGTAATAAAAGTCGTTGTAGCGCTTATTCGGGTCGGTGTAGCCCACTGGTTCCATCACCCCTGTCTCGGAATTGGTGAACACGCGGAAGTCGTAATCGCGGAGGTCACGGGTACGGGCGTAGGTCACCTCAAGGGAAATCGAGAAGTTGAGCAGACGGGTGTCGTTGAGCAGCATATAGCCAGCCTCAAGATGTGCTGCCGGACCACCGCGCATGCGGTCGTAGCCAAAGCGATAATCCTTGTCGACGGGTAAAGGCGTGTTGAGCAAGGTCTGCTGGTAGTCGATGCGGATGCGGTTACACAGATAGCCGAGACCGCCTTGCACGAAAAAGCCGCTGTTGGGATTGGAACCATAAGAAAACAGCTTACCTACCTCGCCTTGAAAATGGAAGCCGCGCTGGTTGAGTTCCAAAAGCGCGAAATTGCCACCACTGCCGATGATTTCGCCCGCATCGTTTGCAATGCCCTCGCCAAAAATCTCCACACGGTCACCTTTGACCTTGGGCCCGTAGATGTAGTTACCGTTAAGCGTGAGCAGCCAATTGGACTCGGTCTTAAAGCAAAAGCCGCCACCCACATCGTGGCTAACGCCATACAAAACCTTTGTGTCGAAACCTGGGACATGAAAAGCGTATGTCGCCTGAAACATGGCCACGGGGATGGGGTCTTTCATGATGTCTTTAGGCATCTGTGCCGAGAGCGAAATGCCAAAAAGCAGGAATAAGGGTATAAAAAACTTGCGCATGCTTACCTTTTTTCAGATTAACGAAATAAGATTTGCTTTAGTATTGAATCTGCAAAAATAAGAAAAAAGGCCGCTTCCTGCGAAGCGACCTTGATTTTCAATCCAAAAACAACTTTACATCTTCACTACACGGCGGACAAAGGTCTCATCGCCCTTGCGGATACGAAGCGTGTAGACACCGCTTTCGAGACCAACCAACTGATAGGTATCGCCCTCCACTTGGACACGCTGCACTAGCTTACCCTCAACGGAATAGACCTCAATCAGCGTCATGCCGATGCATTCGATGGTCACCTGGTCGAAAGTTGGGTTGGGGAAGATGCTGACCTTGCTGTCGTCCTCACCAATACCCGCAAAGTAGTTGGCGCAAACCTCAGCCGACTTGTCGGAAACACCTTTCTCGAACACCGACTGAACAGCATAGCAGTGTTGCGCGTTGATGGCCATTTCGGTGTCGTTATAGCTTGTTCCTGTGAGGTTCTCAGCAATCATCTCGCCATCGCGATAGAGGTTATAGGCAATGGCACCTTCAACGGCATTCCAAGCCGTGGCCATCATGCCTTCGCGGACATCAGTGATGCGGATTTCGGGCGCGGTGTTGTTGACCTTAAAGTCAAACTGTGCCATCAAGGCGATACAATCCTCATAGACAGGAACCACCTTAATGTTGTGTTCGCCCTCCAAAGTGGCCGTATAGGAATGAGTTCCCACGATTTCAGCATCCAAGCCGTCCAAACGAACCTCATAGAAGTCAGCATCGCCGTTCCAAGTCACCGTGACCACATTGCCATCGAAGGAATAGTCGAAACCATCCACTGCGGCACAGACATCTTGAGTTATGCAAACTGGATCGGAATAACAGTCATATATGGATTTGGCTCTCACGCACAAGCTGTTTTCACCGACAACCGACGCGAAGGAGAATTCCTCCGTATTAGGCCAGTCAGACGTAACTTCGGTGGTATTTCCATTATAAGTCACCTCGTAAGACTCGACACTCCAGAAGTGGTTCCAAGTGAAATGCAACAACCCTGCTTCATCCATAACCACAAATGCCAACTCCGTTATCGGATCAACGACACACACATCCACGCTGGCGCGAATCGCATAGCATCCATTGGCGACAGCCTCTACATAAACAGTTTTCGAACCGACCTCGAAATCAGCGGTGTAAGAAGTGCCATCAACAATGACAGGATCACCGTCAATGGATACAGCATATTGGCTTACCCCTTCCATTGCATCCCAAGTCAAGGTGGCAGTATGTCCCTCAAGCGAATAAGCCAAGTTCTCTACCGCACCCACAACACAAACTGAAATGTGTTTGTCGTTCTCGCAAGTTTCGAAAACAGCTTTCACAACAATATCATATTCACCAGGCCCAACTTCAATCGTATTGGACAACTCTTCGGTGCTGACAACCAACTCTCCATCTTTATAAATCTCATATCCTATCAGTCCCGTATTATACGTAGGCATTCCCCAATTAAGCACTATGGTCACTTCATCATCTGTTTCATCTTCATCGAACACGGTGTAGCGCAAATTCTGCACCCCTGAGCAAAACGTTACTTCGGCCTCAGTGCAGACAAACTCGCCTTGGCAGCCGTTGTATACAGCATAGACGCAGTAGTTGTAAACACCTTCCGTCAAGTCGGCATCGGTGTAAGCCAACTCAGTAGTGGTGGCAAGTAGTACGGTCTCGCGATAAACCTCATAAGCTGTTGGCGAGCCATTTTCAGGCGCATCCCAAGTCAACAAGACATCGTGTCCGTCCACCTCATAAGCCAAGTTCCGAATCGGGGTACAAAATTCCGTAGTACCACTACCGCCAGCGCAATTGATGGTAAAGGTCTGTGCGCCGCTGAATCCACCTTCATTCTGATAGATGATTGTGCCATCCTCGTACATCACTTCAAAACTACAATCTTGAGGCCACTGGCCATTATTCCATCTAAGGGTGATGGTAGATCCCGAACTCAGTTCACGAGTATAGGTGGCCGAAGAACCGTTGTTGATAGCCATTTGCTCCGAAGGTGTGCCATCGGAATAACTCACACTCAAAGAGTTGCCATGCCACCCAAAACCGAAATAAGCATGCAAACTGAAAATGACATTACACGAATTCTTGTAATTGAAAGTCAGTTCAGTAGTCCTACCGTTAGCATCCACAAGAGTGAGGGTGAGCGGAATCACAAAACCTTCAGGAGTGTCAGGGGCAAGGGTGACGCTATAATCGGCATATCCCATCAGATTCGCGCCAATCGTGCTGAAGTTTTTCTCTGTTTCGTTCAGGGTGATGTAGTTATAATCAGTTGATAATGTACCCACAACCATCTGCGCCAATTCGTTTCCCGCATTGTCGACCATAATGCGAAGGTCTGCGGTCTCACCCGGATCAAGGAGGCCGTTGTCATCATCATCGTTCAACACCGCGTAGGCACCAAATTGAAGTAATCGGTCATAAACCGTAACATTAATGTTAAACCGTGACATCGACTCATTATTGACCAAAACCTCCGCATTAAACTTTATCTTCTGCTTAGCCATCACTTGATCGTTGACCGAGAAAGCAAAAGCGCCCATTACCGTATGCGTTTGGTTAGGAGCGAAGTTCGGGAACTGGGCCTCATTGTTAATGATGGTAACATTCGGATTATCAGTGGAGAGAATGACAGAGACATTGTTCACGGCTTCTTCTGACATATTATCCATAGTAAGTGACATGATGACCGACTCGCCCGGATTGAGTTTGTGGTTGTTGTTACCCTCAGGGTCGTGGATTTCGAAGGCATTAAACTTGATGGCACCCAACTGGATGGCTTCGACAGCGGCCAAAACATTCACACGACCGAAGCCATATGTGTTACTCTTGCCGTCCGCCAAAGGCACTGCAGTCTCCTCAAGGATACGGCAGACTTCTGAAGGCAACAAGTCAATGTCCTTGCTCAGCATCAAAGCCATGCAGCCCGCCACACAAGGCGTTGCCATCGAAGTACCGTCCATGTTGGTGTAGCCGCTGTTGGTAGCGTAGTTCAACGACTTGATGTTGACGCCAGGGGCACATACATCAGGACGGATGAGGCCGATGGCAGGATTGTATGGATAGTCGCCAAATTCGGTGTTCGACCATGTGACTGGACCATGCGAAGAGAAATAGGCTGCATTATCGTTGTAATCGACAGCGCCTACGCATACCGAGCAACTCAGTCCACCAGGGTTCGTGCCTTGTACATCATCCATATAAGGTGGAGGACAGCTGCCCGGCACACGTACGTTGTTCGGAATAGGATATTGGCCTTGACTACCGCCTTCGTTACCTGCAGCAATGGCGGCCACGACACCAGCATCCAAGGCAGCCTCGCAAGTACGACGCAACAGAGTACGGTCAGGAATCGATGAACTGGCCACGCCCAACGACATGCTAAACATATCGCAGCCATGCTCCACGGCCCACTGTATGCCTTCGGAGATGCTTTGGGCACCACCATTGCCATTACTATCTATGCTTTTGACACACATCAATGTGGCATCGGGTGCCATACCCGTTTGCGAACCTCCCGTGCCATCGCCGCACACTGTTCCTGAGCAATGCGAGCCGTGTCCGTGGTCATCCATAGGGTCGTTGTCGTGGTTCTTCACGTCGTAGCCATGATGCGGAAACTCCGTACCGCCATCCCAAAGATGGTCGGCCACGTCGACATGGTTGTAGTTGACGCCCGTATCGATGACGGCCACCACAACACCTTCGCCCGTATAACCCAGTTCCCACACTTGATTGGCACCCACTTGCAAGACATTCTGCGTGATTTCGCGCGTGGCAGTAGCCGATTGAGGCCCTTCCCCATCAGGAATCCAGTTATGCTCCATAGCAAAACCGATGATTTCAATGTCGTTGCGACGAGCCAGGTCTTGAATGGCCACTTTCGTGGCATCGAAATACATGGCATTGGCCATCCATAGTACCGTGGGGTCTGTCACCATGCCGTTGCGTTCCATCTCGACAAGCGAACGGCGCAGGTCGTACTGCGAGATGTCAGCGAAACTCTTCAGCTCATTGACCACAAACTCGCGGCGTTCTGCACGTGTAACGAAACAGTCGGCACGGTGATTCAACAGTGTACGGTCGTATTGCGATTTCATAATCACAATCACCTTGATTTGTTCGGCATCGTTGCGGCGGTTCATCTCCTCTCTCAGGAGTGGATCGATGGTAGCCTGAGCAAAGCCCATCAGGGAACAAGCCGCCAAAAGCAGTAGGAATAATAGTTTTTTCATAAGAGATAAAGATTTGAATTTAAAGGCGCAAAGTTAGAAATGTTTTCCGTTTATCGTATCTTTGCAGCCCAATTTTTAAGTGATGCAGGAAAACTACTACTCCGAGGCTGTTCTCCCAAACGGCATTCGGCTGATACATAAGGAAAAACAAGGTGAAATCGCCCACTTGGTGCTGATGGTGGAGACTGGCACCCGCGATGAGCTGGCCCACGAGAACGGCCTCGCCCATTTCGTGGAACACACCATCTTCAAAGGCACGCAAAACCGCAAGGCTTATCACATCCTGAGTTGCCTCGACAATGTTGGGGGCGACCTCAACGCTTTCACCACTAAAGAAGAGACCTGCATCCAAGCCACCTTCCTCAAGCAGCACTACAAGCGTAGTCTCGACCTCTTTGCCGACATCGCCTTCCGTTCCACCTTCCCCGAAAACGAGCTGGCCAAGGAAAAGGAAGTCATCTTGGACGAGATCAACTCCTATCTCGACTCTCCCTCAGATGAGATTTACGACCTGTTTGAGGAGATGGTCTTCAAAGGGCATCCTTTGGCACGCAACATATTGGGTACCACCGAATTGGTTAAAGGATTCCATCGCCAAGACATCCTCGACTTCATGGCGCACAACTACAGCACTGACCAAATGATATTGGCCAGCATCGGCGGCATCAGTTTCAAGGAGTTTGAAAAGCTGGCTATGACCTATTTTGGTGGCCAGCCCGCACATTTTATTAATAAAAAACGCGAAAACTTCAAAGGCTACAAGCCTGAAAGCCGCACCGACAAGCGCAACAACCATCTGAGCCACTGCATTATAGGCGGTATCGCACCCGAGTTTTGCAGTCCGCTGAAAATGCCTGTCGTGATGCTCAACAATGTGCTTGGAGGACCCGCCATGAGTTCACGCCTTGGCTTGAACATCCGCGAAAAATACGGATTCGCCTACAGCATCGAGTCGCAATACACCGCCTATTCCGATGTCGGTCTCATTAATGTCTACATGGGTGTCGACCCCGACTCATTGGAAAAAGCCATTGAATTGGTGCACAAGGAATTGGATAAGCTATGCACACAAAAGTTGGGCACTTTGCAACTACATCATGCCAAGCAGCAGCTCATCGGACAGGTAGCTTTAAGCTATGAAAGCGGCATGAATGAGTTGCTGAGTGCAACCCGTTCGCTCATCATGGGCGAGCCTATCGAATACATGGACGACATCATTCGCAAGGTAGAAGCCGTGACGGCTGACGACATCCTTGAAGTGGCCAATCAGGTCTTCGACAAGCAGCAACTCAGCCAAATCATTTTTGAAGGGAATTAAGAGATTCCCATGGGGAATGGAGTCCGATCATAAATTGACAAGCGGCGGGTTGTAAAGCTTACAAAGCGTAAACTTTACAACCCGCCGTAGATAACAAAACAATCCATTTTGCTATTCCCGAAGGGAATCTACTTAACTACGCTTTTAGTCACTGCGAGGCATGAAGCTGTCCAAAAAAATAGATTTAAAGCGGATTTTTTACGATTTAAACGGAATTTTTATGTTTAAATCAACAAAATTCAAAAAAAATATCATTTTTTCTTGCTGTCACACAGTGGCTTATCCCCTATGATGAAAAATAGTTGAAAATTTTCCTTGACAAAATATTTTTCACGTTGTATTTTTGCGGTATAAAAAGGAAAAAATTAGATTAAAAACGGAAAATTAACTCTTAATCAAAAATCTTCAAAAACACATCGCTATGAAAACTAGACTCTACACATTCTTTACCAGCCTACTGATGGCCGCCTGCATCACCTCATACGGACAGGAAATCGTCAATGAATTCACCATCCTGAAAACAGACAAGGACTTTTGGGGATGCAACCTCTTCGAAAACGAAGATGGCACTTTGTTATTCAAAACCATGATGTACACCCCAAACATATATGAAGACTATCAGCATCTGATATACAAAATCACACCCGAAGGCGAAGTGCTCGACTCCCTGATCATCGATGCCTACGCCGACTGGGACTATCTGATGCGGGATCCTTTGCACAAAAATTCATTCATCCTTACTGAGGACAAATGGGTTTACGATTCCATCGACAGCCTCTATACTGCATGTTTTAGGATGGTTTTCATCGATGCCCATCTCAATATCAACAACGATATTACCGTGCCGCTTTGCGATGTCGACCCTTCCGTGTATTATGTCTCATGGAATCCATGGTTCATCGACCCGCAGAACGATTTCATTGTCTCTTTCTGGACCGATAACGAGCATCATCTGAGACGTGTAGGCCTCGATGGAACCGTCAAAGCCGCCCATGACGGCTTAGCGATTTTCGCTCCGAATTATGAAACGCAGGCACAGCAACCTGGCGGCGACAGTTTGCTGCTCTATTCGGAAATGGGCTTTGGCACCTTCAGCGAGTCTCCGTTGACCTATTACCTGTTGGGAGGCTATTATCCAACCTCCGGACCATGGCCCATTGTCGGTTACTTTTTCGATGCCGACTTCAATCTTATCGACCGACAAGTGTACAACCAATTTGATGAGAATATCGCTTTCGACGGCGGAAACAACGAACATATCGTTCCATTTGATGACAACTCCTACCTGATTGCCGCACAAACATCCAAACTTTCACCAACCGTTGGAGGGGTTGGAGTGGCCAATTATGACATGAACCACAACCCCATCGGTGCCTCACCCTTGTTTGGAACCAACCATTGCTATCCTCGTCAGACCATAATTGAAGGCAACAACACCATTTACCAACTCTATGACATTGGCGGTGGGTGGTCAACACACAAATGGGGCTTGATTCGATTGGACGGCAACTTGAATATGGATTGGGACATCACTTTACCAGAAAATCAAATCTACTCATTTTTTGGAACCAGTATGATCATTCTCAATAACGGAGACATTGCAGCAGCCAGTATTTGCAGAAAAAGCTTGCGTTACTGCGCCACCATCATCACCCTTCATGACGATTATGACAATACACCCGAAATGACAAATAAAGATTGCCCCTTCATCATATACCCCAACCCCGTGAAAGACCAGCTGACCCTCCGCTTCGATGACGGCATTGAGCCTGAGAGCGTTGAATTGTATGACCTTGCAGGCCGTTTGGTCGGCACCAAGCCAAACGGTCTGGAAAGCATCGACATGGGAGCGATGCCCTCCGGAGTAAACATGCTGCGCGTCGCGACAAAAGACGGGACGTGCTACCACGAAAAGATTGTAAAAGAATAAAGTAAGTGCTTTTTTTCATAATGATTTGGTTTTAGTTGATTTGTAGAGACGGTGCGTGCACCGTCTCTACTATTTATTTCAGATTTACGAAAGATTTGTTTCCAAAAAAAACCAAATCAGTTTGTCTTGAACTTGTAATGCACCTCTTTCAGTTCGGCATTAGCCTTGGTGATCTTGTTCTTCAGATTTTCCTTATAATTCGCCACTTTGGCAGCGATTTGTGGGTCGCCTAAAGCCAGCATCTCGGCTGCGAGAATAGCGGCATTGAGGGCACCATTCACGCCCACAGTGGCCACAGGAATGCCAGGAGGCATCTGAATGATGGACAGCATGGCGTCGAGGCCGTCGAGCATACCCTTGACGGGCACGCCAATGACGGGCAGTGTGGTGTTAGCGGCAATCACACCAGGTAAAGCTGCTGCCATGCCAGCGGCAGCGATGATCACTTTGATGCCGCGGCCTTGGGCTTCGCGGGCAAAGGTTTCAACCTCTTGTGGCGTACGGTGTGCGCTGAGGGCGTTCATCTCGAACGGGATTTCCATCTCATCGAAGAACTGTGCGGCTTTTTCGAGAACGGGAAGGTCGGAGGTGCTTCCCATGATGATGCTTACGATTGGAGTCATATCAGTTGTCAGTTAAAGCAGGTTGCTGAGCCTGTCGAAGCACCGTCAATCTTTCGACCGGCCTTTCGACAAGCTCAAGGGCCTAGGTTTATGACGCAAAAATAGTTTTTTTTCATGTATGGTCGAACCAATGACTTCAATTTGTATATTTGTGTCGCCTTTACCATACAGGCAAGAAAACATCAATCCTTTGAAAATGAAAACAGTAAAAGTTTTAGACAAGGAATTTGGGCTTTACATCCCCCAAGCAAAAATTGAAGCCAACATCCAAAACGTGGCCGACCAAATCAATCATGACTTGGAAGGTATGAATCCGTTGTTTCTTGTAGTGCTCAACGGCGCCTTCATGTTCGCCTCCGAGCTTTTCAAGCGGCTGACCATCCCGTGTGAGATCAGCTTTGTCAAGCTGTCATCGTATGCTGGAACGGAGACCACCAATGTAGTCCGTGAGCTCATTGGTCTGGACCACCCCTTGAACGGCCGCCATGTGGTCATCGTGGAAGACATCGTCGACACGGGCCACACTTTGCGCTACACCACCCAGAAACTCCGCGACTTGAAAGCTGCCGACGTGCGCATCGCCACGCTGTTCTTCAAGCCGAATAACTTCCAATACACCTACCCCATCGACTATAAAGGCATGGACATCGGCAACGAGTTCATCGTGGGCTATGGATTGGATTACGACCAACAGGGGAGAAATCTGCCGGATATTTATAAAATTATTGAGTGAAGAGTGTGGAGTTACGAGTTATTTGGCTGTTAGCTATTAGCTGTTAGCCATTAGCCAACCAGCATAGCAAGCTAACAACTTATGGCTAAAAGCTAACAGCCTTCAATTAAACAATTCAACAATCAACAATTCAACAACACATATCATGCTAAACATCGTACTCTTTGGCCCTCCAGGGGCAGGCAAGGGAACACAATCGCAGTTCCTGCGCGAGAAATATAACCTGACCTACATCTCCACCGGTGAAATCCTACGCGAGGAAATCGCCGCCGAGAGTGAATTAGGTCTTCAAGTAAAGGAAATCATCAGCCAGGGCAACCTCGTTTCCGATGAGATCGTGGCCAAGATCATCGAAAAGAAGCTCTCCGAGAACATGGACTCGGCCGGTTTCCTCTTCGACGGCTATCCGCGCACTGTGCGCCAAGCCGAGATCTTGGAAGAACTGATGGAGAAATTTGGAATGTCGCTGACAGGCGTATTGAGCCTAGAAGTGCCTGAGGAGTTGCTCATCGAGCGCATGCTCGAACGCGGCAAGGTCAGCGGTCGCGCCGACGACAACCTCGACTCCATCAAGCACCGCTTTGTGGAATACGAGGCCAAGACGCGCCCTGTGCTCGACTTCTACCAAGGCAAGGACAACCTGCATGCCGTGAATGGCGTGGGCGAGATCCCGCAAATCTTCGAGAACCTCTGCACCGTCATTGACGCTTTGTAATTAATATCACAAAACCTACAAAACCCACAAAACCGTTTCTTTTGAGGAGGTGGGCGGCGCACAACCGAGTCGCCGCCCGGAAAGCGGGCCAGTTGGCCGCTTTCCCAACCCTAATAAAGTTTTGATTGTTTTGTGGGTTTTGTGAGAAAAAAATCAATGTTCCCAGCGGATGTCGTGCTTGAGGACTGTTGGCGGGTTGCCGCCAATGACTTGATGCTCGCCACTGAAAGATGAGGTCAGCAGTGTGCCTGCCGCCACGACCGTGTTGTCGGGCACCACGGCACCTTTCAGCAACACACATTTGCAGCCAATCCACACATGGTCGCCCACAAGGATGGGCTTGTCGGGATTGATGCGTTCATTATCCTTATTATACAAGGGATGCTCATCGGTGTCCATCACGAGGATGTCCCAACTCAGCAGACAGTCATTACCAAAACGGATTTCCTTGGCACAGACGATGGTACTTTCTGCAGTCATATTGAAGCCATCGCCAAAAAACAGGTTTCCGCGCACCGAAATCTTCGAACCATGCCCAATGCTGGCCTTGCCGCCAAAGCTGACCGTGCCTTTCACCTGCCAGATGCCGCGTGAGCGTTTGCGGTCGTAATGGCCCACATCGCCGAAGCCGATTTTCACCATTGCCCTTTCCACCTTTTCGGGAAGTTCCACCTTGCCGTGCAGTTCGCGCAGATAGGTGCGATGCGACACCACGACAGGCAACTTCAAGGCCGTTTTCAGTGGAAAATAATGCAGGTTGAAGCGTAGCGTCTTCGGAATCGAACAAAGGATATTGAAGAAATCGAAAGCGGTCATGGGCATCGGTTTGATGGGGCAAAAATAAAGTATTTAAACATATAATTGCCATTAATTGAACACGAATTTTTCATTAATATTATGTCAGCGAATCCTCAATTTCTTTTTAGTTGCTTTTACTATTAAAAAAGAAAAAAATTAAACTAAAGTATAAAAATATGCATTTGAATTAAAAAATATCATATATTTGTCCCATCAAATCCGACGAATAATAACTCTAAACACTCACGAACCATGAAAAAGACAGCTCTACTATTCTTATTGTATTTCGCGTTGGGTTTCTTTTCTCTTGCCACAGCTCAAGAACGCCAAATCGTGCAGGGCTACTGCAAGGACGAGAACGGCAAAGCCATTGAAAACGTGAGTGTCTATGCACACGACTCGCTGCTCGTTTCGGTCACCGATGAGCAAGGGCGCTTCACCTACGGCTATGCCAAAGCAGGCGAAAAACTCCGTTTTGCCCATATGGTGTTTGAGCCGACCTATTACACCATAAAAGACAAAGACATCAACGGCAAGAACCTCACGGTCAAGATGAAAACCAAAAGCCATGAGTTGCTTGAAGTGGAAGTGACGGCCAACGCGCCTCATATTGCCTTTGACAACCCGGTGATGACCGTCATCGACTACACCCTCCGTGAGGATGGCATATATTTGATTGCCTACCGCCGCCGAAACTCAGCATTGCTCCATCTTTCCTTCGACATGGACACGCTCCACGAAATGAAAATATCATCGCGCTACAAGTATCTCACCAAGGATGCTTTCGGCGACATCTATGCCATCAACGACTATCAAGCCAGCCAAGTTGGATTCATGGAACTGGACAACGGAAAGAAAATACTGATGAACTTCTACCACTCCATGTCGCGTAAGATCTTTTACGACAAGTTCTCCACCATTGTGGCGGCTTCCGACAGCGTCTTTATCACAGGGCGTTACTTTTACTTTAACAAAGAAATGGGATATTACTGCAACATCCTCGGCAGCGACAAGGAGCCTTACCTGCTGCATTACATCGTAGACGAGGAGGGTCGTGACGACATTTCATTGATGATCCGCACAAAAACAGGCATCGACTTTTGGGCTACTACTCGCATTTACAACCCTTTATACGCCATCGACAACAAGTTCTATCTCTTTGCCTACACCGACCACGAGACCATTGTTTTCGACGCCGTCGGCAATGAATTGGAGCGCTATCCCCTCACCTTCCACGAATACCGCAAATGGAACGGCAAGATGGAACTCGACCGCCGCTGGAAACAAAAAATGTTGTATGACGCAGCAAGGAAGGAATTCTACACCTTCTTCATTAACGATGGCATCTATACCCTGAAGCGCATCGACCTGAAAACCGGAACGGCCACCACCGTGATGGACCTCAGCGGCTATCCCTTCGCTCAGAATATGAGGATTCACGACGGCGTTTTGTATTTCATCTACCCGACGGGGATTAACAAGCGGAAGGCTTTGTATCAGGTGAGGGTGGATTAATCACGAAGAAACCTATTTATCCAGCAAGCCATCGGTGACGGAATGCTGAGCATATTCCCGTTCTGTTGGAGGTTGTTGGACGAGAACCTGACACGGTATTTCGGATGGTATTTCTCGTTGTAAACCGTCAGGCTCTTGCCGCCCACGTTTTCCTCTGCCTTGACCTCAATCGGAACGATTTCCGCCCCGTGCTGGATGACAAACTCAACTTCTGCCGTATTGCCCGAAGTCCAATAATAAGGCACTTCTGCATCGGCTTGCACCATCAGCGACTGAAGCACCGCATTTTCAGCCAATGCCCCCTTAAACTCAGTAAAGCCCGCATTGCCGTTTGCAATGACCTCGGGAACCACACGAGCCATACGACGCAACAAACCGCAATCGCAGGCATATACTTTGAAAGCATCGCGCTCAGCATAGCCGCTCAATGGAATGCTCGGCTTTGAAACATTGAAAACCTGCGTTATCATTCCAGCATCATTCAGCCAAAGCAAAGCATCCTCGTAATCCTTCGATCGTGCGCCCGTGCGTATTACCTTGTAAATGAACTTGCGGTTTTCCTTCGACAACTGGGCAGGCAGCGAATGCCAAATGGAACGGATTCGCGGTATCTCCATCGGGTCGGCATATTTGGCAAAATCCAATTCGTACAAGTCCAAAATGTCCTGCAAAGCCTCATCGACGGCGGCCATTCCCTTGTTTTCGAGCATAGCCACCACCGCTTCGGGCATACCACCGCTAACCATATACCGCTTATACTCAAGCAGCAGTTTGTTGAGCACCATAGTAGGAATATGTTCGGCCGTTTGGATTTCTTCAACATACTCAAACGTCTTTGGGTCAGAAGATTGGAGGAACTCACGGAACGAAATGGGGTACATTCTTACCAACCTCACCTTCCCCACAGGCACCGACATTCTTCGTTTTTTGACAGCCACCCCAAGCAATGAGCCTGCCGCCATAATGTGGTATTGTGGCGCATCCTCATAGAAATACTTCAAACTATTCAACGCTTCCTCACATTCCTGGATTTCATCGAAAATGATAAGCGTCTTTTCGGGGAGCAAAGGTACGTTGCTGTAAATGGCCAACTCTTTCAGCACACGTTCAGGCTCTTTGGACTTCATAAAGGCGTCTTTGTATTCGGGATGACGGTCGAAGTCGAACTTCGCACAATAGTCGTAATGGTCTTTCCCGAACTTCTCCATAACCCAAGTCTTGCCAATTTGTCTCGATCCCTGCAACAAAATGGGCTTCTTGTCTTCCGATTGCTTCCATGCCAAAAACAAGGCTTCAATGTCTCTTCTAATTTGCATCATTTACACCGTTTCGTATTGATTTGTGTTGTTTGATTACACTTTTCCATAGGAAATAATGATTTTGCAAAAATAGGAAGTTTTTCGTTTCAACGTATCTATTGCTGATTGTTTTTTTGCAACAATGGAATGATTTTTGTAGTATTTAACCCCAATTTTACATGGTTAAATCCTCAAAAATCACACTCTATGAAAAAGATTTACATTCTATTGCTGTTGTCAGCATTAACTTTTCAAAGCGCCGTGGCGCAAAACGAACAGCCCAATCCTTACCAAGTGGCTAAAGAAGATGGCTACGGCTATCGCTCGATCATCAAACTGCTCGATATGGACAGCACCTTTATCGGCTCGAAGTTTGAACATTCCTATCACGACCTGTTAGCCATCTTGTATTCCCGCGTTGGACGATACAAGGAGGCAAGGCGCGAAGCCGAGGCTTGTGGGACACAATTCCTCGACAATATGAGATTCAAGAATAGTTATAAGGATGTGAAAGCCATCC
>JAFRRE010000035.1 GCA_017428285.1 Bacteroidales bacterium | reverse complement strand
TTGGAATGCTTACAACCACAACGGCTATGTCGGCAGCAACAACCATGGCACTCATGTTTCGGGCATCATCGGTGCTGTCGGAAACAATGGAAAAGGCGTTTGCGGCGTGAATTGGAATGTGAAAGTCATGCCCATCGGCGGCAGTTCGAGTAACGAGTCTATCGTCGTAGAAGCCTATTCCTATGTTTTGGAGATGCGTGCGCGGTACAATGAAACTGATGGAGAAGAAGGAGCTTTCATCGTGGCTACTAATTCTTCTTTCGGGGTCGATTACGGGAATCCAGACGATTATCCCATCTGGTGCTCAATGTATGACGAGATGGGCAATGTCGGCATTTTGAGTTGCGGCGCCGGTCCCAACATGAATGTGAATGTTGATGTGGTGGGTGATGTCCCATCTGCCTGTCCTGGAAATTATCTCATAGGCATCACCAACACCACCTCAGACGACGTGAAGTACACCGGCGCGGGTTACGGCATCAACAACATTGACATTGGTGCACCTGGCACTTCTATCTATTCTACACTTCCTAACAACAATTACGGCAATATGACTGGAACCTCAATGGCCACTCCACAAGTCTCTGGAACCATCGCATTGATGTATGCAGCCTTGCCCGAGGAGATGATGATAGCATGCAAAAATGACCCAGCAAATTTCTGTCTTTCAGTAAGGCATCACCTTCTTAACGGTGCCGACCACTTGCCTTCGCTCGATGGTTTGGTTGCCGCAGGAAGGCGATTGAATGCCTACGGTGCAATCGAAAGTGTTTTATATGACAGCATTATACCCACTTTAACAGGCGAAGTCAATATTTCTGGAGAACCATTTTTCGGAGAGACCTTGACCGCCGAAACAAATTTGGGTTCTACGCCATCCATTCCTGATTTAGGCGAGTTGCATTACCAATGGCGAAGAGACACAACAGCTATCGATGGAGCTGTCTATTCAACCTACACTTTGACCGAAGATGACATTTTCGAGAAAGTCTGTGTGCAAGTCACGGCCGAAAACTGCACAGGAGCGATAACTTCACCTCTTTTTGGCCCTATCAAAAAAGCGGAACAGCCCATGCCCGAAGCTCCACAAATGGAGAGCTACACCGACACAAGCATAACTCTTGTTGCTATAGAAGATGGTGAATATAACATCAATGGCAGCGATTGGCAACCATCACCAGTATTTGAAGGCTTAATGCCAAGCACCTCCTATATTTTCACTCAACGCAAGAAGGAAACAAGATCGCATTATGCCTCGCCAGTGAGTCCTGAAGCGGTATTTTGCACGATGCCCTATGATCATCTTTGCGAGAACCATAGAAGCACCTTCAAAATCTATCCTAATCCTGCCAAGGGATATATTATCATTGAAGGCACAGGCAATATGACCATCACGAATGCCCTCGGCCAAACCATCCTGACCAAGGAAATCAAGGGAAAAGAAAAATTAGTATTGCCGCAAGGAATGTATTTTGTGACTTTGGGCGGCGAAACGCGGAAAATTGTGGTGGAATAATATTCGCACGCAGAATCCGCTGAATTGTGTGAAGCGCGAAGCGACGACAAGAATACGTCCGACAGGTTCTGTGAATTCTGCGTTTTCTGCGTGAAAAAAAATCACTCTTTCCGCTTCGAGTCCATCAAAATGGTCACCGGCCCATCGTTAAGCAACTCTACGGCCATCATGGCACCAAATTCACCGCTTTGTACTTCGCGACCTGAGATTTCTGCGAGGTGTTTCAGGAAATGTTCATAAAGAGGAATAGCCACTTCGGGGCGGGCGGCACGGATGAAACTCGGGCGGTTGCCTTTTTTGGTCAAGGCATGGAGTGTGAACTGGCTCACCACTAGGAACGAACCTTCTACCTGGTTGATGTCCAAGTTCATAGCATCGTTTTCATCGCTGAAAATGCGGAGTTTCGTAAGCTTTTGGCAAAGCCAATCCACATCCTCTTCGTTGTCGGCCTCCTCGATGCCAAGCAAAATCAACATTCCCAAACCGATTTCCGATTTCACTTTACCGTCAATCGTGACAGATGCGTGAGTTACTCGTTGTGCTACAATTCTCATAAGTCAAGGTCCCTGAGCCCTGAGCCCGTCGAAGGGTCGAAGGGCCGATTCAACAATGCATTAGTTTAAAAATCATCTCTCTATACAAGTCCTTCTCGCTCACCTCGCCGCTTTCATAGCCTTTCGATTTCATGTCGAACTCGCGGAGGATGGAGATGCAGCGGATGCAGGCTCCAGGCGGATAGTTGCGGGCAGCCAACTGGTAGTCCTTCACGAAATAAGGATTCACGCCCAACATACTCGCCAAAGCACCCTGCGACTTGTCGGTGGCGAAGTGTAGCTTCAGGATTTTGGTAAAATAGCCATACAACGTTATCGCCGTGACCAACAGCGGATTGTCCTTGCCGTTGTCACCGAAATAGTTCACGATGCGATTGGCTTTCAGCACATCACGACTGCCGATAGCGTTCTGCAATTCAAAGACATTGTAATCCTTCGAGATACCGATGTTACGCTCTACGTCGGCGTCATCGATGCTCTTGCTTTTGGGCAGGGCGATGGTGAGTTTCTTCAGTTCGTTGGCGATTTTGTGAAGGTCGGTACCAAGGAAGTCGGCCAGCATCTGTGTGGCTTTAGGTGTGATGGAATAGCCGTCAGCTTTCAGATAATTCTGAATCCAGCCTGGGATGTTGCTGTCGTACAGCTTCTTCGACTCGAACCAAACACCCTTTTTGTCAATCTTTTTGGCCAAGGTCTTGCGCTTGTCGAACTTCTTGTATTTGTAGACAAAGACGAGCAGCGTTGTTTCGGGAATCGTGTCGAGATAAGCCTCGAAGTTCTCCAAGTTCTTCACGTCTTGCGCCTCTTTGACGATGACCACCATACGCTCGCCCATCATAGGGAAGCTGCGGGCATGGTTGGCAATGGTCTCCACATCCACGTCGCGGCCATAGAGCACGATTTGGTTGAAGGCGCGGTCGGCCTCATCCAGAGCCTCGTTCTCGATGGTATCCGAAATCATGTCGATGAAATAAGGCTCCTCACCCGTCAGGAAATAGATGGGCGCGAAGTTTTTCTTATGGATGTCGGAAAGAATTTGGTCGTAAGTCATCACGAATCTTATTTATCAAGAATTTGAGAATTAGAGAAATCGAAGATTCAACGTAGTTAATTATATTCTTTCGTTGAATCAACTTGAAATTAGAGACACAAATCTTGCGATTTGTTTTTCCCACAATTAGAATTTCAGGTGTTTCACCGTAATACCATTGTTTATCAGTTGTCTCAGCGAGTCGATGCCAATGCGAAGGTGCTCGCCGACGAAATTCTTGCTGACCACCTTGTCGCTTTCCTCGGTCTTGACACCTTCGGGCACCATGGGGTTGTCGGACACAAGAAGCAATGCTCCCGTCGGGATTTCGTTGTGGAACCCGACTGTGAAAATGGTGGCCGTTTCCATATCCACAGCCATGCAGCGAATCTTGCGGAGATAGTCCTTGAAATCGTCATCGTGTTCCCAAACACGGCGGTTAGTGGTGTAGACCGTCCCCGTCCAATAGTCGCGGCCATAGTCGCGGATGGTGGTGGAGATGGCTTTTTCGAGGCTAAATGCTGGCAGTGCAGGCACTTCGGGCGGGAAATAGTCGTTCGATGTACCTTCACCACGGATGGCAGCAATAGGTAGAATCAGGTCGCCGACCTTGTTGATTTTCTTGATGCCACCGCATTTGCCGAGAAACAATACCGCCTTGGGTTGGATGGCACTCAGCAGGTCCATAATGGTAGCGGCATTGGCACTGCCCATGCTGAAGTTGATGATGGTGATTTCGCCATCGGTGGCGCAAGGCATGGAGCGGTCGCGCCCGACGACTTCCACGCCTTGCCATTCGGCAAAACGATCCACATAATTCTGGAAATTGGTCAGCAGGATGTATTTCCCGAATTTATCCAGCGACAGACCCGTATAGCGCGGCAGCCAGTTTTCAACTATTTCTTGCTTGGTTTTCATTTGCTTTCAATTATTTGTGCAAAGGTAGGAAAAAAAGCATGAAATCTTGGCAAGCAATCAAAAAAGTTCTACTTTTGCACCTTAAAAGTACCCATTGTATGCAAACCACAACGACAACTATAAGGCAAACCAACTCAACCACTTCTTCTCGCCAAAAGAAAAAAGCTTACCCCAAAACCTTGAAAGGATGTTTCTCTTTCGAAGAGTTCCAAGACTTGGTGAACGAGAAAATTAGAAAGCATTATGAAGAGGTATGAAATCCAGATTCGTAATGTGGTAAAGAAAGACATTGACCAAATCAAGGATTTCATTGTCGAAAAAAACAGCCGCGAACACGCCGAGCGTTACGCGGCTGAACTTTATGCTGAAATGCTTTCATTGACTTTTCTTGCGGATAGCATAAAGGTTACCGAGTGGAAAATTGCCAAGAAATACAGCAAAAGCAAAAGAGAAAAAGTGCTTGTGACCCACAACAAAAAATGGAGCATCTTCTTTCATACTTATAGAGATAAAGTAATCATTGACAAGATTTTGGCCTCAAAACTCATTAAAGAATAACTATGACCCACTACCCCGTAAAAATACTAATGGCTTTCGGCTGCACCTTTGAGCCTGAGGGCGATGAATTCTTCGAATGGCTGATGCGGAACGGCTATCCTGAGTTGGGTGCACTGAGCCATACCATACAAGGCGACACCAAGGCCAAAGATTGGCTCATGGAACACGGTTTCCCCCAATTGGCCGCTATCGACAGCGCCATCGACAAGGAGGAAAAAGCCGAAGAATGGCTCATCAAAAACCATTTTGAGGTCAATCTCGCCTTTGCAAAAGCCATCAATCGAGATGATGAAGCCACCGATTGGTTGGAGAAAAATGAACTCCAGATTTTCATTGTGCTTGCCGATAGGATTCGCAAATATCTGGATGACAAATATTTAAACTTCCATAAAATCCATTTTTAATTTCAAGCGAAATTTTTTGTCCTACATAACGGAAAAAATTCTAACTTTGCAGCCAATCAGAAAAAGAAAATAATTAGAAAATCATACTACAATGAAAAAAGGATTATCCATCGTCATCAACATCATTCTGTTTGCCATCATTGTGTTGTTAGCATGGCAAGTTGTCAAGAGCATTCAAGCTCCCATCAAGTTCAATACTGAGCAGAAAGCCCGTGAAGCCAAAGTTATCGAGCGTCTTCTCGACATCCGTAATGCCGAGGTGCTTTACAAAAACGCCACCAACAAGTACACGGATAATTTTGACACGTTGATTAACTTCTGCCAAACCGCCGAAATTCCCGTGGTGCAAATGATCTCAAAGCAAAACTTGGAAGACTCCACCTATTATACAGTTTACGACACTATCGGATTTGTAAAAGTGATGGACTCCCTTAAAAGTAAACGCGAAAACTTCAACATCAACGAGCTGAAGGTGGTGCCTTTCAGCCAACCTCAAACCTATTTCGAACTTGAAGCAGGCACCAAGGAAACCAGCGGTATCAAAGTCCCGCTTTTCGAAGCCCGCACTCCTTATGAGGTTTATTTGGGCCAACCAGGTGCTGCCTTTAACGAGAAGGAATGGAAACAGCGCGTCGACAACCTTAAGGCTGAAAAGGAAAGCATCAACCGTTATGCTGGCCTGAAGGTCGGTTCTATGGAAGAAGCTTCCACTGAAGGTAACTGGGAGAAACTCTAAACGTCTAGGATGAATGACGGCATCGTTAAATCCTTACATCTCCCAATTTGGTGAAGAGTTTGATGCCGAGAAGTCATCGCAATACAAAATGACCATCCAATGTGCATTGGGTGGTCTTTCTTTTGCCCTTCTCGACACCACCACACAAAGGCTTATCGCCTTGGAATGCTATCAGTCCGAACTGCTTGCCGACAGCGACGACCTGTTCCGCACCTTGGAACGCGCCTTGGAATCGAAAGGGCTGAACAACAAAACCTTCCAATCGGTGATTTGTATCATCGACAACCGTTACTGCACCCTTGTCCCCGAATCTCTGTTCAATAAAGACAACCAAGCCTCATATCTTGACTTCGGTTTTCAAATCCCAGAGGGATATGCTATTGTTTCGGAACGCTTGGAGTCGACACAATGCCACAACGTCTTCGCCTATTTGAAAGCCTTGCAAGACAAGGTGTTGTCCAAATGGGGAAACGCCAGTATCATTCATTCGAGCAGTGTTTTCATCAACAGCATGATGCAAAATGCAGAAAACAACGGCATCTACGTTAATGTCCGCAACCGCGACTTTGACATGCTCATCAAAAAGGATGGCAAGCTATTGTTTTTCAACAATTTCAGGTTCAACACAAAAGAAGACTTCGCCTATTTCCTGCTGTTTGCCATGGAACAAAACGGTGTTTCTGGGCAAGAGATTCCTGTCTCATTCTCGGGACTCATCCGTCCAGCCTCAGATATCATAGACCTTTGCGGACGCTATGTGAAAGACCTCCGCTTTATGGAAGACCCACATATATTTCAATTGAGCAAGCCTTTGGACAAAGTGCCATTCCAATATTATTTCATTCTTTATCAATCATTAAGATGAGAATCATAAGAGGAAGATACCAACGGCGGCAAATTACCGCTCCAACCAACCTGCCCGTGCGCCCCACCACCGATATGGCTAAGGAAAGCTTGTTCAACATCATCGAAAACCACTTCGATTTTGAGGAAACCGAGGCTATGGATTTGTTTGCCGGCACGGGCAACATCTCCTATGAACTGGTTTCAAGAGGCTGTCCTAAAGTTGTTTCCGTTGACCAAGACTTTGGCTGCGTGAAGTTTATCCGCGAGACCGCCAACAAACTCAATATGAAGGAATTGCTCGTGGTTCGTTCGGATGTGTTCCGTTTCCTCGACAAGCACAAGATGCAATACGACCTCATCTTTGCTGACCCGCCTTACGACTGTGAACATTACGATACTTTGGTGCAACTCATCTTCGACAACAACTTATTGCGCGAAGGCGGCATGTTCGTTTTAGAGCATGATAAATACCAAAATTTTGAGGAGCATCCTCATTTCATGGAACAGCGGCATTACGGCAAAGTCAACTTCAGCTTCTTCGCCCAAACTATCGAGGAAGATGATGACTAGTAACAATGACTATGACCGCTTCCACTAAACGTAAAAGCGGTCATAGTCATTGTCTTAGGTCATAGTCAAATATATCCGAAACGTTTCCTGACATTTTCCTTCTCTTCATCGTTGCTGTCGCGGAAGAGCGGCATCACTTCATCCTCAGGGAAATCGGTGAAGGTAAGGAAAAGGAGCGAGTCGAGGGTGTCGTTGAAATCAGGATCGACATTGAAACAAAGGAACTTGGCGTTCAGTTTCAGGTATTTCTTGAACAGTGTAGGCAGACGGTATTGGCCATTGCTCAGGCGGAACATGAACTTGTCGAACTTGTCGATGCTCTCCATATTGCCCTTCATCAGCACATCGGCATCCACTTTCAGGAAATCTTCGCGGAAAGGTGTCATCGGAGTGGCCATGTGGGCAAGGTCATCGCTCACAGGATGCTTCTCGGTGACATACTTCACAATCATACTTTGGTAGAACTTAGGATACCAACTACTAATGCTCACCGGACCAATGAAATGCTCAATGTTGGGGTAGCGCACCACCACATCCGAAAGGCCTCGCAGCAATAGCACTAAGGGCAGCACCTCCTTCTGATAGTCGAGCGCGACAAAAGAACGACCCAACTCGATGGTATGCTCCAAATACGGAACAAAAGACTCGCTGAAATTGACCAATGTGCTGACATAGAAGCCTTTGATGCCATACTTCGGGACAATATCACTCCCGATGCCAAGACGATAACAACCCACAATCTTTTGTTTCGCCTTATCCCAAAGGATCAAGTGCTTGAAATGCGAGTCAAACTCATCTTGGTCGAGGTTCTTGCCTGTGCCCTCACCGATGGCGCGGAAAGTCTCCTCACGCAAACGCGCGATTTCATGGATGAGATTCGGGATATCTTCATAATCTGCCAAATAGCACTCGAAATCAGAAGCCGAGAAAAGGAAGGATTTTTCACGAATAGCCTCCAATTCGGCCAACATGAGCGACAATTCGCTTGGGGCATCAATCTCAGTTTGTTTCACGGCCTTCTTCTCCACTGGTTTCAGGGGAATATTGGCTTCGAGCGCGTATGAACGGCTACGCAGATAAGCCGCCAAGTCGGCAGGCTTCTCGTAAGTGGCTATCTCAGCAGGCAGAATCGGTTTGCCAATCTGCAAGTTGAAGCAAGTATCGTGTTTGTTGATCAATTCCTTGGTCAGGCGCGATGTGCCCAACATGCTGTGAATCCTATCCTCAAAATAGAACAATTTAGAGTTGCGACCCTCCCAAAACACGGGAATCACTGGAACTCCAGCGTTCTTGATGATACGAGCGATGGACGTGCTCCACGGCAAGTCTTCAGGGAAGTCGTGACCATGGTAACGCGACACCTCACCCGCAGGAAACACACCCAAACCATTGCCTGCGGCAATGTGCATCATAGCGCCCTTGATACCACCCACGCTACTCTTCCATTCAGGGTTTTTCTCGAAAGGATTCACCGAGAAAAAGCACTCCTTGAGGTTCGGGATATGCGACAGGATGAAGTTGGCCATCAGTTTGAAGTCGGGGCGCACCTTGGCAATGGCACTCAACAGCATCACACCCTCAATGCCACCGAAAGGATGGTTACTGACCATCACAAAACCGCCTTCTTTAGGAATGCTCTCCAATTGTTCGGGGCTGACATCAATGGTGATACCCATATTCTCGATAAGATGGTCGGCAAACTCACGGCCTTGATAATCAGCGGCTCCATCGAACAACCGATTGATTTTGCCCAAACGGAGAAAACCATAAGCCAACCCCGCCACACAAGTGCCGAAGAAGCCTTTCATGCCGAAAGCCTTTTTCAAATCCGCATTGGTTACAACTTTTCGCATGGTCGTTTATGCCTATGGCATAGTTATCATTCAAACGGCAAAGATACGGTTTTTATCCATCAATGCAACAAAGACGGTGACATTTATGAAATTTGTAGCTTTATATCGACATCAAAAAAAAGGGCAAAAGGAAAATTTTCCCCTTGCCCCCTATCAAATAAAATTATCCTTCTTACTTTTCTACCCTTTAAGAAAACCATTCAGTTTAATTTTGCTCTCCTCAAAAATACCCTTTTGCTTATCAGTCAGCTTTTTTGTATCAATTTTTGTACTGAGCCTCAACGCTTTTTCCAAATACTGTCTAAATTGATTCTTTTCGTTATGCTTCTTTTTGTATTCTATTCCACAACTGTCGACCGTTTTCACAAACTCATCCAACAAGTCGTTAGTCTCTTGTACGACTTGTTTTTTGGCCTCTGCATTGGATTTTGCATCAGCATCTTTTTTTATTTTTAGAGTTTTGGCATTTTTTGAGGCTTTCGTAGAATTCTCATTTACATTATTCTTCAAATTCCTCCTTTTGCCCTCTGGTTTTATTTGCTTTTCTGTATTTGCCTTAGCTCTTCCGACTTTCCTTTCTTGTGCATTAGCAGTAAAGGCAAAGGCACCAATCAAGAGAGCCATTACTGTGGTAATAATAAAATTCTTCATTTTATAATCCCTATATGAGTGTCGGGCGCAACTTTTGATGATTTGCCTACTCATAAAGCTTTTCGGCTTCCGCTATAGTATTATTTCAGCTGCAAATATATATATTATAATCTTGATTTTACAAAAAATGTGCCAGAAATAGCAACGACACGCTGTTTTATGGTCACTAAAAAGTGTATTTTTGCATCTGATTTGTCTTTGCAGATTAATTATGGTGATTCTTTTCAACAAACCTTTTGGTGTTCTCAGCCAATTCACCCCTGAAGCCGGGCATCGGGCACTCAACGAGTTTGGTTTCCCTACCGGCGTGTATGCCGCTGGTCGCCTTGACCACGACAGCGAGGGCGCCCTGCTCCTCACCGATGAAGGGTGGCTTATCAAGAAACTGTTGGATCCAAAATACGAGCATCCACGTACTTATTTGGCGCAAGTCGATGGGCAAATCACGCAAGAGGCTGTTAACCAATTGAAAAAAGGGGTAAACATCAAAGGCTACCACACCAAGCCCTGCCAAGCACAAATGGTTGAACCGCCAGAAAAACTTTGGGAGCGGGAGCCACCCATCCGCTACCGCGCCAACATCCCGACCAGCTGGGTCAGGCTCACCCTTATCGAAGGCAAGAACCGACAAGTGCGCCACATGACGGCAGCCGTCGGGTTTCCCACGCTGCGTCTCATCCGTGTTCAGATTGGGAGTATTTCTCTTGGTGAGTTAAAGCCAGGGGAATGGAGGATTATTAATGAGCGCGTGATATAAACACCGAAAGGCTTTCTATCAAGCATAGTTTTCCGTAGGATAACCCGTCTCATTCCAAGCGATACTGTAATATTTGCCAAAATACCGTTTGGAGTGTCTGTTGGCTCTTGTTTCCGTCCAGAAAACGCTATGGTCTCCCTTGCCGGAAGCACTCAACAGGCTGGGCAGCCCGATAACGGGAAGATACAACCAACCGAAGCGTTGGCTATCGGTAGTATGCCCAAACTCATGCATGCAAATCTGATTACCGAGAATAAACTTTTCTCCTTCGCCTTGCATCCAAAAACTAGCCCATAGGTCGACAAAAGTGCCCAACGACACGCCCATGCCATAATTGTAGCCTTTCTTTGTCACAAAAGTGATGCCACCAAAAGTATCGACACGGTCGGCCTGACCAACCAAAGCTCGCCCTACTGAATAGAACCAACCCGCAAGGGTCTGAGGCAACTCCCAAGTGAATCTGGAAAACAATTGCCAAAAGCGACCCAAAACCATGCGTTTGGAATCGGCAAGGAAAAGGCCTCGGCTGATTTGTGCAACGAGATGCAATCTATGGGACAAGGATGATGACATTGTCAAAACTTGATATTCTATAACAGCATCAAAAAAAGAGGGCAAAAGGAATACTTCCCCTTTGCCCCCTATTCAGATAAGATTATCCTTCTTAATGTTTGTCTTTAAGTTGCTTATAAAGATCAATCAGATTGTTATATTTGATCTCAAGCTCCTTGAAAGTATCAGATTGCTTCTTGGTCAAATTCTTCAGTTCTTTTTTAACACTCTGATAAGCTGTCTTAGCATCATTCATGTCACCTTCGAGGTTGATCTTATCTGTACTCTTTCCTTCCTTGCACTTATTAATATCTGCCTCGAATGTGTTAACTGCTTTCTGAAAAGCATCGATCAAGTTTTGATTCAGAGAGACTTTGTCATCTTGTTTGACAAATCCTTTTTTGTCAGTTTTAATGCCTTTAGTGTCTTTCACATCTTCCTGTGCATTAGCTGTGATGGCAAAGCCACCCATGAAAAGTGCAAATAATGCAGTAATAAAAAGCTTCTTCATTTTTTTATCCCTAAATAAGTGTCGGGCGCAACCTTTAATTTATTGCCTACTCATAAGCTTTTCGGCATCCGCTATAATACTTTTTCAGCCGCAAATATACACTTTAATTCTGTTTTCTCAAAAGAAAGAGTATTTTTTTTTGGTCTCACTGTGATAATTCCAAAAACTATGCCAAAAAACAGAAAAAGACTAAAAAATTACATAAGAAGATGCAACTGAATGAATTACAACTTCTTACAAACTTCATTAGACTGATAGGACTGGATTTCAAACAGGTTCAGAAATCCAGTCATCATGAACACGCTACGGATGTCATTGCAAATGTTCTGGATGATGATTTTCCCTCCCCGGTCGGCAGCAGCTTTGCGTAAGGTCAGGAAAATCCTAAGACCCGAGCTGGATATGTAGGAGAGATCTGTACAATCCAAAATGATTGTCTTGTCGGATTCCTCGGCCAAAGCGTTCATTTGCGGCGTGATTTCCTGTGCTCCAGGGGTATCCAAACGGCCTATAAAGCGAACTTTTATCGTTTTGTTTTCACGCGAGATGTTTACTTCCATGTTGTTCGTAGTTTTTAGTCATTATTAATATGTTGTTTTCTCCTTTTCGTTCATAGTTCACCGTATCCATAATGGTACGGACAAGATGGATGCCAAGACCTCCAATCGGACGTTCATCCATCTTTGCATTAATGTCAATGTGTTCCTTGGATGTAGGATCGAATGGGGTGCCACTATCGGTAACGACAAACGACACACGTTTTCCGTCAACGATGGCTTCGATGTCCACCACACCATCCTTTCCTTCGGGATAAGCATACATGATCACATTGCTCACGGCTTCTTCTAAGGCCAGATTGAGGTTGAAAATGGCTTCGTGGTCGAGTTGTGCCTCGCCCGCAACAGCCTCAACAAACTCAGGCAATAATGCAATCTGTTCGACATCGTTGTGCAGGGTGAGGTGATGCGTAGTCTTGTTGGCCTTGCCCAGATAGTGGATGAAGAGCATGGTCAGGTCATCGCTTTGCGGAGCTTCACCAACAAAGAGAGTGACCTGTTGTTCGATGTTCTTCATATGCTCTTCTGAGTGTTTTTTCCCGTGAAGGACCTTCTTTATTCGAGCTTCGCCAAATTGTTCTTGGAAAACATTTTCTGCCTCTGAAAGTCCATCAGTATAAAGGAAGAGAGCGTCATCGTATTTGAAATCGGTCTCCTGCTCAACAAAACACGACCCCTTGACAATACCTAGCGGAAGATTGGGTTCCACAGGCAGCATCCTAATGGCATCGGTGAGGATCATGGGCGGGTTGTGGCCTGCATTACAGTAGTGAAGGTGGCCCGACTCCAAGTCTAGCACACCACAGAAGAATGTGACAAACATACTGCTTTCGTTGGTTTCCGCCATAGAGTCGTTCATTGAGGCAACGATTTTTGCAGGGCTGTCTTCATGGGCCGACATGGCACGAAACAGGCTCCGGGTCACCGCCATCACCAATGAGGCAGGAATGCCCTTGCCCGACACATCGCCGATGCAGAAGAACAACTTTTCATCGCGGATGAAGAAATCATACAAGTCACCCCCAACCTCTTTGGCGGGAATGATGGAAGCAGCTAAATCCAAGTCTTTTCGTTCTGGAAAAGGCGGGAAAGTCTTGGGAATCATTGCCATCTGAATCTCTCTGGCGATGTGGAGCTCATTTTCCATCCTTTCCTTCTGTTCGTTCATACTTAGGTATTTGGCTTGGTTTTTAGTCGCCACCCGAAGAATGACAACGAGCATGGCCAAACCCAATAGTTGTAGCAACTTCACTATCATACCAACCCGACGAACGCCGCCGTACAAATCTTTTTCAGGAAGCACAATCGACAAAAACCACCCCGTTCGCTCCACGGGTGAGAAATAGATATGGTTGGTTTGTCCTTGGTAACGGACAGGCATCTCGCCCGACTGTCCAGATAGCATGGCCTGGTTGAAATGGTCGAGCGCTTCGTAGTCTTCAGATCCCGAAGCAAACTGATCAACGGTGGTTTGCATCACTAAGGTTTCGACAGGACACACCATAATTTGTCCGCTGCGACTGACAACCATACTGAAAGCGTTGGGATAAACCTTGATGTCGCCAACGAAATCCGTGAGCCAATCCAAAGAGATGTCGGCAGTTAGGATGGCTGCCACCTCACCGTTTGTGTCTTTTACTGGCATGGAGAAAGTTGTCATCAGGATATCGCCGCCATTTTCATCAAAATAAGGTTCCGACCAATAGCTGTCGTCCAATTCAATAGGTTTGGTAAACCATTCCATGGAGGGATAGTCGTATTCCTCCGTAGCCAGTGAAAGCATCCTGATTTCACCAGTCTCCAAATCTCTAGTGGCATAAGGGGCATACAATGGGTTCCTTGTGCTGTAACCAGGAACGAGAGCCATGGTTGACCCGACTACGACAGGGTTTTCGCTCACCACCCGCTGGGGAATCCGTTCCAAGCTGTCGGGATTTTCCAAACACCATTGTGCCACCCAAATACTGTTGCGGACTGCGGCTTCGGCTTGGTTCACGACATCCATGATTTTATTCTCGGCACTTTTCAATTCGCTCTCCGCGCGGAGTGAGGCCTCTTGCTTGATTTCCCTTTGGGTAAAGGCAAACTGGATTATGGCGGTGGCCTCCAACGTGAGGGCGGCCACAATCACCAGCAGCAATCTGGCTCTCATCGATATGCCGCCTTTTTTATTTTCTTTCTTTCGGTCGAATTTCATAAGATAGATGTTAATGCTGCGCGAAGTTCTGGCATGGGACATTGGGTGTCCCTTTCCACAATCAAGGTCTTGAGTCCGGCGAAGGGACGTATCATCTCCTCTATCTCTTTCACCGGAATGCCTTCCCCGAAATACGCCGGTACAAAACACTCCCAGAATCGGATGGCCAGTGCTTTGGGCATATGGAAAGTTTCCTGGATGAACGCCTCATTGCTGAGACAACAACAGAGATAAACCATTCCCACGTCAAAAAAGTGGTTGCCCCAACAGAAATCACCCAGATCGATGAAATAGCGTTGGGCGCCAACGAAAATGGCGTTGCTGTATTGGAGGTCGCCATGGATGGCCGTGTCTTCATCAGGGACATCAGCGATGAAACGCTCCAGACGGTCTTTTTCCATTGGCGAAAAGAAGGGGTTTTCCTTGAGGAGTCGATAATAACGGTCTTTAACGTTCTCGAACTGCGTGGTATCCACATGCGTAGCATGGAGTTTAAGGCACATTTGGGCAAATTCGGAAGCAAATTGCATTACTTTTTCCGGCTCATCTGCCGTGGCACGCGAATAGGATTTCTTTCCTAAGACACGGCGGAAACAGATGCCGTAGCGACCGTCTTCGGTGACAACATATTCTCCTGGTTCCGGTGTGGAAATGCCCATATCATAGACCTTTCGGGCCAAATTCATCTCATCCAACGGCTGCTGGATTTTGCCAGGGAAATAGAGCTTGAGCATCACCGAAGGGTCGGTCTTATGGTCGTAGCTCTCGCCGTTGGCGCCGCCGCCAGATAAGACGAAATCATCGAGGGATATTCTTTTGGGCTCCATGCGAAAACACCTTATTAATTAATGATTCAAATTCTTGGAAAGCTGCCGTGTCTTGCAAATCCCTAAGGGAATCGGCAAGGCCACGGTAATGCCACTCATGGTCTTTGGGGTCTTTGGAATGAAAACGTCTCCAAAGGGCATCGCCCATCTCTTCATAGTCACGGGCGATGGCGCGTATGTTGGAAAGCTTGTCGCCAAGGGCTACTATCTTGGCATCGTAAGACGCTTTGGCCAAACGGTCGATGACGGCTTGTTTGCGCTCATGCCAGCTCTCTTCATCGTTCACACCTTCCTTCTTCTCTTCGCTCTCCTGCGCCACCAAGGAAGCTATCCTGTCTCCAAACTCCGTTCTAATGTCTTCAACTGTAACATCGGTGTCTTCTACGGTATCGTGCAAAGCGGCGGCAGCTAATAGTTCCTGGTCAGTAGTCATCGTTGCCACGATTCCCATCGCTTCCATAGGATGAATGATGTAAGGGAAGCCTTTCCCTCGGCGTTCGGTGCCAGCGTGGGCTTTGACCGCAAAGATGATGGAACGGTCGAGAAGTTCTGTGTTGAGCGAGTTGTTTGCCATAACTATTGGTTCATAAAGGGAAGGTCTTTCGTTTGCTCCACCAGAAGGTCAGCCATCGCCTCGTTCCCTCCAGAGGGTCCGCTCAGCGTGTCCAGCATCCATTTTAGTCCGATGCGACCACCGTTGTTCTTGAGGATATAGGCTATACAGAGGTTCTGCAGTGCCACAGAGGAGGAAAGGATATCAATGTCGGTCAGGCCAATTTGGAAGCAGGCGATTTGGTAAGCCGCCTCGGAATAGTTCTTCATCAAGGCATCTATATCCCCAAGGGTTTTGAACCCCATAGCTTCAAACAACCTTAGGAAAGGAGATAGATCTACCGGCTGAATCTCTGCCTGGTTGATGGAGGCAATTCGTCGTGTCAACGCATCAAAAGGTCCGATTTGCAGATAGCTTTTGAAGGCATCGCCGTCGAGTGGCACCTCGTTTAGGTTGCCTGATGCCACCAGGTTCTGCACCTGCCGACGATAGTCGGCGAGCTCATGACGGATGCGGCTGAACTCATCATCCACCAGCTCAAGCATGCCCGCCAAGCGACTCAAATTGCGCTTATACACCTTGGGAATTTCCACCCCGCTTTTGTATCCTGTATCATGGTTCATGTTGGCCCAAGCGTGTTGGAGGACGGTTCGCATCTGCACTTCAAAGCGGATCTGGTTCAGTTCGGGATACTCTGCGTTGGTATAGGCGGCTTCGGGGATTCGACATATATAGTGTAAAGAGAGGTAGCCGAAGCTGTCGATCTCATGCGCCTTTCGCTTGTCGATGGAGTTCTCCCAATCGATCTCAAACAGACGCTCAAGAACAGAGGCCACCTTGTTCACATCATCATTATAGAATGTGATCACGCGGATGCCCACCACATCGGTGACATCATGGATGCTCTGGTATTTGTTTCCTTTAAGTTGGAGCTTCCCCGCGAGGGAGTCCTCTTTTTTCACACGATGCTCCACGGCAGCCACGATAATGCCCGCCTCGGCGAAGAACTCCTTCAACTTCTCGGGAATCACTTCCGCCATCTGCTCATAAATAGGCAGCAACTGGCGGTATTGCGCCAACAATTCTTGTGTGTGGGAATCGGTGATTATATTGTTCATAGTTTGTGTATAAAGAAGCAAAAATACTAATTAATACCAAAATGTGTTGTTTTTGGGCAAAAAAAAGACTCCTAGGCACCTATGAGTCTCTTTTATTTAAAGGTTTTTGTTGCTTGAATGATTAATACTTACCTTCGTTTAAAACCGTGTATGATAGCTGAAAAACCAATAAGTTACAAACACTATTTTTTCAAATTTGATTTTACTATACAACATGTTTTTCATCTTCCTCCTGGAAGTGAGTATTCCTCGCTTTTCACTTGGCCATTCTCAAAGCCCTGCTGAGATTGGAGAGTTCTGATGGGAAATTTGGCAAAATTATCCAGAATTCACCTAATACACTTGTGATAGTTTTCACTCGCCAAGCTCGGCAAGTTTTTTCTTGGCTTTTTTATAGCCTTTTTTTGCGGCATTTCTAAGCCAAAGAATCGCTTTTTCTCGGTCTTGTTCGACAGGCTCACTTTCAAAATTCCCTTCCAATAGAGCGTTGGCAAGCAAAGCTTGTACATGCACGCTGCCGTTCTGGGCCGCTTTCATACCCCACTTGACGGCCTCGCTCAAATTCTTCTTACCAAGTCCGACACCTACTTGATCGCTCCTATAGATGAAAAAAAGGCTCTCTTGGGCGCCCACATTGTCATGCTCGGCTAAGTTCAGATAATATCTCATCATGGTTTCGCCATCGGTATCAAGATGCCTGAAACATAGACTCGAGTAAATCGTGTCCGCAATACACTTTTGCGCTCTCCAGTCTCCATTGAGGGCTCGTTTCCACAAACGGGGATAATTCCTCTGCTTGGCACAACAGTCTGTGTTGAAATCTTCCATAGCCTCTACAATCCCAATGCCTTCGCCCGAAGAGATGTTGGCCAGTTTGGCAAGCCGCAGTTTGGAAACTTCACGA
>JAFRRE010000034.1 GCA_017428285.1 Bacteroidales bacterium | reverse complement strand
TCGGTGGCTCCCGAGCTGACGGCTGACAGCCAAATTCTTTTACCCTTTATGCAAACCAATGCTGCACATCTACATTATAGGTTTACCATTTCTTGTCCTTTACTGCTTCGCATTGTAGAGCATTTGCACTTCCTGCGCCGTCAAAGCACGGTTGTAGGTGCGGATGTTGTCGAGCTTGCCGTTGTACTTTTTTATATTATTAGAGACTGTTCCTAAATAGCAAGTGTTTATATCGCTAGACCACTTCAAAGAGCTAGTGTCAGTTTGTGTTTCAAACAATACACCATCAATGAAGAACATAATCAAACTATCATTGACAATAATCGACAGCATGTGCCATTGATTGTCAACATAAGTTGATATAGAACTTGTTGTGATTCTTGGTTTCCAATAGCTAGTGTAATACTCAAGGCACGAAGTGCTTGAAAGCATAAAGCAAAATGCAGGTTTTGCATTGCTTAATTGATCGCTTCCAATTAGGTATTGGTCATTTCTTCCAGTCTTAAACCAAAGGTTTACAGAGAAGGCATTGCTGGCCGGGATGATGTTATCCTGAACCATGATGAACGCATTCCCATTAAAATCCATGGATTTTCCTTCACCACTTGGCGTATCGGTGGAAGCCACAGCACCGCTATTAATGCCCGTATAGTTCCCATAATAATCCACAATCTCGTTGCCATCGAAGTTGAAGAAGCAGAACAAACCGTCGGGCACAACAACGCTGTTATCGACATATTGCACCGAAACATTGAGATTAGCGCTGTTGTTGGTGCCGCTCACCGTAACGGTGGTCGAAACAGGGCCGCTGATTTTCGTTCGGTCCACAAGGGCGGTCACCAAGGTGCCGCTGCCCGAAGCCGTGGAGCCACTCATCGGTGTGAGGGTCAGCCAGTCCACATTCAAGGGGTTGATGCTCCAGCTGAGCGTTGTGCCGTCGCTGCCCACGTTTTTCACTTGGAAAGTCTTAGTGGTGGCGGTTTCGCCGAAGTCGAGCGAGCCTTCGCTGAGTTGCAGGATGGCGCTACCGCTGCCACTCGCCGAAGCAGAGAAGGTAATGGTGGACGTGCTTCCTGCACCGCTCACGCTGACTTGGGTGGAGACCATGCCACTGATTTGCGTACGGTCGATAGTGGCAATCACTTGGGTGCTGGCGCCGCCTGCCGTGTTGCCTGAGGTGGGATTGAGAGTCAGCCAGCCGACGTTGATGTTGGAACAAATCCATTGAAGAGAGGTGTTGGCCGGACCGGTATTCATCACATAGAAAGCCAAGCTGTTGGCCGAAGTGCCGAAGTCGAGGTTGGTCTCGCTGAGTTGCAGTTGCGGTCCATTGTTGCCCGCCATGCTCACGTTGATGGGCAGCACGATGCTTTGGTCAGCGCTGCGCACAGTGATGTTGGCCGTGGTGCTTTGCGTGAGCAGCGAGCGGTCGATGTTCACCGTGATGGTGGTCTCCTGGCCGCCTTGCAGGTTGCCCGTCGAAGGCGTGGTCTCAAGCCAGTTGAGGCTTTCCATGATTTCCCAACTCATCGGGGTGTTCGCGCTGGCATTGATAATCTTGAACTGCAGTTGCGAGAAGTTGGTGCCGAAGTCGAGGTATTCCACGTTGAGGCGGAAACCGCTGACGGTGGGACGCAGTTGCATGTCGCCCGACGACACGTTGCCCGCCGTGATGCTGATGTTCTTGGTGTTGCTTTCGAAGCCGGCTTTCACGCCTTGCACGGTGTAGTTACCGGGTTGGAGGTTGGCAAACTCGTAGCGTCCGTCGCTGCCCGTGACGGCTGAGGCGCCCGTCGGGCTGAGCGAGATGTTGACCCCTAGGATGGGTTCGGAGGTGTTGGCATTGGTCACAAGGCCTTGGATTTGTCCTGTGGTTTTCTCCTTTTGGCAGGAGACGAGGCACACTGCAAAGGCGCAGATGATGCCGAGGAACAGATTCAGTTTTTTCATTGATTTGAGATTTAAAGATTTAAGATTTAAGATTCAAGATTGATATTAGATTGGCACGAGACTGGATGGCAGTCCTTGTCGTCGCTTTGCGTCATTGCGAGGCATGAAGCAATCCAGACTTGAAACTGGTTTTCTGGATTGCTTCGTCGTTCCTCCTCGCAAATCGCAGATTCAACGTAGTCAATGACGCGAAGTGTGTCCATGCAATCATCACAAGCTCACGCTGACAGGCAGTATCTTCTCCATGTCGGCAGTGTGGATGGTGATGTTGCCCGTGGTGTTCTGATGAATTAAGGTGCGGTCGATGGTGACGGTGAGGGTCACTTCCTGTCCACCTTGCAGGTTGCCCGTGTTGGGCGTGACGGTCAGCCAGTTCAAGCTCTCGAAGATCTCCCAACTCATCGGTGTGGTCGCGCTGGCGTTGATAATCTTGAAAGTCAGCGTGTTGAAGTGGTTGCCGAAGTCGAGGTATTCCACGCTGAGGTTGAAGCCCGTTGTGGCGGTGCGCAGTTGCATGTCCCCGGAGGCTACAGCCTCTTCGGTCACGACGATGCTCTTGGTGTTGGTCTCGAAGCCGGTCTTCATGCCCTGCACGGTGTATTGTCCGACTTCAATGTCGTTGAACTCATAGCGGCCATCGCTGCCCGTCACGGCAGAAAGGCCACTCGGACTGAGCGAGATGTTGACGCCTTGCAGCGGCTCGTTGGTGGTGTAGTTGGTCACGATGCCTTGGATGCGGCCATACTTGGTCGGGTTCGTGATGTCGTCGATTTTCTTGCACGAGGTCATCGTGCACAGCGCGAAGGCCACCATTACGACGGCAATGAACAGAGGTGATTTCTTCATTTTTGTAATTTTTAAGTGAATAATTGAGTTAACGGTTAATTTTTCACCGCAAAATTACAACATACCACATGGGTAATATCTTGACAAATCTTGATTGTTTTCAAATCAAGAAAAATATTATATCATTGAAAAACAGCAAATTACAGTTTGAAATACTTTTTCAGAACGGAAGTGAGGCGTTTTTGTCGAATTTCCGTCTGACGCGGTGGCGCACGGAATAGACACTGTCGATGGAGATGCCGAACAGCTCGGCAACATGCTCGGTGTCCATGCCAGCCATGAAGCAAAGGATGTATTTCGTGTCAAGCGAGGTGAGCTTGCCCGTGGCCGAGGCGAACAGACGGTCCATTTGCTCGACTTCAAGCCCGTTGAGCCGTGCGAGGTAGCCATCCTTGTCCTCTCCTTGAGCAGCCTTGAGCTGCGGATGGTTTCGGCTATATGGCCAATAAGGGCTTTCGTGGGCGACGCGTCGATGCGGCGTTGCAGGTCGTCGAGGTCGGCCTTGTATCTTTCGGCGTACTCCTCGTTCTTGGAGGCCAACGTTTTCAGTTTTTCGTATTCCTCGGTGAGGAGCGCCTTCTCTTGGGCTTGGTGCGACATCTCCTGCTGCATATTCTCGTTTTCCAGTTCCTTTTCGTAGAGCTGTTGCATCATATTGGCCTTGCGTTGTCGGAAAATCCACACTGCCAAGACGATGAGGGCGACGCTGAAAGCCAACAAGCCCATAAGCAGCCACGACATTTTGCGTGCGGCACGGTTCGCGTTTTGCAGGTGCTTGATTTCGCTTTCCTGCTTCTCCACCTCGTATTGCACCCTAAGTTCCATCATGGCGGCCTGCTTCTCGATGTCGTAGCGCCGGTCGTGGGTCTCGTTCTTGAGTTTCTCGTATTGCAGGGCCTTGGCCAAGTCGCCGGTTTCCTTATACAGGTTCGACAAGAACTGGCATGCCTGCTCGCGCTCGATGAGCACGGAGTTGGGCGAATACTGTTCCACGGTGTCGATGAGTCGTATCACGTCGAGCATGGTAGCCTCGGCCTTGGCATAGTCACCTTTATAATAATGTAGCCATGCCCTTTCGTCGCCGATGCTGATGTAACATTCGTCGCGTTCCCAGTCCATATAGCGGTAGTCGAATCGCGACACCATCGCCTCGGCCAGGTCCAAGTATTTCATGATGCTGTCGGGGCAAGGCTCGCCATCATCGGGGTCGTAGAGGACCGCGTGGTTGTAGTAGTTCCACACGGGCTTGATTTGCGCGGCCAATATTTCCTTGTCGCTCATTTTCTCAATGACGCCGATGGACTTGAGGCTGAAGTAGGCGGTGGAGTCGTGGTAATCAGGATTCTCGGGGTGCACTTGCGACAGCATCACATAATAGACCATGCCGACGGAATAATAGCTGTAGGCGGTACTGAGGTCGCCCGACTGGTCGGTCAGCTGTTTCAGTTTGCGGGTTTCGCCAGCGACAGCGTCAATGTCGCCCATCTGGTAATAACCCGTGGCCAACTGGTAATGGCAATAGGCTTGCTCGTCGATGTGGCCGCCCACGTTCTCAAGCGTCCGCAAGGCTTTCCAGTAGTAGTCGTGGCCATTTTCGAGGCTTCCGTTGCGTATCTGGAGGTCAGCATAGAGGCGGAAGGCAAATGCTTTCTCGTAGCAGTCGGTTTCCATCCCCTCGGCTATCATTCTGGCAGAGTCGAAATGGGCTACTTCCAAGTCGTTGTTTTTAAGCTGAATGAAGTCCTCGGCAAGGTTGATATGGTTTAAGATGCTTTGCTGTTTTTGCGCTTCCGTTTGCGGAAAGGCATTGTTTGCCAAAGGAATGCAAAGGCTTGCGGCAATGAGGATTTTTGTTATTTTAGGAAGGGAGTTCTTTCTCACCCCCTTTTGTATAAATATTTTAACAAATTGATTACCAATCATTTATGTCTGTTTTGATTAAATTCATATATTTATTAACGCTGCAAAATTAAAATTATTTCCGAATAACACACAAAAATTTAGAATTTTAGTCAAAAAAAATAAATGGTCATTTGTTTTTGAATGATTTGTTTGTCAAAAACACATTATAATTCATTTCAAACAAAAATAATTGGCCATGCAATCGTTTTTTTTCCTATCTTGCGTCCAAATTTAACCTTACACTATGACTATCGAAGAATTAAAATCTCTATTTAAGCAACGCTTTGGAAATGAGGGCGTTGCAAGCAGTTTTTTTGTTAAAAAAAGAACAATTTCGATAAAAATCAATCGTTATAAACGAATGATTTTATACAAATTCGTTCGCTGGTAAAGAAAAATGAGTTATCTTTGCAGCGAAAATTAAAACCATATACGATATGGACAAAGAACAGTTGAAGCGGATTGTCTTAGACCAAAAAACCTATTTTACCAAAAGAAACAATTTGATTTACAGAGATGTAGATTATGACTTGTACATACGCACATCCCAAATAGTGGTCATAACAGGAGTTAGGCGTTGTGGCAAATCGTGCCTTTTGTCATTGTTTAGGCAAAAGATGGATTTGACTGAAAAGGAGTTCTGTTACCTGAATTTAGACGATGAACGTCTTCGTCTTGATGAGACGCTGCTTGACCAAGTCCATTCCCTACATCTCGAAATGTATGGCATGGAGCCTGTCTTTTTTTTCGACGAAATTCAGATGGTGCCACGTTGGGAGAGATTCGTCAACCGAATGTACGAAAACGGTCACAAGGTTTTCGTCACAGGGAGCAACGCACAGTTGCTGAGTTCCGAGATAGCCACCGCTCTGACCGGCCGCAACCGTGTCATCACACTTTTCCCGTTCTCGTTTAATGAGTATTTACGCTTTAAGGGACATGAATATCAGCTTGACACACTGACCACAATGGCCAAATCGCAGCTGCTTGCTGACCTCAACGCCTATCAACAGACTGGAGGATTCCCTTTGGTGGTACAAGAAAACGACTTGGAAATCCTCAACGCATGGTTTCAGGACATTCTTTACCGCGACGTAGTGGCCCGCTATCGATTGTCGCAAGTGAAGGAACTCCGCCAGATGGCCATCTATTTGTTCTCGAATGTTGGCAAGCCGTTTTCATACAGCACTTTGCAAAAAGTAAGCGAACTGAAAAGCACCAGTTCTGTTTCCGATTATCTTCAACACCTTCAGCAAAGCTACCTCTTCTTTTATCTCCCAAAATTCGATTATTCTGTCAAAAAACAGATGCTCAACTCAAAGAAACTCTATGCCATCGATGCTGGAGCCATCAATCGGCTGGGATTCCATTTCAGCGAGGAAAAGGGACGGTTGCTGGAAAACACAATCTACCTTGAGTTGCTCCGTAGAGGCAAGGAAGTGTACTATCATCGGGGAGAAAAGGAGTGCGACTTCGTGGTTTTCGAGAATGGACAAATCGTTGAAGCCATACAGGTTACCAACAAGATTGTAGAGCAGGACAAAAATCGGGAAGTCGGTGGTTTGAAAGAGGCTATGGAAACTTACCGCATCGACAATGGGAAAATCATAGTCTACGACCGCGAAGACAGCCTCACAGAAGGCATTGACGTTCCTATGGTTTCGGCATGGCAATGGCTGATGGAGATTTGATTGCCTGATTTTGACTTTTTTACAAAGTATGAAAGTTTATTCACAAGTTATTTGATTTTTTCCTATCTTGCGCCCAAATTGAAAAACAACGACTATGACTATCGAAGAATTGAAATCCCTTTTCTATCAACGCTTTGGAAACGAAGGCGTTGTCTACACATCGCCCGGACGCATCAACCTGATTGGCGAACACACTGACTATAATGGTGGCTTCGTTTTTCCAGGAGCCATCGACTCGGGCATCTACGCCTGCATCCGCCTCAACGGTACCGACAAGGTCCGCGCCTACTCCATCGACAAGGAGGACTATCGCGAGTTTGGCATGAACGAGGAAGATCATCCTCATTTACATTGGGCCAATTACATCTTTGGCGTATGCCGCGAAATCATCAAACGAGGCTACAAGCTGCAAGGCTTTGACACCGTGTTTTACGGCAATGTGCCTATCGGTGCAGGAATGTCGTCATCAGCTGCCTTGGAAAGCACTTTCGCCTTTGCCCTCAACGAGTTACTCAACCTTGGCATCGACAAGTTTGAACTTGCTCGTATCGGTCAGGCCACGGAGCATAACTATGTTGGCGTGAAGTGTGGCATCATGGACCAGTTTGCCTCCCTCTTCGGTAAGGCCGGCCACCTGATGCGCCTCAACTGTGCCACGATGGAGTTTGAGTATTATCCTTTTAATCCTAAGGGTTATAAGGTGGTGCTTTTGGACACTTTGGTAAAACACGAGTTAGCTTCGTCGGCCTACAACCGTCGCCGTGAGTCGTGCGAGAACGCCTGTGCACACATCGCCAAAAAGTATCCAGAGGTTAAATACTTGAGTGATGCCACGATGGCCATGCTCAACGAGATTGATGTGGAGATTCCAGCCGAGGACTACATGCGTGCGGAATATGTCATCGGTGAGAAGCAGCGCGTCCTTGATGTCTGCGATGCCTTGGAAAAAGGTGACTATGAGACCGTTGGCGACCGTATGTACGGCACCCACTACGGCATGAGCAAACTCTATGAAGTGAGTTGCGAGGAATTGGACTTCCTCAACGATATCGCCAAGGAATGTGGCGTGACGGGTTCCCGCGTGATGGGCGGCGGCTTTGGCGGTTGCACCATCAACCTGGTGAAGGAAGACCTTTATGATGCCTTCATCGCCACAGCGAAAGAGAAATTCGCTGCCAAATTCGGCCACGAACCGAAGGTTTATGATGTGGTGATTTCGGACGGCGCAAGGAGATTATAAGATTCCCCTCGGGGAATGGAGGTTTTAGGTTTTTGTTAACTGCGGCGGCCAATGCCGTTATAGATTGGCAAATTGTTCTTGCCGCCCCTTGTAACCATTAAACAAAACTCCATTCCCGAAGGGAAACTCAAACCAACAATTAAACGATTAAACAACAAACAAATCGAAGATTCAACAAAGTTAATTCAACATAAATGAAACCAACACTATTAGTTTTAGCTGCAGGTATGGGCTCACGTTATGGTGCCCTGAAGCAAATGGACGGCGTCGGCCCTAACAACGAAGCCATCCTTGATTATTCCATTTACGACGCCAAGCGCGCCGGTTTTGGCAAGGTGGTCTTCGTCATCCGCGAGGACTTCGCCGAGGCCTTCAAGAAAGTGAACAACACGGAGAAATTCGGCATCCCCGTTGAATATGTCTACCAATCCCTCGACAAGTTGCCGGAAGGCTTCAGCGTCCCCGAAGGGCGCGTGAAACCCTGGGGCACATGCCACGCTGTGTTGATGGCTAAGGAGGTGATTCACGAACCTTTCGCAGCCATCAACGCCGATGACTTCTATGGCAAGGAAGCCTACGAGGTTTTGGCCAAATATCTCATTGAATGTGAAGGTAAGAAAGGTGCCTACAGCATGGTCGCCTACAAGCTTCGCAACACCATGTCGGACTTTGGCACGGTGAGCCGTGGCATCTGCACCGCCGACGCGGAGGGCAACCTGCAGACCATCGTAGAGCGTACCGCCATCGGTCACACCGAAGACGGCGGCGCTGCCTACACCGACGAAACTGGCTCACATCCCTTGGACATGGATTCACTCGTTTCCATGAACTTCTTCGGCTTCACCCCCGATTTCTTCGCCTATTCCGAGAAAGGCTTCGTCGAGTTCCTGAAAGGACCTGCTCAGACCAACATCAAGGCAGAGTTCTTCATCCCGCTGATGGTCAACCAAAGCATCCACGACGGCTCGGCCAAGCTGAAAGTGCTGTCGAGCAATGCCTCATGGTTCGGTGTGACCTACAAGGAAGACAAGCCCGAGGTGATGCGCAAGATTCGAGAATTGATTGAGAAAGGCGTTTATCCCCAACATTTATGGTAAGTATTTTTGGACACGAGACTTCGAGACACGAGACGCGAGACTATGGTTTGGTCCCGCGTCCCGCAGTCCCGTGTCCCGCGTCAAAATAAACAACAATGAACATCGAAGTAAAAACCTGGGGCAAGACTCCCGACGGCAAAGACATCAAGCTCTACACTCTGACCAATGCCAACGGCATCAAGGTGCAGCTAAGCGACATTGGCGCGGGCATCGTGAGTATTGTGACACCTGACCGTGACGGCCATATGGATGACATCGTGCTGGGCTACCCCAACGCCACGGATTACTATGGCGACGGTCCCTGCGCGGGTAAGACGCCTGGCCGTTTCGCCAACCGCATCGCTAATGGCCGTTTCAAGATTGATGACAAGGAATACCAGCTTGAAATCAATACTGGCGATGGCAAGCATCATCTCCATGGCGGCAGCATCGGCTTCGCCAACCAGAAGTGGGCTAGCCGCATCAATGGTGAGAGCGTAGTGTTCACATACCTCAGCGCCGATGGCGAGGCAGGTTATCCTGCAGAGTTGGTGTCGAAGGTGTACTACACCCTCAATGATGAGAACGAGCTGAACATCCGTCTCTGCGCCTATTCATCGGACACCACCATTGTCAACCTGACCAACCACACCTATTTCAACTTGAAAGGTGAAGGCAATGGTGACATCCTTGACCACAAACTACGACTGAACGCCTCTCGTTTCCTACCAGCCACCAACGAGTTGATCACTACTGGCGAGATGCGACAAGTGACCGATACCCCCATGGACTTCACCCAAGCTAAACTCATTGGTCGCGACATTAAGGAACCTTATCCAGACCTAATTAATGGCAAAGGCTATGATAGTTGCTGGGTCATCGATGGCGTGGCAAAGGACAAGATTACGTTGGCTGCCGAGTTATCGCATGAAGGTGTGGGTCGTATGGTGAAGATCTATACTACCCAACCTGGCGTACAGGTCTATACCGGCAATTGGCTTTCAGGATGTCCGAAAGGCAAGAACGGCCACATCTATGAGGACTACTCGGGCGTCGCTTTGGAGTGCCAGGCCCTCCCCGACTCGCCCAACAAGCCTAATTTCCCCAGCACCTTCCTGCGTTCGGGCGAAGAATACAACGAAACGATCATTTTTAAATTCTCAATTCTATAATTATGAAAGGCCTTCAGCTATCAGCAGTCAGCTATCAGCATGGCAATACCGAGGCTGAATTCTGATGGCTGACAGCTGAAAGCCAAATGAAACAGAAATAAAATCTTTAAATCTCAAATACCTATGGAAACAACCGTAAAAAAACAGAACTATTTCATTCCGATCATCGTGATGATTCTCTTGTTCGGTATGATTTCGTTTGTCACCAACCTGGCTTCGCCCATGGGCGACATCCTGAAGAACCAGTTTAAAATCCCGAATTGGCAAGGCACCCTTGGCGTGTTCGCCAACTTCATCGCCTATGCTGTGATGGGTATCCCTTCGGGTAACTTGCTCCAAAAGAAAGGCTACAAGAAAACAGCACTCATCGCTGTGATTGTGGGCTTTATCGGTGTCGGCATCCAGACCTTGTCGGGTGTCTTTGGCAGCTTTGCTATCTATCTCCTTGGTGCTTTTGTGGCAGGCTTCAGCATGTGCTTGCTCAACACCGTGGTCAACCCGATGCTGAACCGATTGGGCGGTGGTGGCAACAAAGGCAACCAACTCATCCAGATCGGTGGCTCGTTCAACTCATTGTGTGGCACTGCCGTCATCATCATCACGGGCTTGTTGATTCCCAGCATTGTTGATGCCAAGATCAGCGATGTCTTCCCGTTGATGTACACGGCTTTGGGCATCTTTGCCTTCGCTTTCATCGTCATCCTGCTGACCAAGATTCCGGAGAACGAACAGAAACAAGAAGCTGTCAAACAAGTGGAAAAGGGCAAAGGCCCCATGGCTTTCCGTCACTTCGTGCTTGGTGCCATCGCCATCTTCATCTATGTGGGTGTCGAGGTGGGTATCCCGAATGTGTTGAATAAATGGCTCCAGAATCCTGAGCTTAATGTGCTGGGCAGCGGTGTCAATGCCGAAGCCGTAGCTGGTTCGGTGGCTGCCACCTATTGGTTCCTGATGCTGATCGGTCGTCTGATCGGTGGCATCATCGGCAGTAAAGTTTCTGCAAAAGCGATGCTGACTACTGTATCTGCCATCGGTATCATCCTCACCCTGTTGGCCATGTTTGGTCCTTCCACGATGGTCAAGTTCCCTGCCTTCAATGGTGCTCATGGCTTTGGCATGGAGAGCATTCCGCTCAATGCTGCCTTCTTGGTCTGCATCGGCCTCTGCACCTCAGTGATGTGGGGCGGCATCTTCAACCTCGCGGTTGAAGGATTGGGCAAGTACACCGAAAAGGCTTCGGGCATCTTCATGGCTTTGGTTTGCGGTGGTGGTATCCTGCCCCTGCTCCAAAACGCTATCGTTGACGGCCTGGGCGGCGTCGGCTATCTCCAGAGCTACTGGGTGATTGTCGTTGGCCTCGCCTTCTTGCTATTCTACGCCCTCTGGGGTTCGAAGAATGTCAACAAAGACATCCCTGTGGATTAATTGTCCCAGTTAACTAATAACAAACAAGCCTGTCAGAAATTCTGGCAGGCTGTTTTTGTTTTCCAAGCTTAGGGCTTAGCGTATGCGAATTCTTCTGCCTACGCGTAGCTTGTCAGTCTTTTTTATCTTGTTGAGCTTGCAAAGAAGGGTGACTGTGGTTTGATGCTCCACAGCAATCTTGCTCAAAGTGTCTCCTTTCTTGACAATGTAATACTCTTTTTCGTGGTAAGGATGGGATGCCGATCTCGAGTCAACTATGTTGATTTTGAAGGTTTTGTCAAGGTTGGAGTAGGCATCTCTCATGATTTTGGTCGAAATACTATAGTCCTTGTTAACTAATCTGGCAGAGTCGGCCAAGGAGTGTGCAAACAGCCAGTCGTAGGTTTGGTCAAGGTAGAAGATGCGTGCCAGCTGCGAATGGTTGACGCCCCTCATTTTGTCGAAAATGAGCTTGCTGGTATCGCCACATTGAATCATGGATTTGACGACCCTTTCGGAGCATCTTACCGGCACCGCTTGGTCGGCTGTGCCATGGATGATCCAAAGAGGAAGTTCGTTAAGTCCACACAGCTCTTTTACCGAAGCACCACCACACATGGCCATGGCTGCTGCAATCCTATCAGGATAGCTTGCCGCCACGTCGAGAGTGCCATAACCGCCAAGACTCATGCCTAAAACATAAAAACGGTTGGAGTCGACGGGATAATGGTCTTTCACCCAATCAAAAACGTCCATCACTTTTTCAGGTTTCCAAGCGCCTTGCGTTTGAGGTGCCACCACAATGGCATCAATGGTTCTGCCTTTGGTCAGGGCATCGATGCATCCGTAATTGCGAACCTTGTTCAGATTGTTCCCACAAAGGCTCTTCCCATGCAAAAACATCACCACGGGTTTCTTGACATCGGGAGCATTATAGTTTTCAGGCAGATAGAGCCAGAAATTATATCCTTGTTTGATGGAGTCGCGACAAGCAATCAGCTGCGCGAAGGCGTTTGAATACAAGGCGAAAAGCAGAAGACTTATAATGATCAGTGTTTTTTTCATAGATTATTGTAACGATATCTTATAGATTTTATTTCCCCTCGACCCTAAAACAATTTTATTGTCGACGATAACGGGTGACGATTCAAAATTGCTGCCAACTCTTTGTGTTGCCACGATTTCGCCTGTCTTGCCTTTGATTACATAGACATTGCCACTCGTGTCGGCGGTAAAGATGAACATCTCGTTCTTGTCATTATAGAATGCCACTGGCGATGACCAGCAATATTGTTTGGTCTTTGTTTGATATAGAATGCGACCGTCATTCTTATCAAATGCCGTAAAATAGCCGCGAACAGCCGTAGTGTTGACGCAGAAGTTGCTGAAAATCATGCCTTCACAATCGCCACCACCCAACAAGGGGGAACAATACATACCGCCGTCCAGGGTCTTTTCGCTGCCCATGTGAAGCCTGCGGCACGAAATTGTGTCTTCCCAAATCAACTCACCTGTCAGTCCGTGCAATTTCACGAAATAGCTCTTTCCAGTATTGCCTTGACGGTCAACCTCACAGCCTGTGTACACGTATGGGATGCCGTCTTCAACGTCTACAAGTGGAGTGGAGTCTGTGTCATCATGGTTCCAATAATGCCACACGGGCTTCATTGTATTGAGATTGACGCAAAGGATATTTCCACCATTGTCAGAGATATAGCCATAATTCTTGCAGACAGCCATAGATGATTCAATGCCAGGCGAACTCTTGGATTTGGTCAAGGAATAGCGTAGTGTGGATTGCAAGGTGTAGCCTCCATCGCCGATATAATACTTGTAAAGTGTGCCATTCTCGCCGGGACGGAATACAAAGCCTCTAATGACAACGGGCGAAGAATCATAGGCGCCCCATGAACGCCACGCTTTCGGGTCTTTTCCAAAAGAATGTATGGTCCTATGGGTGAACATATCGAATACGATATTGCCAAAAGGAGCATGTTTCTCCACCCCATGTCCAACATAAAGATGACCGTTAAACAAAGGATTGAGTGAAGGCGTTCCTTTCAGCACGTTTTTAGTGTCGAGGCATTTACGGCTTTCTTCACCTGTTTGGAAATCAATGAAGTACACATTGCCGCACAGTGATGCGATGATGAGCTCTTGCGGACATAAATGATCGATGACCGTGTCGTTCAATTGTTCAAAACGTGCCAAAATGCTGTCTGGCCATTGGACATAGACGGGTTGTCCAGTCCAACCTGTGCCGCCGTACCAAGTGCCGTGGGAAGTCTTGGAAGTGTCCATTCCCGTCTTGAAGACCCAATCCACGTTGATATTGATGGAATCGCCGTGAAGATGCCCGCAGAAGTTGGGGTTTCTTGTTGGGCTGCCACGAAACATGAAAATGCCTGGTGCGTCTTCATAAAGGTCTTTGAAATCAGATAGCATGCATGGCACTGATGTGTCGAAAGTGTCGACGACAAACATCACTTTCTCAGCTGAGGCATACATGGTGTCGGGGAAGCCGTAGTCGATAATGACTGGTGGGATGGTGTCGGCAACTACTGTCTCTTCCACCACGACTTGAGGTTGCTCCATCGTACAGGATGGGGTAGCCATAATGATGCTGAACAGGAATATGAAAGCTAATTGTTTCATTTTGCGTTATTTAGTAATCCAACCATCATCGGAAATGGTTGGCGGATTGTCGTAAAAATCGGTCGCGCTCAACGATTTGATGATTTTCAAGGCTCGGTCTTTCTTGTCAATCAAAGGGCCATTGTTTGGGTTGACTTGATATGAGGAAATCACTTAAGTATCTGTGAAAAGCGTTTCATTAATCTTCAACTTTCGGAAAGTTTGCAAAGATAGGGAGTATTTTTGTATTTTTGCCCATTATTTCGATTTAGGCTTAAAAATGTTCAAGAAAATCCTCGGTACGGGCGCGGCAAGAGCGGTCAATGTGTTAACACAATTGGCCACCCTAATTATGGGAACCCGTTATCTAGGTGCCGCAGAATGGGGCAAAGCTTTCATTGCCCAGACCGACATCACCTTTTTATTAATAGGCATCGAACTCATTGCAGGAAGCGGATTGGTGTATTTTACGCCACGTAAGAAAGTCGCCACGCTGATGAAGATTTCATACGGCTGGATTGCCTTCGTGATGCTGGTTTACCTACTGTTGTTCAATATCTTACATTTCTTCCCGAACTTCTATCACACCATCGTTCCCGAAGGCTATGCTTGGCTTGTTTTGTTGATGACTTTTGTCTACAGCCTGCATGAATTCAACCTCAACCATTTCCTTGGCAAAGAAAAGGTGGCAACCTATAACTGGCTGTTCCTCATACAAATATTGACACAGGTCTCCATGATGGCAGTGTTGATTTTCGCTTTGAATCTGAGGACGGCCAAAGCCCTACTCTACTCTCAACTTTGTGGCTATAGTTTGGCCACCCTCATCGGATGGATTCTGCTCTTCCCAAGGCTGAAACGCGATGGTGGAGAACCTTTGAAAGACAGTTTGAAGGAAATGCTCCATTATGGTGCATTCATGCAACTTTCAACCTTGGTCAGTACACTGAACAAGCGCTTGAGCCTCTATTTGTTGAACACCCATTGCGATGAGAAATCCATCGGTGTGTATGCCTCGGGTACGCAAGTTACGGAAGGTGTCAATATTGTGGGACAAAGCATCGGTCTAGTGGCCTTCTCCTCATTAAGCAACACCGAAAAGGAAGAACGCGCCGCTCAACTTACCTTGCGCTTTATGAAAGTAGCCATCTTGCTGACATTCACCGCTTTGTTGGTCATTTGTCTGCTACCGACGGTATTCTTTGAATGGGTGTTTTCAGGTGAGTTTGCTGACATCCGCACTGTCATCCTTCTGATGGCGCCCGGAATCGTGTTTTTCTCTGCCCACACCATTTTGGCTAACTATTTTTCTGGCACGGGTCAACCGAAATACAACCTTTATGCCTCACTCATCGGACTTTCGGTTACACTTGTTTCAGCCTTTGTTTTGATTCCCATGTTGGGCATCCGAGGTGCTGCCATCACCACTTCGCTGACTTACACGGCGTTGTTTGTTTACCATTGGATTGTCTTCCACAAACACACGAATTGCCATTTGTATCATTTGATTCCAAATCGCGAAGATTGGGAATGGGTTAAAACAACCGTTAAAGGTGTTTTCTGACGTTTTTTTTGTACCTTTGCAACCAAATCCACTTTTATGAGCGAAATCAACGAAGACGACATCTTCACGCAAGATAGCGACCCTATTCCTACCACTGAAAACTATAACGACGACAGCATCGTCCATCTTGAGGACATGGAGCACATCCGTCGCCGTCCGGGTATGTATATCGGCAAACTCGGCGACGGTGCCTCGCAAGATGACGGTATCTATGTGCTGATCAAAGAAGTGATTGACAACTCCATCGACGAGTTCACTTCGGGGTTCGGTAAGAAGATAGAAGTTAGGGTTGACAAAGCAGAAAAGAAAGTCAGCATCCGCGACTATGGCCGTGGCATCCCGCTGGGTAAGCTGAAGGAGGCCGTCTCACAACTGAATACTGGTGCTAAATATGACAGCAAGGTGTTCCAAAAGTCGGTCGGCTTGAACGGTGTGGGTACCAAGGCCGTCAACGCGCTTTCATCCTATTTCAAGGTGCAGTCGGTCCGCGAGGGTAAGACAAGGATCGTAGAGTTTGCTCAGGGAAAGTTGATTAATGATTCGGGGATCATCCCGTCCGATGGTGACACTGGCACTTTGACCGAGTTCATCCCGGATTCTGCTTTGTTCGGTAACTTTCACTATGTGGATGAATACATCGAAAAGCGCGTGTGGAACTACGCCTACCTCAACCGTGGCTTGAGTTTGATATACAACGACAAACGCTATTATTCCAAAAACGGCCTCCTTGACCTCTTGCAGAACAACATGGAAGGCGAAGGCCTCTACCCCATCATCCATATCAAGGACGGCGACTTTGAGGCTGCTTTTACGCATGTCAATGGTCAGTCGAGCGACTATTTTTATTCGTTTGTCAATGGCCAACACACCACTGAAGGCGGCACACACCAGTCCGCTTTCCGCGAAGGCTATGCCCGCGTGGTGCGCGAGTTCTATCAAAAGGAATACGAGCCTGCCGACATCCGCCAAGGTTTGATTTGCGCCTTGTGCGTAAGGATTCAAGAGCCTGTGTTTGAGGCACAAACCAAGACTAAACTCGGCTC
>JAFRRE010000033.1 GCA_017428285.1 Bacteroidales bacterium | reverse complement strand
TCAGGCTGTCGCTCAACGACATCAGCGGACGGTTCGAGTCGGTCTTCACTGCACTCGACTTGCGCGAGTTGTCGAACAACGAGTCAACGGCCTCCTGCAACATACGCTTCTCATTACGCATGATGACATCAGGAGCGTTGATTTCGATCAAGCGCTTCAGACGGTTGTTGCGGATGATGACACGACGATAGAGATCGTTCAAGTCGGAAGTGGCAAAACGGCCACCATCCAACGGGACGAGAGGACGCAGCTCCGGAGGAATCACCGGAACAACTTTCACAATCATCCACTCAGGACGGTTTTCGATATGGTTGTTTGCCTCGCGGAAAGCCTCAAACACCTGCAAGCGCTTCAGGAGCTCCTGCTTCTTCTGTTGGGCCTTCACCTCATTGGCTTCGGCACGCAGACGATTGGCTTCCTCATCGATATTCAAGCGGGAAAGGAGGTCGTAGATAGCCTCGGCACCCATCTTGGCGATGAACTTATTCGGGTCGTCCTCAGGCAGATACTGATTCTCAATCGGAATCATCTCCATGAGGTCGAGATACTCTTCCTCGGTGAGGAATTCCAACTTCGTGACCTTACGGCCATCGTTGTCGTTTGGAATCTCCTTACCTTCAAGGATACCGCCTTGAATCACTACATAGCGTTCGTAATAGATGATAGCATCCAGCTTCTTGGTAGGAATACCGAGAAGGGCACCAATCTTGTTGGGCAGTGAACGGAAATACCAGATGTGGGCGACGGGCACCACCAATGAGATGTGGCCCATGCGTTCGCGTCTGACCTTCTTCTCCGTCACCTCCACACCGCAGTGGTCGCAGATGATGTTCTTGTAACGGATTCTCTTGTACTTACCACAGTGGCACTCCCAGTCCTTTACGGGACCAAAAATGCGCTCGCAGAACAGACCATCGCGTTCGGGTTTATAAGTACGGTAGTTGATGGTTTCGGGTTTCAACACCTCACCGTGTGAACGGGCAAGAATCGATTCCGGCGAAGCCAAACTCACCGTTATGCTAGCGAAGTTGCTATTGACTATATTGTTAGTTGCCATATTTCTGTTTGTTTTATCCTAGCATTATTCAACTCAATTCAAGACTTTGCCATCCTTGTCCTTGAAGGTGATCTCCAAGCCCAAGCCACGGAGTTCGTGGATCAAGACATTGAAGGACTCAGGGATACCTGGAATTGGCATATTGTCTCCCTTAACGATGGATTCGTAAGCCTTGGCGCGGCCGTTCACGTCGTCAGACTTCACGGTCAGGATCTCCTGAAGCACATTGCTGGCTCCGAAGGCCTCCAGGGCCCAGACTTCCATTTCACCGAAACGCTGGCCACCGAACTGAGCCTTACCGCCCAGAGGCTGCTGCGTAATCAGCGAGTATGGTCCGATGGAACGGGCATGCATCTTGTCGTCGACCATGTGGTGCAACTTCAGCATGTAGATGTAACCCACGGTGGCAGGTTGGTCGAAAGGCTCGCCGGTCTCGCCGTCGTAGAGTTGCATACGGCCGTTGGCAGGCAAACCAGCCTTGGCCATGTATTCATTGATTTCGTTCAAGGTGGCACCATCGAAGATAGGCGTGGCGAACTTCAGTCCGAGCTCGTGTCCAGCCCAGCCGAGCACAGTCTCGTAAATCTGACCGAGGTTCATACGCGAAGGCACACCCAAGGGGTTCAAAACGATGTCGACAGGAGTACCGTCGGCCAAGAACGGCATGTCCTCGGCACGGACAATCTTCGAAACGATACCCTTGTTACCGTGACGACCGGCCATCTTGTCACCAATCATCAGCTTACGCTTCTTGGCCACATAGACCTTAGCCATCTGGACAATACCGTTCGGCAACTCGTCGCCCACGCTAGCCACATACTTTTCGCGGTTGTAGCGGCCTTCGATTTCCTTGTGCTTCACCGTGTAGTTATCGATGATAGCGCCAATCATCTTGTTGACCTTTTCATCCGATGTCCACTTGTTCGGGTTGACCGACAAGTAATCGATGTCGTAGAGGGCCTTTGACGTGAACTTGGCCTTCTTGGGAATCAGGTTCTCCTTGAAGTTGTTCTGCACGCCAGAAGAGACGCGACCGTTTAACAGGGTCATGAGTTTCTCAACCAACACATCCTTCAAGGCACCCAGCTCTTTCTGGCAAGCGGCATCGATCTTGGCGATGTCTTCCTTGTCCTTGGCGCGGGCCTTGCGGTCCTTTTGCAGACGCGAGAAGAGGCGCTTGCCAATGACCACACCCTTCATCGAAGGACCAGCCTTCAGTGAGGCGTTCTTCACGTCACCAGCTTTGTCGCCGAAGATGGCGCGGAGCAGCTTCTCCTCAGGAGTGGGATCGGATTCGCCCTTAGGCGTGATCTTACCGACCAGGATGTCGCCTTCCTTGACCTCGGCACCCACACGAATGATACCGTGCTCATCCAAGTCCTTGGTGGCATCCGTGCTCACATTCGGGATGTCGTTGGTCAACTCTTCCAAACCACGCTTCGTGTCGCGCACCTCAAGGGTGAACTCCTCGATGTGGATAGAGGTGAATAGGTCTTCCTTCACAATGCGCTCCGAAATCACGATGGCATCCTCATAGTTGTAACCCTTCCAAGGCATGAAGGCCACTTTCAGGTTACGACCCAGAGCCAAGTCGCCGTTTTGTGTGGCATAACCTTCCGTCAGGATTTGACCAAAGGTCACATGGTCGCCACGACGCACGATAGGCTTGATATTGATGCTCGTATTCTGGTTGGTACGGGCGTACTTCGTGAGATAATAGGTCTTCACATCGTCGTCGAAGCTGACCAAGCGCTGTTCATCCGTGCGGTCATATCTGATCGTGATCTTCTTGGAGTCAACGAAGATGACCTCGCCCTCTCCTTCGGCAGTGATAAGAACGCGTGAATCCTTGGCAACAGAGCGTTCAATACCGGTGCCCACGATAGGACTTTCGGGATTCATCAAAGGTACAGCCTGACGCATCATGTTCGAACCCATCAAAGCACGGTTGGCGTCGTCGTGCTCCAGGAACGGGATCAAAGAAGCGGCTATAGAGGCAATCTGGTTGGGACCGACATCCATCAGGTTGATCTCTTCGGGCGCAACGATAGGATAATCGGCGATATAACGTGCCTTGATTTCCTTATCGGTAAATCTTCCTTCATCATCAACAGGAGTGGTGGCTTGGGCGATAATCTTGTCTTCCTCAAGCTCGGCGGTCAGATAGATGGGATCGTTCTTGAAGTCGACCACACCGTCCTTCACCTCGCGGTAAGGCGTCTCGATGAAGCCCAAGTTGTTGATCTTAGCGAACACGCAGAGGGATGAAATCAAACCGATGTTAGGACCTTCAGGGGTCTCAATCGTACACAGACGGCCATAGTGAGTGTAGTGCACGTCACGGACTTCGAAACCTGCACGGTCGCGCGACAGACCACCAGGACCCAGAGCAGAAATACGACGCTTATGCGTGATCTCAGAAAGCGGGTTGGTCTGGTCCATGAATTGCGACAGCTGGTTGGTGCCGAAGAACGAGTTGATGACCGACGACAATGTTTTGGCGTTGATCAAGTCGATGGGTGTAAACACCTCGTTGTCGCGCACATTCATACGCTCACGGATGGTGCGGGCCATACGGGCCAAGCCGACACCGAACTGGGCTTGCAGCTGTTCACCCACGGTGCGGATACGACGGTTGCTCAAGTGGTCGATATCGTCGATTTCGGCCTTGCTGCTCAGCAGTTCGACCAAATATTTGATGATGGCGATGATGTCTTCCTTGGTCAGGACCTTGACATCATCGGGAATGTCGAGGTTCAGTTTGCGGTTGATACGGTAACGTCCGACCAAACCCAAATCATATCTCTTGTCGGAGAAGAACAACTTCTCGATGATGCCACGAGCCGTCTCTTCATCGGGCGGTTCGGCATTACGCAACTGGCGATAGATATATTCGACAGCTTCTTTCTCCGAGTTACAGGTATCTTTTTCCAAAGTCTTGAAAATGACGGAATAGTCAGAGATTCTGTCATTTTCGTCGCGTTCGGCTTCACTATGCAGCAGGATGGTCTTCACGCCACTGTCCACAATTTTCTGGATGTGCTCTTCCTCGAGAGCCACATCGCGCTCGATGATGACTTCATTACGCTCAATGGACACACATTCACCAGTGTCCTCGTTGACGAAGTCTTCATAGTAAGTGTGCAGCACACGGGCGGCCAACTTGCGACCCAACACACGCTTCAGACCAGCCTTTGAAACCTTCACTTCCTCAGCCAGGTTAAAAATGTCGAGGATGTCCTTATCGCTTTCGTAACCGATGGCACGGAGCAAAGTGGTGATGGGTAATTTCTTCTTACGGTCGATGTAGGCATACATGACGTTGTTGATGTCGGTCGAGAACTCCATCCAAGAGCCCTTGAACGGGATGATACGAGCCGAATACAACATCGTACCGTTGGCGTGTTGGCTTTGACCGAAGAACACACCGGGTGAACGGTGCAATTGCGAGACCACGACGCGTTCGGCTCCGTTGATGACGAAAGTGCCGCGAGGCGTCATATACGGGATCATGCCGAGATACACGTCTTGCACGACGGTCTCAAAGTCTTCATGTTCCTCGTCGTTGCAGGAAAGCTTCAGCTTAGCCTTGAGAGGAACGCTATAAGTAAGTCCACGTTCGATGCACTCCTCAATGCTGTAGCGGGGAGCGTCGATGTAGTAGTCAAGAAATTCGAGAGTAAAATTGCCTCTGGCGTCTGTGATGGGGAAGTTTTCGGCAAAGACCTTGTAGAGGCCTTCGTTTTTTCTGTTGTCGGGATTGGTTTCCAATTGGAAGAAATCCTGGAACGACTGAAGCTGAATATCCAGAAAATCAGGATATTCGAAAGACTTCTTGATAGACGCGAAGCTGATTCTTTCAGTTGATTTTGTTGCCAAGGTATTATTGTTTTTTAGGTGATGTATTGAGAAAGACGAACAAACTAAAAGAGGAATTTCGCATAAAGCGAAAAATCGGCACAAACCTCAGCCCCTATTTCGGGACTGAGGTTGAATGCCGTTATTAACGGGAATGAATCCTTATTTCACTTCCACTTCTGCACCGGCCTCTTCGAGTTGAGCCTTCAGTGCATTAGCTTCGTCTTTGCTCACGCCTTCCTTCAGCGGTTTGGGAGCTGCGTCAACCAGTTCCTTAGCTTCCTTCAGGCCGAGGCTGGTGAGTTCCTTCACCAACTTCACGACTGCCAGCTTCTGAGCACCAGCGCTCTTCAGGATGACATCGAAAGAAGTCTTTTCTTCAGCAGCGGCAGCGGCGCCACCGGCAGCAGGAGCAGCAACAGCAACAGCGGCGGCTGCGGGTTCAATACCGTACTCTTCCTTCAGGATGTTAGCGAGTTCGTTCACTTCCTTCACGGTGAGATTGACTAATTGTTCAGCAAAAGCTTTAAGATCTGCCATTTTTAATTCTATTTTAAATTGTTAATACTTGCTTTAATGGTTTGAATGATTCACATTCGATATTTTATTCCGGTCTTTCGGACAGGGTTTCGAGAATACCGCTCAGTTTGTGACCACCTGACTGCAGGCCGCTGATGACGTTCTTCATCGGCGATTGCAGCAAGGCGATGACGTCGGCGATGAGGTCGTTCTTCGACTTGATGCTGCAGAGAGCGTCGAGCATGTCGTCGCCGATGTAGCAGCACTCCTCGATGAAGGCACCCTTCAGGATGGGACGGTCACTGGTCTTGCGGAAGTTCTTGATCAGCTTGGCGGGAGCGTTGCCGGTCTCGCAAAGCATCAATGCAGTTGATCCTTTCAGAACGTCGTACAGACCTTCATAGTCCTTCTCCATCTGCTGCATAGCCTTATGGAGCAGAGCGTTCTTCACAACGATCATTTTCACACCACTGTTAAAGCACTGCCTTCTGAGCTGGCTGGTCTTCTCGGCATTGAGGTCGGAGACATCGGTCAGGTAGAAGTTGGGGCAGGCTTTCAGTTCACTCAGGATGGAGTCGATGAGGACTTGTTTATCTTCTTTTCTCATTTCAACAAATTCCTTTCAATTTAGTTTGACACTGATTTGACATCGATCTGCACACCCGGGCTCATCGTGCTAGAGATATAGATGCTCTTCACATACGTACCTTTAGCAGCGGCTGGTTTCAACTTGATAACGGTTTGGATCAGCTCCTTGGCGTTATCAAAAATCTGTTCCGGAGAGAAGCTCACTTTAGCGACTCCAGCAGCAATGATACCGTACTTGTCGACCTTGAAGTCGATCTTACCGGCTTTCACTTCTTGAACAGCCTTTGCGACGTCCATCGTAACAGTACCAGTCTTGGGGTTCGGCATCAAGCCGCGAGGACCGAGGATACGGCCCAGAGCACCCACTTTAGGCATGATGTTAGGAGTGGTGATCACAACGTCAATATCGGTCCAACCGTCCTTGATCTTTTGGATGTATTCATCCAGACCAACGTAATCAGCACCAGCGTCTAAAGCTTCTTGAGCCTTGTCAGGGTTGCAGAGCACCAAGACGCGGACGACTTTACCAGTACCGTGGGGCAGCGTCACCGAGCCGCGGACCATTTGATTGGCCTTACGGGGGTCGACACCCAAACGGATGTTCAAGTCAACCGAAGCATCAAACTTGCTGTAAGTGATCTGTTTTACGATATTAACTGCTTCATTCAAGGAGTAACTCTTGCTTTTGTCGAACTTAGCTAAAGCTTCTTTCCTCTGTTTGGATACTTTTGACATTTAACTAACTTTTTTGTTGTTCTACAAATGCATGAAAGATCTTAGTCTTTCTTTAAAGGTGATTCGCCGGTTATCTTCACGCCCATGCTGCGTGCCGTACCAGCCACCATTGACATGGCGGACTCGACGGTAAAGCAGTTCATGTCCTTCATCTTGTTGGTGGCGATTTCACGCACTTGGTCCCAAGTCAACGAACCGACTTTCGAACGGTTAGGTTCCTTGGAGCCGCCTTTGATCTTCGCAGCCTCGATGATGGAGACAGCCACGGGAGAAGCCTTAACGATGAAATCGAAAGACTTGTCTTTATACACAGTGATGATGACGGGCAACACTTTGCCAGCCTGATCCTGCGTACGGGCGTTGAACTGCTTGCAGAATTCCATGATGTTCACACCCTTAGAACCCAGAGCGGGACCAACGGGCGGGGCGGGATTCGCAGCTCCTCCTTTGATTTGCAATTTAATTAATCCGCTTACTTCTTTTGCCATTTCTTTAATCCTTAATTAAGTGTAATTAGGCAACAATTTAACTCACATAAATCGGTTTAGCTTTCCAACTTCACTTGGAAGAAACTCAGCTCCAAAGGGGTCTTGCGACCGAAAATCTTCACGGCGACCTTCAGCTTCTTCTTTTCCTCGTTCACCTCTTCGATGATACCTTGGAAAGTGCTGAACGGTCCGTCGTTGACAATGACTGATTGTCCCACCATGAACATGACATCGCTGCCAGCGCCCATGCCTTGGAGCTCATCAACCTTGCCCAGGATACGCTTCACCTCTTGAGGGCGCAGCGGGTCGGGCTCACCTTTCGTACCCAGAAAACCGAGCACGTTCGGAACATTCTTGATGACATGAACAACCTCTCCCACCAAGACAGCCTCCACAAGCACATAACCCGGCAGGTAGTTGCGCTCTTTGCACACCTTCTTGCCGTTTTTCACTTCGAAGTACTTCTCGGTCGGAATCAAGACCGTAGGAATAAGGTCTTGCAGGTTCAACCTCTTGATTTCGGACTCGAGGTATTCCTTTACCTTCTTTTCCTTACCAGAGATGGCCTTCACCACATACCACTTCCTCTCATTCGTGTCGCTCATCTTCCAATCAAAATTAAAAAGTTTGCCGATAAATGCTCATCAAGATTCAATCCATCTATCAGAACAGTCCGTAAAACGCTTCTAACAGATTCTTGAAGGAAATGTCCATCAGGAAAACCACCAAGGCGATTATCAGGGAAGCAATGGACACGACCAAAACGCTACTTCTCAGTTCTTGCCAAGTCGGCCAGGTGACCTTCTCTGTAAGCTCTGCGTAGCACTCCTTTACGTAGTTTATTATTTTCTTCATCTTCTATTGAACCTTAACAAAAAGCACGGGTGGAAAGGCTCGAACTCTCGACACTCGGTTTTGGAGACCGATGCTCTACCAACTGAGCTACACCCGTAGAATAAGGGTGGGTGTTGTCCCACCCTTACGTTTGTTGATTATGTATTAATCGTCGATGATCTCGATCACCTGACCGGAACCAACGGTACGGCCACCTTCACGGATAGCGAAGCGGAGACCCTTGTCCATAGCGATGTCGGCAATCAACTTAACGTCGATGGTGACGTGGTCGCCAGGCATGACCATTTCCATACCTTCGGGCAGGGTGATTTCACCGGTAACGTCGGTGGTTCTGAAGTAGAACTGAGGACGATACTTGTTACGGAACGGGGTGTGACGGCCACCTTCTTCCTTGCTCAGGACGTAGACCTGACCCTTGAAGTGGTGGTAAGGCTTCACCGAACCGGGCTTGGCAATAACCATACCACGGCGGATTTCATCCTTGTCGATACCACGGAGCAACAGACCAGCGTTATCGCCAGCTTCACCTTCGTCCAAAATCTTACGGAACATTTCCACACCCGTGACGACTGACTTCAGCTTTTCAGCACCCATACCGAGGATTTCGACGGGATCGCCAACATGGATGACACCAGTCTCGATACGACCGGTAGCAACGGTGCCACGGCCAGTGATGGAGAACACATCCTCGATAGGCATCAGGAACGGTTTATCAACGGCACGCTGAGGTTCAGGAATCCAAGTGTCGCAAGCGTCCATCAGTTCGTCGATGGCGGGAGTCCACTTTGGGTCGTCGTTCAAGGCACCCAGGGCAGAGCCACGGATGATAGGCGTATTGTCGGCATCGAATTCGTACTTGCCAAGGAGGTCGCGGATTTCCATCTCGACCAATTCGAGCAACTCTTCATCGTCAACAAGGTCGCACTTGTTCAGGAACACCACGAGGCGCGGCACACCTACCTGACGGGCGAGCAGGATGTGCTCACGGGTTTGAGGCATGGGACCGTCGGTGGCGGCAACAACGATGATAGCACCGTCCATCTGAGCAGCACCAGTAACCATGTTCTTCACATAGTCAGCGTGGCCAGGGCAGTCGACGTGTGCATAGTGACGCTTCTCAGTCTGATACTCGACGTGAGCGGTATTGATGGTGATACCTCTCTCCTTCTCTTCCGGAGCGGAGTCGATGGAGTCGAAGCTCTTGACCTCTGACAGACCCTTCTTAGCAAGGTGAAGGGTGATAGCAGCGGTCAAAGTGGTCTTACCGTGGTCAACGTGGCCAATCGTACCAATGTTGACGTGCGGTTTAGTTCTTTCGAATTTTTCTTTTGCCATTTTGTTTTCTATTTAAGGTTATGAACTCTATTCCATAAAAAATCGAGCCGATGGGGAGAATTGAACTCCCGACCCCTTCCTTACCAAGGAAGTGCTCTACCGCTGAGCTACATCGGCTTGTTGTTTCATCTGAGCGGAAGACGGGGCTCGAACCCGCCACCTAAAGCTTGGAAGGCTTTCGCTCTGCCAAATGAGCTACTTCCGCTTGTCCGCTTGACTGTGGGGGAGGGTGGACTCGAACCACCGAACGGATTCCCGGACAGATTTACAGTCTGTTGCAATTGCCACTATGCGACTCCCCCGTCTTAACTGAGCCGGTAGACGGACTCGAACCGCCGACAGGCTGATTACAAATCAGCTACTCTACCAACTGAGTTATACCGGCATGATGTGAAAGAACGATTTGCTTCTTTTAGCCGCCTTTTCTCCTCTGAAAAGGTGTGCAAAAATACTGCTTTTTCCCGAATTGACAATGCGTTTTCTGCTTTTTTTCGAAAAAAAATCGATTATTTTTTGTATCTTACTAAAAATCAACTTATTAAATATTGCTCTTTTTAGGCCAAAAAGAAGCCGACTCATGGTTTCCGGGCCGGCTTCTTATGCTAAATGTTGGTTTTTGGGATTTTTTGGCAGGTATTATTTGCCAGTTTTACCCTTGTATTTCTCCAATTGTTTCTTGAGTGCGTCGATGGAGGTGTCGATGGATTCCTCAAATGTCTTGCTCTGCTTGCTGGCATACAGGTCATCGCCACGCAATACCAGTCGGACATCAGCGATCTTGTTTTCGGGAGTGTCAGTGTTGTCGAGCTTCAGCGAAACCTCGGCATTGATCACCTCGCTGTACTTGGCGCAAAGCTTTTCCACTTTCTGCGTAATGAAGTCTTCAAGTTTTTGGTCAGCCTTGAAGTGAACTGAATTGATCATAACTTTCATAATAAACTCCTTTCTTTTAATCATCCTTTCGGATGGGCTTGTTTATGAATTTTCTTGAGTTGTTCTATTGTATTGTGGGCATAAATCTGGGTCGTGGCCAGGTTCTCATGCCCTAGAAGTTTCTGTATGGCTACCAGGCTTGCGCCTTCGTCCAACAGGTGGGTGGCAAAGGTGTGGCGCAACACGTGCGGGCTCTTTTGCTTCAGCGTCGTCACCCCTTCAAGCATGTGATGCACCTTATTATATACATACGAGGGCGACATCTCCTCCCCTTTGTCGTTCAAAAGGAGCCGGTCGGCCTTGGTCGTGAAAGTAGCATCGCGCAAAGCTTGGTATTGGACTATCAACTGTATCATCTCCCTTGATAACGGAACCAGCCGGTCTTTATTGCGTTTGCCGTGTATTTTCAGCTGCATGTCCATCTTATCGACATCGCCGTCCTCCAATCCGCGCAGCTCTGCCTGCCGCATGCCCGTCTGATACAGCAATTCGAAGAGCAGGTGATCGCGTTGGGTAGAGAAATCGGCCTCCTCGCCAAACGACACCTTATTAATATCTGTCTCGGTGACGAACTTGACGAGGGTCTTGGGTTGTTTCAACGCCTTGATGCCTGTCATGGGAGATTTCTCTATCAGGTTCTCGCGCAGGCAATATTTATAAAAGGTACGAAGTGTAGAAGTCTTGCGGTTGATGCTCCGATTGACCAGTCCTTCCTCTTTCAAATGGACGATGTACGACTTCACCGTCGTGGTCTTCACTTGGGTCAAGTCTTCGATTTCAAACTTATCTCTCAGATACTGAGCAAATTGATCCATATCGCTCTGATAAGCCTCAACCGTCAGTTTGGAGAAACGTTTCTCTGCCTGAATATACCCTATGAACTGGTCGATGAGCATAACAAAAAACTTCGCTGTAAAATTAGTAATAAATTACCAATTCACAGCGAAGTTTGCCTAAAAAAATTATTTTCCTAAGCGGGCGAATTACATATTCTGTTCAGCCTCACGGAGTTTCTGCACATAGATAGCCTTCATCAGCTGTGCACGCTTGATGACTGAGGGCTTGGTGAACTGCTGGCGAGCGCGCAATTCTTTCACGACGCCGGTCTTTTCATACTTTCTCTTGTAGCGCTTCAAAGCTCTGTCGATGCTTTCGCCTTCTTTTACAGGAACAATAATCATTTTAAAACACTTCCTTCTTTTAAATGGTTAGTACTAATGGTTTAATTTTGAGACCGCAAAAATACAACTTTTTCTTTTTCCCCAACAAAAAAGTGCAGAAAAAAGCAAAAGTTTCGAAACTGCAACGAAACATTTGTCAAAAACCATCTTTTTTCTAATTTTGCAGTTTCAATCAACTAAACGTTTAGAATATATGCAATTACTTACTATCGGATGGCCTGAGATTCTCCTCATCGCATTGATTGTTCTGTTGCTCTTCGGCGCAAAGAAGATCCCGGAACTGATGAAGAGTTTGGGCAAAGGAGCAAAGAGCTTCAAGGACGGCATGAACGGCGTGGAAGAACCTGAAATCAAGGAAGACAAGGAAAAGAAGGAATGAGCGAGCAAAAGGTCAGCAGTTTCTGGGACCACTTGGATGTGCTTCGGAAAGTGCTGTTCCGCTGCCTGATTGCCTGGTTTGTCGGGGCGACGGCCGCGTTCTGCTTCAAGAACCTGCTGTTTGGCCTGCTGTTCGCCCCGTCGCGCGACGACTTCCTCTCGTACCAAGGCTTGGCATGGCTTTGTGAGCGCACAGGTTGGCAGTCGCTCTGCCCGGGCAGTTTTCAGGCTTCGTTCATCAACACGGAGTTGGCGGCGCAGTTCATGACGCACATCAAGGTGGCCCTCGGGGCGGGACTCGTGGTGGTTTCGCCTTATCTCCTCGTGCAGCTCTATGGCTTTGTCGCGCCTGCGCTTTATGAAAAGGAGAAACGCCATGCTGCACCCATCATCATTTGGGGCACGCTGCTCTTCCTGCTCGGCGTGCTGATGAACTACTTCATCATCTTCCCCTTCGCCTTCCGCTTCCTCGACAACTACCAAGTGTACGAAGAGGTGAAAAACCAAATCTCACTTTCATCCTACATCTCCACCCTGCTCATGCTCAGCCTGTTGATGGGTGTCCTGTTCGAGATTCCCATTGTCAACTACCTCTTGGCCAAGGCCGGGCTACTCCAAGCAGCGACCTTGAAGAAATACCGTCGGCACGCCATCGTGGCCATTGCCATCGTGGCGGCCGTCATCACGCCCACTGGTGATGCGGTGACGCTGACGCTGGTTACATTGCCAATTTATCTGCTATATGAAGCAAGTATTCACATCGTCAGTAGAACCTCAAAGCGACAAGCCGGCGTTTCGACAAGCTCAACGACCTAAGGTCCCTGAGCCCGTCGAAGGGCCGACCAAACCATAAAAGAATCAATAATAATCAATAATCAACTCTAAACAATATGTTACGAAAAATCAGAATCTGTCTACAAGTGGTCATGATGACCTTAGTGACCCTACTGCTGCTCGGCATCGGTTTCCGAGTGCATCTCTGGGCAGGATGGGTGGCCAAGATCCAGTTACTTCCTGCCCTATTAGCCGTTACTGGCCTTGTGTTCATCCCGCTTTTGCTGACACAAATCTTCGGAAGGATCTATTGCAGCGTGATTTGTCCCTTAGGCATCATGCAAGACTTCTTCTCGTGGCTTGGCGGCAAGGCGAAGAAAAACCGTTTCAGCTATGCCAAGGAAAAAGTATGGTTGCGCTACGGCTTCCTTGGCGTGTTCATCCTTGCTCTGATTATCGGCTTTGCGCCTCTCACCACCTTGTTTGAGCCTTATAGTGCATACGGGCGCATCGTCAACAGCCTGTTCAAGCCGCTGTATGACCTGCTCAACAACTGGCTGGCTGGAATGGATGCCGCCAACGACCGCTACAACTTTACCGAGGTGCAAATCTGGACCCGCAGTGTGACGACCTTTGTGGTGGCCCTCCTCACCTTATTATTATTGGCGGTCATAGCATGGCGCAAAGGCCGCCTTTACTGCAACTCGATTTGCCCCGTGGGTACCACCCTCAGCCTATGCTCTCGAAACTCACTGGTTCGTGTCCGTTTCGACAAGGAAAAATGCAAGAACTGCGGTATGTGCGAGAAGAACTGCAAGGCCCAAGCCATTGATTTCAAGAATGGTACGGTCGACTATTCGCGCTGCGTGGTCTGTGGCGACTGTTTGGACAAGTGCAAGTTCGATGCTTTGCACTACACTGCAAAGAAACCCGTTGCCACACCCAAGCCCGTCGACACGGAGCGTCGTGCCTTCTTAGTCGGTGCAGCCGTGGCTGGGACTTCCGCCGCATTAGCCCAAACCCAGATGAAAGTGGACGGAGGTCTGGCCGTCATCGAGGACAAGGTGGCCCAAAAACGCGAGACACCTCTCACGCCTCCTGGCTCCATTTCGGCAAAACACATGCAACGCCATTGCACGGCCTGCCAGCTCTGCGTTTCGAGCTGCCCGAACAATGTGTTGCGCCCTTCTACTGACCTGATGCACTTCATGCAACCCACGATGTCATTTGAGCGCGGCTACTGCCGTCCCGAATGCACCCGCTGCAGCGAGGTCTGCCCCGCTGGTGCCATCAAGCCCATTTCCCGTGAGGAAAAAACTGGTATCCATGTGGGTCATGCCGTTTGGATTAAAGATAATTGCATCGTATTGACCGACGGTGTCAGCTGCGGCAACTGCGCACGTCATTGCCCCACTGGTGCCATTCAGATGGTAGACTACGAAGGCCCGAACGGCAAGGTACAAGTGCCAGCTGTGGATGAAAACAAATGCATCGGCTGCGGTGCATGCGAACACCTCTGCCCTGCCCGACCGTTCAGCGCAATTTATGTGGAAGGAAACACTATGCACCAACTAAGTTAATCGGCCCTTCGACAAGCTCAGGGACCATTGCTGGGTAAAATAAACTAAGGTCGTTGAGCCTGTCGAAACGCCGACAACATATAAAATCTTAAAATCAACAATCATGGATAGAAGAGAATTCCTAAAACATATGGGCGGCGCGGCAGTAGCGACCTCGGTGGTGCTGTCCGCCTGCAAAAACAACGATGAATCACCCATCATCCCAAAAAATGTCATTGACGGCCAAGGCGAAATGACCTATCGCACCAATTCCAACACAGGCGACAAGGTGTCGCTTTTGGGCTACGGCATGATGCGTCTGCCCATCGAAAACGGCGCAGATATGCGAAAAGACCCCAACGCCCGTGTCGACCAGGAAATGGTCAATGAGGAAGTGGACTACGCGTTGGCACACGGTGTCAACTACTTCGACACCGCCCCTGTTTATACACGAGGCTATTCCGAGACTGCCACAGGCATCGCTCTGTCTCGGCACCCGCGCAACAGCTATTACATCGCCACCAAACTCTCCAATTTCAGCCAATCGACATGGGGTGAAGAAGCTTCGAAAGCCATGTTCGAGAACTCACTCAAGCAACTACAGACCGACTACATCGACTATCTGCTCATGCACAGCATCGGTGGTTCAAACAAAGAAATGACCAGCATGGAGATGTTCAACGCCCGCTTCATGGACAATGGTATCCTCGACTGGCTCGTGGAACAGAAAAAGGCTGGCCGCATCCGCAACCTCGGCTTTTCGTTCCACGGTGACCCGAAGCTGTTCGACACCATGATGCAATGGCACGATGAAGGCCGCTATCATTGGGACTTCGTACAAATCCAGCTGAACTATGTGGACTGGAGCTTCGGTGAGATAGAAGGCGAAGGCGTCAACTCATCATACCTTTACGAAGAACTGCACCGTCGTGGTATCCCTGTAGTGATTATGGAACCGTTGCTCGGAGGAGGTCTTGCAAAACAGCCCGACCACATCGTGAAGCAAATGAAAGAACGTGAGCCCGAGACGCCAGTCGCACGCTGGGCCTTCCGCTTTGCCGGCACGCCTGAAGGCATCCTCACCGTGCTGAGCGGCATGACTTACATGGAACACCTGGTGCAAAACGTGGAAACCTATTCACCCTTGCGACCCATCACACCCGAAGAAGACGAGTTCTTGATGCAGGTAGCCGAACTGTTCATCAAACTGAAAACCGTGCCGTGCACCGCCTGTAACTACTGCATGCCCTGCCCTTACGGATTGAACATTCCGGCTGTGTTTGCCTACTACAACGAGAGCATCATCCATGGCAATATGCCCACCGGCAATCGCGAGGCAAAAGCATATTGGGAAGCAAGGAAACGTTTCCTTATCGGCTACGACCGCAACATTCCTGGATTGCGGCAAGCCAGCCATTGCATCGGCTGCAACCAATGCACTGAGCACTGCCCACAAGAGATCGACATCCCCGCGGAAATGCACCGCATCGATGAATTTGTGGAGCAACTTAAACAGATGTGACAACCTAAGGACAGCGGCAAGGCTGAGCACTCGGTATAGGCTCAATCTTGCCCAAGAAATGCGGCTGTTTGTTGACCAACAAATCAAGGACCACCTTCACCTTGGCCAAGGCCTCGCGGAGGTGGTTCTTCAGATATATTTTTCTGCCCGCAGTGTAGTCCTGTGCACAAAAAGCGATGGCATCAAGATCACAATGCTTGGCGATGTAAATGGCACGCTCGTTGTGCCATTGCTGCGAGACCACCGTCACAGAGTCCTGGGCAAAGACCTTCTTGGCCCGCACCATGGAATCAAATGTTCGGAATCCCGCACAGTCAAGATAGATGACCGAATCGGGCACACCTCTCTCAACGAGCGACTGACGCATCGACTCGGGTTCGTTGTAATGGCTTATGTGGTTGTCGCCGCTGAGCAGTAAATAGGATACTTTGTGAGCAAAATAGAGTTCTGCCGCAGCATCCATACGATATTGGTAATATCTATTCGGGCGGCCATTCACAAGAGGAATGGTTCCTAAAACCAACCCAACCTTACGGTATGGCACCTCGCTTACCTCAGAATACACCCTGCCCTTTGCCTGTTGTTTCACCAAACCATTACAGATACCTATCGTGCCACCACCGATAGCCAATACCAAAAAAAGGGCTACGAAAATGATTCTGCCCCAACGACGCTTTGCTTTCATTTTTGAGTGTTTATTTCGCAGGCTCCCACTTGCAGCGGACGGGCGACACAATGGCGCCTTCCTTCTTCAAGGCATCAAAAGCCTTGTCGACCACTTTACGGTCAAGGCCTGTCATTTCGGCCACTTTGCCGGCATTCACGGGAGCGCCAGCCTCACGCATGGCTTGCAGCACTTGTTCTTTTGCTTCCATTTTTCGAATATTTAAGGTTAAGAATAGACGGCAAAGATAGCATTTTTATTGTTGCCGCAACCCTCTCGTTACAACGTTTTCGCAAAACCTCTATCTTTGCACCAAGATTCTATTCCTATGAAAAGCGAGAATAGAGAACGGGAAATTTACAAAACCACCCTTGTCGGCGGAGCCGTGAACGTGATCCTACTGCTGTTCAAGTTCATCGCGGGCATATTAGGGCACAGCTCTGCCATGATTGCCGACGCCATCCACTCGCTTTCCGATTTCGTGACGGACATCATCGTGCTGGTCTTTGTCAAGATCAGCAACAAGCCGCAGGACAAGTCGCACGACTATGGGCACGGCAAATACGAAACTCTGGCGCTCACCATCATCGGCATTGCCTTGATGGCAGTCGCCATCAGCATCATTGTGAAAGGTGCCATCAAGATTGCCGCCTGGGCCAACGGCGAGGCGCTCGAAGCACCTGGAATGCTGGCTTTCTGGGCTGCCATTGTGTCAATTGTTCTGAAAGAGGCCGTTTACCGCTATTCCATCGTCAAAGCGAAAAAGTTGAACTCAAAGGCTTTGGAAGCCAATGCGTGGCATCATCGCAGCGACGCGCTGTCATCAATAGGTACAGCCGTGGGCATTGGTGGTGCCATTTTCCTTGGTGAGCGTTGGACCATCCTCGACCCCGTTGCTTCGGTGGCTGTGGGTGCCTTCATCGTCAAGGTGGCCTTCGACCTGCTCAAGAACGGCATCGGTGACCTGATGGAGCAGTCACTGCCCGATGAAGTGGAAAATGAAATCCTAAAACTGGTCGCTGAAGTGCCCGGTATTGCTGAGCCCCACGACCTACGCACCCGACGCATCGGCAACCACTATGCCATCGAATTACACATCCTGATGGACGGCGACATCAGCCTCAAGGAAGCCCACGACAAAGCCTCAGAAGTGGAAGACCTGCTCCGTCAACATTACGGAGAAGAAACGCATGTGGCTGTCCATGTGGAGCCAAAAGAGAAGCCTTCAAATAAGGCCACATTGAAAAGCATTTTAGTCCTGCTTTTCCTTGCCCTTTCCTTTGGCGCACAAGCCCAAACGGTTGACAGCCTTTCACTTGGTCCCATCTTTGTCAACGAAGGCGAGACCACCATCTACCACATCAGCCGCGACCCAAAGGCAAGACAAGGCACCATCTCAGATGCCCTGCAAAATGTTCCGGGCGTTAAAGTCGACACCGAAGGCAACATCACCTTGCGTGGTGTGGACAATGTAGAGCTATTCATCAACGGGCGACCTTCACATTTCGATGAAGAAAGCCAGAAAAACTACCTTCAACAAGTGAAGGCCGTCTCCATCGAACGCATCGAAGTGATGACCAATCCCTCGGCACAATACACTTCAGCTTCCGACACAGGCGTCATCAACATCATCACAGATACTGGCGACAGTTCTGAACAGCATCTCAGCATCGGCCTGCAATCCAACACCCGTCCCAATGTTTCGCCTTGGCTGTCCTACATTTGGAGCAACAAAAAATGGTCGTTCAACGCCAATCTGAAAGGCGGCTATTCAGGTGTCAAAGAGCATTCTCATGGCTACAGCTACTCCTTTGTGGACCATTTAGAGAGCGGTTTGCCCGGAGGACTCGACACGACCAGCATCACACGCTATTCCAGAAACGACACTTCTTTCAATTATGAGGTCGAAACATTCCTCAAAGCCGAATACCGCCCCAATCGTCAAAACGATTTCACAGTCTACTTCGGCATCACCCCAAGCATAAGCAAGGCTTCTTCATTCTCCAACACCTATCGCAAAGAATACATCAACGACATTGGTGAATACGACTATGCCATCCACAACGAAAACCGCCAAAACTACTCCGTTGGTGCCACAGGTATCGGCTGGCAGCATCGTTTCGACCAACCTGGACAATCCTTAGGTGTTTTCATGAACTCTGAATACGATTTCGGCAATGGCATCGCAAAAGAACAGCGTACCTTCAAGAACCAGCCCCACCTCAACCGCGATATCATCAGCACCAACGACTTCACAGACATAGGCTACGATGCCAAAGTGGAATACACTCACCCCTATCGTTTTCCAAAAACGGAAGGAAAGGCCCCGCATTTCGGAGAAATCTACCTGAGCCTCACTGACTACATGAAGCCTGACAACAACATCGGCATATACGACACCTTAGGAGCGGATGGCTACGTCACCGACTGGAACCGCTCCGAAAACCGCCGTTTCAGCACCAACAAAGCGGCTGCCACGTTAATGGTATTGCATCATATCGGGAACTCCATCACCATCAAGCCTGGCATCAGTTGGGAAAACGCTTGGATCAAGTCACACTACCTTGACACCCCTGCATACGATACCCTTTTGCGGCATGCCTACTGGAGACCTTCATTGCACATCAGCTACCGAACACCGTCAATGCACAACTTCAGTTTCAGCTACACCCGCAAGACTTATTATCCTTGGGTACGCTATTTCACCAGAAAGAAAATGTATGACGAAGAATCGTTCTCGGTGGGCAATCCCTCACTGAAGCCCACACTGATAGATGTTTTCGAACTGTCGTGGGCCAAATATGCCGATCAACTGGGTTCGATAAGTGTGAAAGGCTATTTCAACAACTCCATCAACGCCATCAACATGGTGAGCGACGTGGCCTATGACTCGCTTTGGGACCGCGTGGTACCCTTCAGCATGCCCGTCAACCTTAACAAATACTACGAAACAGGCGGAGAATTCAACATCACCTATCGGCCTAATGCCACCTTCAACGTCAGATTGGAAGCCAACATCTATGATTCGCACATCGAGACCTACTACAACAAAACCTTGGACAGTCTGATTCTCAGTAATATGTGGGCCTACAACTTGCGTCTCAGCACATGGGTCAAGCTGTGGGACAAACTTGAACTTCATGCCACAGCCTATTACAATTCACCCACGCAAACGCTCTTTGCCACCAAACAAACCGCCTACGGCATCGACTTTGGCCTTCGCGCCGACTTCTTCGGAAATCGGCTCTCCTTCCTCCTTAACGCTTTCGACATCTTCAACTGGAACAAAGAAGACAACTATACCTACAATCCCTATTACATCTCCTACAAATCGAACAAGGCCAACAGCCGTTATGTCAGCGTTGAGTTGATCTATAAAATTTGGTGAACAACTTCACAATAACAGATGATTTTTCAAGTTATAAACAACATAATAATGACAAATTTCAACAACCCAAAATAATCAACAACTAAAACCAATTCAAAATGAAAAAAGCATTAGCTATCGTGGCGCTCATCGCCGCAATGTTCGTTGCCGGAAAAGTGCAGGCACAGTCAACAATTTATGCAGGTTATGCTCCTGAAAAGTTCTCTCAAACCGTGGGTAACAATACTTCCACTAGCGAATATCAAGGTTTCTTCATCGGATTCACCAAGAACTTTGGCCTTTCTAAAGGCTTTGATGTTGCCGCTGGCGCCCAATTCCGTATGAACACCAAGAGTGGAGACGCCTTTTTTGGATTTGGAACGGGTAAGAGCACCCAAGCCCTTATCGATGTTCCGATCCTGCTCAACTATGACTTCAGTATCAACCGCGACCTTGCAATCACACCCTTCGTTGGTCCCATGGTGAGCTTAGCTCTTGTAGGCAATACCAAAACAACAATTGGCAACAATACTACTACATCCAATTGGTATGGCGACAACAGCAGATTGAACCGTTTCAACCTCTACGCTGTGTTTGGTGCCGATGTAAAGTTCAGCCAATTCAACCTGTTTGGCGGCTATCGTCTCGGCCTGCTTGACCTCAATTCAAGCGACAACATTACCTTAAAGGCCAATGGTTTCTTTGTTGGCCTTGGCTACACCTTATAATTTGAAGTTTTCAAATAAAACGAAAAGCGAGCGACATTTACCGCTCGCTTTTTTGTTGTCCTTCTTACGAGGTTTTACTCACCCAGTAAATGCTCAAACAAGAAGTTGTCAATCTTGTTGAAGAGATGCATCCGGCACTCACCGTCGCCGTATTCGTAGCCACCATAAATGCCGTGGTTCTTGTTGGGATAGATCATCAGGTCGAACTGCTTTCCGTTCGAAATCATGGCCTTGATGAGCTCCATGGCGTTTTGATAGTGGACGTTGTCGTCACCGCTGCCGTGGCAAAGCAGGTAATTGCCCTTGATCATCGCCGTATTGTGGACGGGTGAGTTGAGGTCGTAGCCGTCGGGGTTCTCCTGCGGAGTGCGCATGAAGCGCTCGGTGTAGACATTATCGTAATAGCGCCAGTTGGTCACGGGAGCCACCGACACAGCCGTGCTGATGACATCAGCGCCCTTGGTGATGCCGTTGGCCGCCATGAAGCCACCATAGCTCCAGCCGTAGATACCGATACGCTCTGCATCCACATAGGGTTGTTTGGCCATGTACTTGGCGAGGGTAATCATATCCTCGGTCTCATATTTACCCAATTGCAGGTAAGTCATCTTCTTGAAGACCTCACCCTGAGCACCGCTGCCACGATTGTTGATGGACACGCTGATGATGCCGTGTTGCGCCAGCAACTGCATCCACCAATAATCGCTGTCGGCCCATGAATTGTTGACCGTCTGATGACCAGGACCGCCATACACATAAATCAACACAGGGTATATCTTTGAAGGATCAAAGTCGGGAGGCAGGATTTGCCAAGCGTCCACATCGACTTGGGTACCATCAGGCAAAGTGAAAGCAGGGTCACTGATCTTCATGAGTTTCTTTTCACCAAGGTTAAAGGTCTTCAGCTTCTCGGCAAATTCATGGTTGTCCTCAAGCACACGCACCAGTTTACCTTTATTGGTGTAAAGTTCGAATTGGCGCGGCTGGCTGATGGTGCTGTTTATATTAATAAGGTAGCTGAAGTCGTTGCTGAAAGTGGCTTGGTTGGTGCCTTCGCGACCAATCACCTCACGCATCTTGCCTTTCAGGTTGACTGCATAGATTTGACGGTCGACAGGGGTATTCTTGGCGGCTTGGAAATACACTTCCTTGCCATCGAATCCGTAGACCTTTGTCACATCCCAAGGACCGTTGGTGAGTTGCTTCGCCTGCGTGCCGTCAAGGTTGCAAAGGTAGATGTGGTTGTAGCCACTTCTCTCCGAGGTCATGAGGAAACGCTTGCCATCCTCAAGGAAATGCCAGTCATCAGTGATATCGATGTAATATTTGTTGGTCTCGTCGTAAAACACGCGGCTCTTACCCGTGGTGGCATCGGCGGCCAAGATTTCAAGATGGTTCTGATGGCGGTTGAGGCGTTGGATGGCCAACACATTGGCATCTTTCGTCCAAGCGATGCGGGGCAGATAGATGTCGGTTTCCTTGCCCGTGTCCATCTTCACCGTCTTGCCGCTTTCGAGGTCGTAGACATAGATTTCAACGATGGAATTGTCCTCGCCTGCCTTGGGATACTTGAAGCTGTACCAGTCGGGATAAAGACCTTCGAACTCCTCCATCTGGAACTCGCGCACATTGCTCTCGTCAAACTTCATGAAGGCAATCTTCTTGCTGTCAGGCGACCAGTAGAAGCCCTGCGAAAAGCTGAATTCTTCCTCGTAGACCCAGTCGGGAGCACCGTTTATGATATGGTTATAGAGGCCATCTTTGGTGAACTGCTTCTCCTCCCCCGTTTTCAAATCCTTGATGAACAAGTTATTGTCCCGCATAAAGGCCACCTTGGTGGCATCAGGCGAGAAAGTAGCGAGACGCTGCTTGCCATTCTTCGAAAGGGGCTGCAAGGTCTTGGTGGCGAAGTCGTAGACGTAATAATTGGCGTGGAAAGAGTGACGGTAGATGCTTTCCATATCGGTGAGGCAGAGCATCTTATCCTCATTCTCGCTCAACTCATAGTTCTGCAAGCCGATAGGCAGCGAGTCTGGATGCATAGTAAGGTCTGTGATGCCGAACAAGGTCTTTTCAAGCTTTCCTGTCTTGTAGTTGTAAATGTTGAGTTGGCCTTTCTCGAAGGAGCCGTAGGTCTTTCCGTCCTTCATCGAGTTCATGCCTCTGACGCTCTTGGCATAGAACGTGGGGCGCATGTAAAGGTCTTCCAAATCGAAATTCTTCTTCTCTTGGGCCGTAGCCGAAAGCGTTCCAAAAACAAGGAACAAGCTGACTAATAGGTATTTAAACTTCATAACAAATAGATTTGATTGCACAAAGGTAGAATTTTTTTGAAAAAAAGCAGAAAAAATCTTGTGGGTTTCAGAAAAAGCCGTATTTTTGCACCCGCATTTGGGACGGTAGCTCAGTTGGTTTAGAGCGCATGCTTGACAGGCATGAGGTCACAAGTTCGATCCTTGTTCGCCCCACAGTAGAGACGCATTGAATGCGTCTCTTTTCTAAACCCCAAACGGTTATCGGGACGTTAGCCCAGTTGGTTTAGAGCGCTGCCTTCACACGGCAGAGGTCACTGGTTCGAGTCCAGTACGTCCCACCAACAACAAAACCCGCTGGTTTCAGCGGGTTTTGCGTTTTATTTAGCGCTTCTATAGCGTGTCATTTCACACCGAGTTTCTTTGCGATGTTTTTAGGAAGTGCGTCCTTGTGCAGGACAATGTTCATGGTCTTGTATTTGGCGAAAGTCTCAGAGACGTACCATATACCGTGGTATTTGCCACTGTCGCCCCACGAGTTCTTGCCCATGAAGTATTCCTTGCCGTTTTGGTCTTTGGCCTTGCCGAAGATGAGCAGACCGTGGTCGTCGCCAGTCTCCCAGTTATCAAAGGCTTCCTGACGCATCTCTTGGGTGACTTCAATCTCTGGCATTGGCTTAGAGGTCAGCTCGTTGCGACGATTTGCCGCCGACATGCCCAACCAATGTGCCATGTCGGAGCCTGAGAGTTCGACCGCTTTCTCGGCATCGGGGCAGACGGCAATGCCATCGCGGGTGAAGCCTTGCTCGCTGACATCGGCACTCCATTGGAAGGTGTAGCCTTTGTCGATGGCATATTGCATGACCTCCATCAGTTCATCGATAGGCAGGTTATAATAAGGGCAACCACGCCAGTTGTCTTCGATCTCAAGTGCAAAAGGCTCATAGAAAGGATGATGCGTGAAAGAGGTGAGGGTGATGTAGTTGTCGGCTTCGAGGCCCAACGACTTGGCATATTCCTGTGGCGTCATGCCATTCACTTTTTCAGGATATTTGCCAAGATAGGCATCGTAAATGCCTTGCAGGCCTTCTTTCCACACGGGGCTGAGTTTGCTGATGTCACTTTTGGCAAGGGCTTTCACATAGCCTGTGGCCACGAGGTCAAGTTCGGTGTGATTGGGTAAGGTTCCGCCATAACGGTTGCCAGGCATGTCTTCCTGACGGACGAAGCCATAGTGTTCCAAGCAGTAAAGCACGTCGCCGCACTTGCCGCCTGGTGCCCAACTAGCGTTGCCGTGAAGACGGACATATTTTTCGGCACGATCCATCATGGAATGGCTGACAACATACATCTCGGAGAGGTCGACGTCAACGCCCTTGATGCGGAGTGCTTCCGCCTCCATCAGGGCAATGCCGGAATGGGCCCAGCAAGTGGAAGAGCGATGTTGGTCGCGAACGGCCGTGATTGGAATTTCCTTGATTGTAGTAAACTGGAATCCTTCTTCTTTCTTTTCATCTTGTGCCTTGACGGGCATGAAGCCCATCATCAAGGCTAAGGCAAGTAACAATTGCTTTTTCATTAGTATTTGGAATTTAATTTTAATGATATGCTATCAAAGGACAAACCTAGATTTGCAGCGCGATAGTTTGCCGTGAGGTTTGCAAGCGCAAAAATAGGAAAACTACAGTTACCACGGTAAAACTTAATCATTTTATTTTTGCCCGTCTCAAATAATTTCCTATCTTTGCCGTTCAAAACAATAACGAGTATTATTTTTCAAAACAGATATGATGCAACACAATATCGTACCCCAAGATTTAGCAAAGAAAATCTTTGCAGAAAGTGGTCTGCCGAGCATCGGAAGAGCTGGCATCCGTGAAATCAACAAATTGGCCTTCGATCTTGAAGCCGCCTGCGGCAAAAAGTTCATCCACATGGAATTGGGCAACCCTGGACTGCCTGCCGCCCGTGCTGGCGTGGAAGCCCAAATCAAAGCCTTGCAAAACGGCGTGGCGGCCAACTACCCACCCATCGATGGTGCACCTATATTAAAAAAAGAAGCCTCGCGCTTCATCAAGAACTTCCTTGACCTCGATGTCGACCCCGCCAACTGCGTGCCTACCGTCGGATCCATGCAAGGTGCTTTTGCCTCGTTCATGATTGCCGGACATTCTGACGCAAAGAAAAACACCATCCTCTTCATCGACCCGGGCTTCCCCGTCCACAAGTTCCAAAACAAGGTGCTTGGCATCCCGATGGAGCATTTCGACATCTACGAATACCGTGGCGAGAAACTGCGTGCCAAACTCGAAGAGGTTTTGAGCAAGGGCAACATCCACAGCCTGCTCTATTCCAACCCCAACAACCCGACATGGGTGTGCCTCACCGACGAGGAGTTGCGCATCATCGGCGAACTGACCAACAAGTACAATGTCATCGTTATGGAAGACCTCGCCTATTTCGGCATGGACTTCCGCAAGGACTACAGCCATCCGGGCGAAGCCCCCTATCAACCCACCGTGGGCAAATACACCGACTATTACATCCTGATGATTTCCAGTTCCAAGGCCTTCAGCTACGCCGGCGAGCGTTGCGCCATCCTTGGCATCAGCAACAAGTTGGCCCAGCACCACTTCCCCGACCTGAAAGCCTTCTGCGGACAGGAAGTCTTCTTGCGCGCCATCCTCTTCGGTGCCTTGCACCCGCTTAGTTCAGGCACTTCACACTCGGCGCAACACGCTTTGGCCGCTGTGCTGAAAGCTGTGAACGATGGTACGTACAACTATCGTGAGGACGTGTTGGAATACGGTCGCAAGGCCGAGTTGATGAAGAAAGCCTTCCTCGACAACGGTTTCTACATCACCTATGACGAGGACTGTGGTGAGCCCATCGCTGACGGTTTCTACTTCACCTATTGCTATCCTGGCTTCACAGGTGCCGACCTCGTTGAGGAGATGATGTATTACGGCGTCTCCGGCATCTCGCTGGACACCTGCGGCAGCACCAAGCAAGGTGTCCGTGCCTGTACTTCGCTCATCCAAAGGGAAGAAATTCCGATTCTGGCGGAAAGACTGAAGGCGTTTGCCATGGACCATCCAGTGAAGTGAGTGAGGAGACAAAAATGAAAAATAGAGACGCAATTAATTGCGTCTCTATTTTTGTAAATATCGTTTTTACAATTCACAGAGCTGCGGCAACCTTCCTGATGCCTTTCAAAATGCCCATGATGGAAGCGTCTTTTCGAGCCGTCTGCATATTGTACTTCGTTTGAAGATACATCAGTGAATCGGCAGGCACGTCAAGGGCAGCCTCAAACATCAAGGCTGTCTTTGCCGTCAGTGGGCGACGGGCGTTCAAAATCTCGTTGACCACAGAATAGGTCAAGCCCATACTTTCCGCCAACTGGCGCTGGCTGATGCCGCGTTCCTCTATCTCGTCCTTCAGCACCTCTCCCGGATGCGTTGGATAGGCTCCGTAACCTAAATTTCCCATGACTTTTCCTCCTTTATTGATAATGGTTTGACAATTCTATAATATTACAAATAGTGATGCCTCTTTCGGCAGACGATTTGAACTCAATCCTATACTGGTCGTTGACGCGCACCGATTCCAACCCAGCCTTGTCACCCACCAGTTTCTCATAATGCAGAGCTCGATAGCGAAACAAATCGGCTGTCTTATCCACCGAGTCGAGAATGTTGACTACTTGGACGTATTTCTTTACAATTTGCGGCTGGTAACGATGTTGTTTATCGGTCGTTTTGCCGTCATAGTAAAGCTCACGCAAATAGTCCTTTTCAAATACAATCTCCATTTTGCGGCATGATTTTCAAGTGCAAAAATAATACTTTTTCTCAAAAGTTCGCATTTTTTGCGAATTTATTTGTTATTTTTTTTAATATGGATTCGTTTATCTCCTCTTCGTTCGAACACAAAGGCAAAAACACAAATCCAAAAAAACATAGCACACAATGAATATAATTTAAAATCAATCTAAATTATCATTTAAGGTTGAAATTAAACGAAAAGTCGTGCACCATTTGCCCAAAATTCCCTAATTTCGTGGCTCATTATTAAACGACTCAACAATTTTAAAAATTTATCAATATGGCAAAATTCAGAGGAGCCATTGTCGTTGACATCGAGCGTTGCAAAGGCTGCGGCGTATGCATCACAGCCTGCCCATGCAAGGTCATCGAACTGGCAAAAGAAGTAAACGGAAAAGGTTACAATTACGCCTTCATGGCGAACCCCGAAGCCTGCATAGGCTGCGCCAGCTGCGGCATCACCTGCCCCGACGGCGTTATCAAGGTCTACAAAAAAGCCCTGTAATCCAACCAATTGTCTAACAAATCAAAAAATCTTACATAATGGGAGAATTAAAACTGATGAAGGGTAACGAGGCATTGGCCGAAGCCGCCATCCGCTGCGGTGCCGATGCTTATTTCGGATATCCTATCACCCCCCAGTCGGAAGTGATCGAGTATCTGTCGGAACAGAACCCTTACGAACGCACCGGTATGGTCGTTCTTCAAGCTGAAAGTGAATTGGCAGCCATCAACATGGTGTACGCCGCTGGTGCTGCTGGCAAGCGCGTCATGACCTCCTCGTCCAGCCCAGGCGTGTGCCTGAAGCAAGAAGGTTTGGCTTACATCGCTGGCGCCGAAGTGCCTTGCGTCTTCGCCGACGTCGTCCGTGGCGGCCCGGGCCTCGGTACCATCCAGCCCTCACAAGCTGACTATTTCCAAAACACCAAGGGTGGCGGCAACGGTGACTATCGTAACATCGTCCTCGCCCCTGCTTCCGTCCAGGAAATGGCTGACTTCGTGCCGCTGGGCTTCGAACTGGCCTTCAAGTACAGAATGGCAGTGTGCATCCTCTCCGACGGTGCCATCGGCCAGATGATGGAAAAGGTCGTCCTGCCCGAGCAGAAAGCCCGCCTCACCGAAGAGGAAATCAAAGCCAAGTATCCTTGGGCACTGACAGGCCGCAAGCGTGGCACGCAACACCGCGTCATCACCTCCTTGGACCTCGACTCCGCCCGCATGGAAGAGCACAACCGTCACCTCCAACGCAAATATGACGAAGTGACCAAGAACGAAGTCCGTTACGAAATGATTGACTGCGACGATGCCGAATACGTATTCGTTGCCTACGGCTCCAGCGCTCGTATCGCCCAGAAGTCGGTGCAACTCGGTCGCGCCGCTGGTCTGAAGGTCGGTCTGCTCCGTCCTATCACCCTGTGGCCCTACCCCACCCAAGCCATCCGTAACCTCATCGACAAGGGTGTCAAGGGATTCCTCTCAGTCGAATTGAGCTGTGGTCAGATGATCGAAGACGTGCTGCTGGCCTGCAATGGCCGCGCCAAAGCCGAACACTTTGGCCGCGTCGGTGGCATCATCCACACCCCGGAAGAAGTTCTCGAAGCTATGAAGAAACAAATTATAGGAGAATAAGACAATGGCAGAAATCACATTACAAGATATCATCCAGCCTGAAAACTT
>JAFRRE010000032.1 GCA_017428285.1 Bacteroidales bacterium | reverse complement strand
GGCGCCAACAGCCAAGTCGCCTCCATAGCGGAGCAGCTGGTTGTTGAGCAACGCCACTACAGCCGATGCCGCCAAGTTCATCGAGAATGGACTCAAGCCGATCATCAGGATGTTTTTGAAAATGTATAGTTTTGGTTTCCAGGCATGACGACGGAAACGGATGAACGAACTCTTTTGCAGGAAATGAATCACTGCGAGGATGCCCGTGCCCGTCATGGAGATGGTGGTGGCCCAGGCCGCGCCTGCGATGCCCCAGTCCAAGACATAGATGAAGAGCGCATCCAAAAAGATGTTGACGATGGCACCGCCCGCCATGATCCACATCGACTTCTTGGGATAGCCCGTAGCGCGCATCAAACCAGTAAGGTTAAACGACAGCGTGGTCATGAACATGCCAGGAAGCACGATGTCCATATACTCGCGGGCATAGGCGATGGTATCGTCGGAAGCACCGAAAGCCGTTAGGATGCGGTCCATGAAGAGGTAGCCGCCCGTGACAAAGAGGAAACCGAAGAAAAAAGTCAAGAGTAAGCTGTTGCCCAAGATGTCCTCAGCCCATTTGTAGTCCTTCTTGCCCAAGATGATGGACATGCGCGCCGCAGAGCCTGCGCCCACGAGTGAGCCGAAGGCGTGGATGATGTTCATGATGGGCATGGTGATGGCCAAGCCTGCGATGGCCAAAGCTCCCACATACTGTCCCAAAAACACACGGTCAACGATATTATAAATCGAGGCGATGATGTGGCTGACGATGCTGGGCAACGCATACATCCACAACAACTGACTGATTTTTCGTGTCTCTAATTCCCTTGTTCTGTCGATTTGCTCCATTCCCAAACCTCATTCCGCACTTGATGCGGAATTGAGGGTGCAAAAGTAGTAAAAAAGCGGGTGTCAGATTCAAACATTTTGTGTATTTTTGCCGCTCCTTAGCCTCAAGGCTCGGATAGCGATGTCGAGCGAGGCATTTTAGCGGTATAATCTTATGAGATTCAGGATGTTATTCATTATATGGACCTGCCTTTTCTGCCTTGCGGCACACAATTGTTGTGTGTCATCGGATAGCGACAAGCTGACCCAAGGGCTGAAAAAAACGGAGAAAAGCATCCCCCTACCCTATCATGAAGGCTTGGAAAAGACAGTGCTCAACTACACTTCCACACCTTTTTCCAACCAATTCCTGACCTATTCCGCATTCATCGACACCGCCTTGTCGCAACGCAACATGCCTTCAGAGCTTAGGTATTTGCCTTTGGCACTCAGCGGAATGCGTCGCAACTATTGCCAAGGCGACCGCTGCGGCGTTTGGCAGCTGCCCACCTTGACCGCATTGCACTACGGATTGACCATCGACGGAACCCGTGACGAGCGCACGGATGTGGAAGCCTCCACCAACGCCGCCTTGGATTGCCTCAATGAACTCTATCAGAAATATGGTGACTGGTGGCATAGCATCTTGGCTTATACCAACAGTCCCGTTGCGCTGCAACATGCATTAATCCGTCACGGCGAGACCCCCGAATTGTGGGACTTCCAGGAGCAGAACCTCTTGCCCAACACCGAAGTCATTCCCAACTTCATCGCCTGCGTCTACTTGGGCGACGAAGGCCAGCTCAAGTTCGGTGAGATTCCCGACCCTGTCATCACCAAGGCCCTTGAGCCTGTCGAAAGGCCGACCACAACAGTGAAAGATACCGCAAATACCTTTGAGCCTGCGGTCGCTGAGCAAGGTCGAAGCGTCGAAGGGCCGACCCCAACAGTAAAAGACTCGACAATAAAAGACACCACGACCATTAATAAACAAACCAACAATAAAAAAGCAACTGATCCTTCAAAAAGCACTGGGAAGAAATACACCGTCAAAAAAGGCGACAACCTGACCAGAATCGCCGCCAAGCACCATGTCACAATCTCCGACTTGATGAAATGGAACAACTTGAAAAACGATAAAATCTTTGAAGGCCAAACATTGATCATAAAGAAATGAAATCCATACGCACACTTGCATTTATCCTAACCATCATCCTGATATTAGGCGCAGGCTGGTTCTTCTTCCCCGCCGAGGGCATCACCATTGGCAATCAGAACCTCCGTTTCCCGTCGTATGCCGAAGACAGTAAACCCGCCGAAAAAGAAGTCAATGTCGACGATGTGCTGAACAAGGTGACGAAGAGCTTTGAGATGACCTGTTCCGACAATATGTTGGACAGCATGCGCTTCTTCCGCAGCTACCTCAAGGAAAACCCCAACCGCATCTACCTGCCTAACGACGACTACACCTACTTCGACCCGCTGTTCCATCAACTGGAGCAAGCCCAAAGCCAAGGCAAGACCTACCGCGTGATGCACTATGGTGACTCGCAAATTGAGATGGACCGTATCTCATCGGTACTACGCCAAAACCTGCAAGAGCTCTTTGGCGGCTCGGGGCCTAATATGGTTCCTGCCGTGCAACCCGTGCCCACCATCTCGGTGTCGCAACACGCTTCGGGACTTAGCCGTTATGCCGTTTATGGCGACGCCACCAACGCCCGAGCCTCGCACAACCGCTATGGCGTGATGGCGCAGTTCAGCCAAGTGGTCGGCGGTGGCACCATCACCTTCCGTCAGACCAGCCACTCGCAGGCCTTAAATAAAGCCAAAGAAATATCGACTGTCTCCGTCCTGTTGGGTAAAAACAGCAAAGGTTTCAAAGCCACACTGAAATGTGACGGCATCACCACAGAACCTAAGGTGCTGCCTGCCCGCGACAGCGTATCGCTCATCACCTGGATCCTGCCAGAAGATGTCAAGAAAGGCACCATTTCCTTCACAGGCAACGCCGAAATCTATGCCGTCCTGCTGGATGGTGACCCCGGCGTGGCCATCGACAACGTGGCCTTGCGCGGCTGCTCGGGCACCATCTTCACCCGCATGAACGAATCCATTGCCCGCCAGTCGTTCGACCTCTTGAACACCCGACTCATCATCCTGCAATTTGGAGGCAACCGCATGCCCGACATTAATTCGCCAAAGAGCATCACACCCTATCTGGCCGAACTCGAGAAACAGATCCACTATATGAGACGCGTCGCCCCGAAAGCCACGCTGCTCTTCATCGGCCCCGCCGACATGGGTCGCAGATACAACGGCAAGATGGGCACCTGGAAAGGCCTGCCCGAGCTGAACGACTCGCTCCGCGCCATGGCACTGCGCAACAAGGTGGCCTATTGGGACATGTTCAACGTGATGGGCGGCGAGGGCTCGATGGCCCAATGGGTGAAACACAAACCCGCCTTGGCCGGTCCCGACTACATCCACTTCACCTTCAACGGTGCCCAGGAAATCGGTGCCGACCTTGCCCGTTCGTTCACCACTTACTACGACTTCTACAAACTGCGCCAACACGTGCCGAGCGAAAAAGTCATCGAGTTTGTCAACCTCGACCGAAAAGAAGACTCCATCCGCACGGCAGGCCGCATCAAATTGCCGACTTATAACCCCTACGGAATCAAGAATAGATGAAAAAACTGCTGGTAGCCATAGGATTATTGCTGGCTTTATGCCCTGTTTTCGCCCAAACCGAGCCCTTGCTGAGGCCTATCGAGGACCTGAGCTTCGCCCACTTTGAGCGCAACCGTCTCATTTTCCCTGGCGACAGCCTCGCCATGGAGCGTTTCTTCACCAAGATGGATTCGGTGGTTTTCCTCGGCGAAGGCAATGTCAGCATCATGCACATCGGTGGCTCACATGTGCAGGCCGGCGTGTTCACCCAGCAGTTTCGCGACAACCTGCTGAGCATCGGCACCGACTTGATTGGCGGACAAAACTTCATCTTCCCCTTCTCGGCAGGCGGTACCAACAATCCCTCGCACTTCCGCGTCAGTTCCACTGGTTTTTGGGAGTATTGCCGCAACGCCGTGCGCAAAGAGACCGACAAACGCATGGGTCTGGCCGGCGCCGCCATCACCACCTCTGATTCCTTGGCCTCAGTGAGCATTGTCAGCCGCGAGCGCCGTATCACCGAACTCAGTCCCGATTTCAAATTCAACAAGGTGACCTTGATTGGCTTTTCGGAGACTGAAAATGTGGTGCCCGTCCTTGGCGTCCAAGGCGACACCCTCAAAGGACAATACGATGAGCGCCTATCCACATACACTTTCCAATTACCAACATATACCGACTCCATCTGCATCTTCTTTGAGAAAATGCCGGGCGAGTTCACCCTCACAGGCGTGCTGCTTGAAAACGGCATGCCAGGCATCAGTGTGCATGGCGTGGGCGTGAACGGAGCCCGAGTGTCCTCTTACCTGCGCTGCGATGACTTCGAGCGCGACCTCAACCTCATCCGTCCCGACCTCATCATCTTCGGTATCGGCATCAACGACGCGGCGGACAAAGACTTTGAGGTGAAGTATTTCAAGAGGAACTACAACGAGCTCATCCAAGTCATCAAGCGCGTCAACCCCGACTGCGCCATACTCTTCGTGACCAACAACGACAGCTATAGCAAGGTGAAAGGCAGACGGAAAAAAGTGCGTTACGAGGTCAATCCCAACGGCAAAGTCGTTGAGGAGGCTTTCATGGAGTTGGGCAAACAACATAATGCCGCCGTTTGGGACCAGTTCGACATCATGGGCGGGTTGCGCTCGATGCAAAACTGGGAAAACGCCGAACTGGCACAGAAAGACAAGGTGCACTTCACCAGCAGCGGATACCGACTCATCGGCGACCTGCTTTATAACGCCTTGATCAGCCGCTATATAGAACATGTTAAAGCCAATGCAAAGCAACAAATGAAATGATGAGTTTCGCCGACATAGCATTGGATTTCCTGAAAAACCTGTTCTCGTTCGACAAGGCACACCCCTTGCTGTTCACCCAATTCTATTTTTGGGCGTTCTTTGCTTTGGTGTTCGCCGTGTTCTGTTTGATTAAGAACAAGTGCCTGTTGCGCAACATCTTCCTGTTTTTCGTCAGTTTGTTCTTCTACTTCAAGACCAGCGGACTCTTTGTTTTAATACTGATCTTCATCACCTTATATAACTTCTTCGCGGCCAAATGGCTCAATACGAGGAAGAAAAACGGAAGCCGCAATGTCATTTTGGGGCTTAGCGTTATCGTCAACCTATCCATCCTCTGTTATTTCAAATACGCCTATTTCCTCACCGATGTCATCAATAACCTGACGGGCTTGGAGTTTCGCGTGTTCGATATTTTCTCGTGGGCAGGAAACCAAATCACGGGCGACACCCGATTCAGCGTCGATGTCATCGTGCTTCCTGTGGGTATCTCATTCTATACCTTCCAGGCCATCAGCTATATCATGGATGTGTACCGCAAGCGCATCGAGCCTGTCCGCAACATCTTCGACTTCGGTTTCTATGTCAGCTTCTTCCCGCAGCTGGTGGCAGGTCCCATCGTGAGGGCCAACGAGTTCATCCCGCAGCTGCACAAGAAATACTTCCTCAGCCGCCGTCAGTTCGGCATCGCCGTGTTTTGGATCATGAACGGTTTGGTGAAGAAAATCGTCTTGAGCGACTACATCGCCGTCAACTTCATCGACCGCGTGTTTGACCGTCCCCTGCTCTACACCGGCTTCGAGAACCTGATGGCCCTGTTCGGCTATTCGCTGCAAGTCTATGCCGACTTCTCGGGCTACACTGACATCGCCATCGGCGTGGCCATGCTGATGGGCTTCTACCTCCCCAAAAACTTCAACTCGCCCTACAAAGCCAAAGACCCAGGTGAGTTTTGGAACCGCTGGCACATGTCGCTCTCGCGTTGGCTGAAGGACTACCTTTACATCCCTTTGGGTGGCAACCGCAACGCCACCTTCGGCACCTTCTGCATCATCATCATGCTGGCCGCCATTGCCGTATTCCTGTCGGGTAGTTGGTGGATTGGCCTTGGCGTAGGTGTATTGGCGGTAATCCTCACCTTGGTGGCCATCTTCAAGCCTGAAAAACGCAAGACCATCACTACTGAAATCAACCGCATGGACACCATGTTGCTCGGCGGTCTTTGGCACGGTGCCTCATGGAATTTCGTGATTTGGGGCGGACTCAACGGCATCGGCATGATCTTCTACCATTTCTGGAAAGACTGGAGCATCTACGGCCGCACCTTATTTATAATGGCGGTTACCTTCCTGCTGCGCGTGCTGTGCGTCTATGTGCCACAGCCTGTGTTTACTTTGCTTTTCGTGTGGTGTATGATAGTACTGGGTGGCAATGTGTTACGGATGCTCTACAACCTCTTTGGCTTCAAGAAGCCCTTGCAGTGGTTGCAAGACGCTTGGGCGGTCTTCCAGACCTTCACCTTCATCACCTTCACCCGACTCTTCTTCCGCAGCGGCTCCAACCTCGACCCTGCCGTGGCCAACGAAACCGCTTGGAGCACGGCCAAGAACATGGTCAACCAGATGGGTAGCCGTTGGGACTGGAGCATCGTACCCAACATCATTGTCCACTATCGTGTGGTGTTCTCCCTCATTTTGATCGGTATGGTCATCCATTGGCTGCCTGAGAACTTCAAGCGTCGCTACCGCATTTGGTTTGCCAAGATGCCCATCCTGCTGATGATTGTGGTGTGTGCCGCCATCGTGTTCGTCATCTACCAGTTCATCACCGCCGACTTGCAGGCGTTTATTTATTTCCAGTTCTGATTGTTCTTTTTCGAAAAAAGGATTATCATTTGCAGGAAAGAATCACACCTTGCAAATAGCATTCCTCTTGTTGTTGGCGGCATTAGCCGCCTGCGGCCACCGCGATGATGGCTGCATGGTAATGACGCGAAATAGCGCCATTTTCCCGCAAAATCATCGCTATTGTTTTGCTTTTTTACATACAAAAAATTAATAATTTAGGAAAAAATCGTCAAAAAGTGTTAAAGTCTGGGGGGTTTATGTAATTTTGCATCAAATTAACTCAAAAACTTTCCATTATGAAAAAGTACTTCTTTCTTCTCATGTTTTTGTTTGTCATGACATGTTCTGCTCTGGCACAAAAAAAATACGCAGTACTCATCATTGGTGACCTTTCTGCAAAGAATACCGAAATCCCATCGAGTGATTTATGGAGGGGAGATGGTACGGGTGAATTGGACGAATTTTGGAACGACACTTACCTTATGTGGGAAATGCTTCAAAGCAAAGGATTCCATCCCGACAGTATTTTCGTTTTGTTTGCCGATGGCTATGATCACCATCCAAACAATCCTAGATACAATCCTGGAACTAGTGTTACAATTACAGATGGTAGCGCAACAGTTGCCCATGTTTGTTCTTTGTTTGAAGATTTGCGTTTTGGCACTCACGGCAAGCCCCAAATAACGGAAGACGATTTCCTTTTTGTGTGGATTTTTGACCATGGCGGTTATGATTACAATAATAATCATTCCTATTTCTACTTGTACAATAATGGTAGTATGAGTGACGCTACATTTGCCAATTTGGTCAATCCTATTCCTGCACATAAAAAGGCATTCTGGATGCAACAATGCCACGGTGGAGGTTTTGCTGATGACTTGTCGGCATCAAACACGGTCTTCATCTCGGCCTCTCAAGCAGGACAAAGTGCATATCGTGCCGATGACAAAAGACTAACGGGGGAAGATGGAGGGTATAATGATTATACTGAAAACGAATCATATAATTATTATAATAACGACTCATACCATCATGGTGAATTTGATTATCACATGATTTCGGTGATAAATCGAGAGTCTCCTAAACATCAAGTGGATTATGATGGAGAGTTCTATTCTGACTTCGACCCTAATGGAGACAGCATCATTTCAATTATGGAAGCTTATATATGGGACACCGTACATAACTCTAGAAAAACCTCAGCTGGGGTGCATTGGTATGATATGGGATTTGAGGATCCCGTGTATGATGATTTAGGCAACATAGGCCAACATACCTCTTTCGACTATCCCACCTTGTTGTTCGACAGCATTGACAATAACGAGACCCATAGAGGCATTATTGGCATCTCCAAAGACCTAGTCGTAGCCAATGGTCAAACCCTGACATTCACAGGCAAGAGTGACGTGACCCTTTGCGATTCTGTAACATTGGTCATTGAGGAAGGTGCTACGTTGGTTATCGACGGTAAAGTGGATTTTAAGGGGACGACCAACAATCTCTTGATCATACATGGTAGTTTGATTCAGAATAATGGATCAAGCCTGAGCTTTTCCGATATGCAGGTTTTTTCCGATGCAACGGAATTATCAGTTACAGGAGCTGAATTCAATAACACAGAGCTAAAGTACAAGCCTGCGGGCTCTTCATCCATTGCTGAAAGCATTGAACTTACGGGAAAAGCCACCATAAAGAACTGTAAATTTCACAATCCATCAAAACAATATGCCATACATATTGAGAACAGCCGTGACTTTGACATTGACGGTGACACGGTGACAGCATGCTTGAGCAATGGAATATTTATAAAAAACAGTGGGAATGTGACTACAAGTCCCCAAATCCGAAGAATAGTTCGTAATAGTTCAATTTCAGGTTGTTTAAATGCCGGTTTGGTGTTTTATGCCTCAACTTGCCATGTTTATATGAATAACATTTATGGCAATGGCGTTGGAGTGAAACTGTATAATAGATGCAACATATTGGATTTCAATGGGGATTGTGCCGCTTTGTCCGAGACGCATACCCAATTTATTCACGACAACATTTCTTATGAAATATACATAACATCGGGAAGCAATCCTCAGAATATGCATTACAACTCCATCCATAAAACAAATGCTGGGACGGTTCCATATGTATATTATAATGATGCAATAATAGAAGACCCTAGTAATCTCTACCCAAGAGGTATCATTGATGTCTGCAAAAACGAATGGGGGAACAATTTCTATCCTTCCACCCACTTGTACAGCACAACTCATTCGATGATCTTCAACTATCTTCCCTATTGGGGGTTTTATGATTGTCCTGAATGGCCTTCTGATGGAAGGCTGTTGTCTATTGCCGATTCTCTTTGTGACGCTGGTGCATATGAAGCAGCGAAATCGGTTTATCATCAGGTGATTGAAGGATTCCCGAACACGGTTAGCGCCGAAACTGCTTTGAAAGCTTTATTGCCTTTGGAAAGCCTTGCCAATGGCAACTATGAAAACCTAAAACACTATTATCTTACGGACACTATCATTGTTGCACGAGAGAACCTTTCATATCTGTCTAACTATCTGGCCAACCGTTGTGATGAGATTCTTGCCAATTATGATGAAGCCATAGCTTGGTATGAAGGTGTTATTACCAATCCAGAAACGACCTTTGCCGACAGCATATTTGCAACGATTGACCTTGGCAATTTGTATCTTGAAATAGAAGAAAATGGTGTAAAGGCAGCAGGCAAGCTGATGCAGCTAAAACCTGAGTCAAGGTGCGCCTATGAAATGCAGTGCGAATATGCTCTGTCTTTACTACCAGAGCTATCACAAAATGGTTATCCTCTAACACCCCTTCGTGAAGCCCCCTATCCCTTGTGGACCGACACCATCGTTTCACAGCCAGAGGGCTATCGTATGGATGCAGAAGGCAATGTTGAAATCTCTTCATCAGATGGCTTGGTATGGCTCATCTCTACAGTGAACGGATTGAACGGCTGCGAGCCCGATGACTTCGAGGGACGCATCGTGAGACTCGCTAACGACATTGATTTCGGAGTGGAAGGATGGAATTTTTGCTTCAGTCCCATTGGAACACGGGAGACTCCATTTTTGGGCACTTTCGACGGCGATGGCCACAAGATTCATCATCTTTGCCAATGGTATTCTCAATATGATGGGGTAAATAATTACTACTTTGACATGGGCGTTTTTGGCTATATACGACATGCTACTGTGAAGAACATAACTTTGGATTCTACTTGCCGAGTTTATTCCAATTGCGACTATTCTGGCTACTATCGGGGCGGCATGGTAGGCTTCGCCGACTCGCTTTCCGTGGTGGATAATATATATATTCATACACAAGGAACGAATTTTGAGTATGGCGCCAGTTTGGTGGGTATGAACCGTAATTCCATCGTCAGGAATTGTGCTTTTGGAGGCCGTGACTATAATAGTGCGCCAACCAAAGAGGGAGGTGGACTGGTCTCCTATAACCGTTCCGATGGTGGCATTGCCGATGCCGTGGTAGAAAACTGCTATTTTTATGGAAACATAACAGTAGCTTATAACAATCCTCAATATTTGGCAGGGTTGGTAGGTTTCAACGAGACCATGCCCAATAACAACGGCAAGCAAGCTATTGTGAGGAACTGTCACAGCACACCAACAGACAGCTTCTTGGCACGCTGTTATGGCTCTTTGGTAGCTGTGATATCTGAAGGAAGCAGCGTCAGGCATTGCTACACCGACCTTACAAAAATGTATCAATACGGCCGGATGATTGGCCTGAACGAAGGCGGAGAGTTTAGGGACTGCCGTGAATACATGAACATTGACGGAATAGGGACTTTATCCATGCCCGTCACCATCAACGATACTACAACAGACAACCTACTTGATGCGCTCAACCTTTGGATAGCCAACCAGGAGCATCCTGAGCTTTACAGGACTTGGACGATAATCAACGACAGCATACCCGTGTTTGGGGATTACTATGTGGGCATTCCCGAAAAAGAGGATTCGAACGATTGGGTAACCGTCCATCCCAACCCCACCAGCGGCTTTGTCCGCATCGAAGGCACAAATGTCACCGAGGTGAATGTTTACAATGCCTTGGGACAGTTGATGAGGACGATGCAAAGCACAAACGAACTCAACCTGAAAGGCTTGCCGTTGGGAATCTATACACTGTGTATCACCAATCAGGAGGGATTTGTTGTAACCAAAAAAGTGATGGTGGAGTAATTGTTTGTTTAATTTCAGCAGCTATGAATTCTAAAAACTATCCATTATGAAAAAGATATTATACCTTTTTGTGGTTTTGCTTTTCGCTACAACTACATTTGCGCAAGATAATGAAGTCCCCTATCCCTTGTGGACCGACACCATCGTTTCCCAGCCTGAGGGTTATCGTATGGATGCAGAAGGAAATGTTGAAATCTCTTCATCAGACGGCTTGGTCTGGCTCATCTCCACAGTGAACGGATTGAACGGCTGCGATCCCGACAACTTCGAGGGACGCACCGTGAGACTCACCAACGACATTGATTTTGGAGAGGAAGGATGGAACTATTGCTTCAGCCCTATCGGCAAGAGGGAGACCCCTTTCTTGGGCACATTCGACGGCGATGGCCATAAAATTCATCATCTTTGTCAAAAGTATTCTAGATTTGACGGTGTAAACAATTACTTCTTTGATATGGGTGTTTTTGGTTACATACGTCATGCTACGGTGAAGAACGTAACCCTGGACTCGACTTGCCAAATTGCTTCTTCTTGCACTTATTATGGTTGCTATCGGGGCGGAATGGTAGGCTTTTCCGATTCGCTTTCCGTTGTGGACAACATATTTATTCATTCACGGGAAATAAGTTTTTATTATGGTAGTTGTCTGGTAGGCATGAACCGCAATTCCACGGTCAGGAATTGTGCTTGCGGAGGCCATGACTATGATTGCGCTCCTTATGAAGGTGCTGTTTTGGTCGCTTATAACCTCTGCGATGGAGACTATGCCGATGCCGTGGTAGAGAACTGCTATTTTTATGGAGGTGCGGGAAAAGAATCCTTTACATTTAATCTTGGAGGTTTGGTATATTTCAATGAGACTTTACCCAACAGCAATGGCAAACAGGCCGTCCTGAGAAATTGCCATTCCACGCCAACCCGTGATTTCTATTCCATCCATAATTATGGTACCTATGCTGCTTTTTTATCTGAAGGGAGCAGTATCAGTTACTGCTATACTGACTTTTCAAAGACATCCTTCAAACATATGATTGGCCTGAACGAAGGCGGAGAGTTTAGGGACTGCTCCGAATACACTAATATTGACAGAGTAGGAACTTTGGCTGTGCCAATCACCATCAATGATACCGCCACTGATAACCTAATTGATGCGCTCAACCTTTGGATAGCTAATCAGGAGCATCCTGAGCTCTACAGGACTTGGACGATAATCAACGACAGCATACCTGTGTTTGGGGATTACTATGTGGGTGTTCCCGAGAACCAGGATTCGAACGATTGGGTAACTGTCCATCCCAACCCAACCTCGGGTTTTGTTTCTGTCAAAGGCGAGAATCTGCGACAAGCCAAGGTGTTCAACATGCTCGGGGAAAAGGTGTTCAGCGTGCAAGGCAAAGACAACGAACTGCAAATCGATATGTCCTCACTGCCTACGGGTGTCTACTTCGTCATCGTTACCAATGAGGATGGGCAAAAATCCGTGCATAAGGTGGTGAAAGAGTGATATACCTAAACTCAAGGCAACGGTTTGCAATTCCGTCGCTATGGGCTTTAAATAAATGAGCGTAAAAAGACAGCTATCCTTTCTGGAGCATTTTCTCCAGACGCTCATACCAATCCTCCCCAAACTTCCGAATCATCGGGGCTTTGAGGAATTTCCACAGCGGGATGCCCTCGTGCTCGCCTTTGCGCTTGGCAGGTACGCAAACGCTCCATTCGTGGTAGAGAATGTGTGTGAAACCGTCCTTCTCGACCAAGCGAATGGGATAGAGATGGCACGAAATGGGTTTCCAGAAGTCGCATTTGCCTTCCAGATAGGCTTTTTCGATGGCGCAGAGGGCCGTGCCGTTCTCGTGGAAATAAACAAAGGCGCATTCTTCGCCATTCACTAAGGGTGTGACGAGCTCGCCAGTCTCGTCGTAATCGTAGACATCATTGTCTTCTACGACTTTGATGCCTTCGGGCCGCATATAGGGCTTGATGGCTTCAAGGTTGTCTTCTATTTGCTCTATTTCAGAGGCTTCGAGAGGTGCGCCGGCATCGCCAGCCACACAGCACCAGCCTTTGCAGCGCGGTAGGCAGCAACAGAACTGGGCATTCAGGAATTCGTCGGTGACGACTACATTGTCGAGGATAATCATGGTGCAAAGATAGTTGTTTAATTAATTGAAAGGTAAAGGAAAAAAGACTAATTTTGCAGCGTTTTTGTGGCTATGGCTTATAGCCCATGGCCTATGGCTCGTTTCACCCAAAGAGTCAAAGTCTACGCCTTTTGCTGAAGCGGGCCATTGGCCATCAGCCATGAGCCATAGTCAAACGAATTTTGAATCTTAAATCTTTAAATATCAAATCTTAAATTAAAGACAACATGGCATTTAACCTCAGAAACAGAAACTTCCTGAAGTTGTTGGACTTCACTCCGGAAGAGATTAAGTTCTTACTGAAACTTGCTGCCGACCTCAAGGCCGCCAAGTATGCAGGCACCGAACAACCCAAACTGACGGGCAAGAACATT